>JAPOKG010000022.1 GCA_029977785.1 Actinomycetota bacterium | reverse complement strand
GTGGATGCCAGGGAGTTCCTTTTGGTTCACCTGGTGCGTATTCAACTTCACCCATCTGATCCAAATGAATAAATGGATCAAGAAGTGCTAAATCAACGCCTGCAAATGCGCTACGAACTGGAAAGCCTTCACCTTCATAACCTTGCGGCGCAGTTGTAATGCTCTGCACGCGTCGTGCACGTAGCTGTGTTGCATCACTGATGCGAGGCAAGATGGTGATGTCACTGACTGTTACTGCTGGCACGGAAGGCTCCGAATCTCGAAAGGAATAGATGAAAGGTAGTTGAACTTTCAACTACCTGCAACTTCAGATGGGCTCGCTCAAAGGCCTGGCAGGGGTGAAATATCGCTTGCCAAGAGGTGAAGTCCAGGTGCATGAGCCATCAGGAAAGCTTTCGATCTGCCACCCATCATGAGTTTTTAAACGGTGGTGTCTTCGACAGAGAGCGCCAATATTGTCGGGAGATGTTGCGCCTCCGTTATCCCAACTTTGGGCATGATCGAGATCGGAGAGAAGCGCCGATCGGCGACATCCTGGAAAGCGACAAGTGCGATCGCGGGCAATCAGAAAATCTTTCAGTGCTTGCGGCGGTTGATAACTTTCACGACCAAAGTCAAGCAAGTTTCCGCTCTGCGGCTCAGTGATAAATCGCTTCCAACTGGCATCACTTGCTAGGTGGCGGGCAACAGAGGCAGGAATGGCTCCGTAACCTGCAAGTTGTCCAGGATTTTCGGCAAGCCCAAGGAGAGTTGGTAGATCTACAGTGACATTGATAGTGAGTGGGCGGCGATGTGCAGCAACAGTTAATGAGAGATCGCTAAGGACAGTTGCACAAATAGCAGTCAAGGCATCAGCACGCTTTTGATCCGCAGTGCGGTTAGGTTCGTTTCGGCTCGCGTTATCCTCGCTCTGGTTCTGACGAAGGATGAATGCTTCAATAGAGTTGATGACAATTTGTGCATCAGCAGCGGGAAGAATTGCAACCACGGTAGACATTCCATCGGCATCGTTGTAGCAAGAGACGCGGCGAAGTGATTGCGCTTTGGTAACGCTCTCTTCGAACTCTTCTGGGGCTAACTTAGCGATCTGTGTACGCACTAAATTAGCGACTTGTCCTGGGGTATGAAATTCGGCATAGGCTAGTGCACGCTCTTCAATGTGAAAAATTGTTGACTCTGGAGCACCATCGCGGATTGCAAGTGCTGTCTCGCGCGCAATAACTGTGGCATGTGCAGATGAGATTTCGCCGGTGGCTAAGGCTGAACAAGTCTGTGGCAAGCTATTGACAAGGGTTCGAGCGATATCGATACGTGATTGCGCAGTAGCCGGCGCTAATCGCAGCGCGGTTGAGATATCTTCGCGCTCTACTTCATCTACTCCCGCCAACGCTCCGTTTCCAATAGAGGGTGTAAAGCCGGCAACAGCAGTGATTGCACGTTGCTTGAGGGCATAGAGCCAGCCATCTTGTCGCTCAAGAGCTGAGAGATAGTCAATGCGATCGCTTGGAGAGAGCGCGAAGGGATCAATCTGTTCTAGTTGGAGCATTGTTTGAGCACAGGGAAGTGCAGTGAGTAAGCGCGCAACAGTTGCAGATGCCTCTTCTACATCGTGGAGCTTGGCTGTTGTCATAGGTGCATCATGAGAGGCGGCGCTGACAGAGAAGGATAAATACAGGCATGTAGGTATGCGCGGCTGTGGAAAAGAAAAATAAATCGCGAAATTTGTCAGCAAGAAGGAGGTTTTTCTTACTGTGGGTAGCCGCGTTAGAATGCCCGTGTGAACAAGCACGCGCCGAAGCTCAATAAGGTGGTTCTGTACTACTGCTTTACGCCTATTGCCGACCCAGAGGCGGTACTGCTCTGGCAGAAAAATCTCTGCGAATCCTTAAATCTCAAAGGCAGAATTTTGATTTCTCCCCACGGAATTAATGGAACAGTTGGCGGAAAAATGGCTGATGTGAAGAAATACGTTACTGCAACTCGTCGATATTCTGGTTTTAAGAAGACTGTATTTAAATGGTCTGAAGGAACAGGAAATGATTTTCCTCGCCTTCGCGTAGTCGTTAAGGAAGAGCTTGTTGCATTTGGAAATCCTGGTGAAATTCAGGTTGATAAGAATGGTGTTGTTGGTGGCGGAATACATCTGCGTCCTGATCAAGTAGATGAACTCGTTAAAGAGCGTGGCGATGAGGTTGTCTTTTTCGATGGGCGTAATGCATACGAGGCAAAGATCGGAAAGTTTAAAAATGCAGTCGTTCCTGATGTCAGCACTTCACGTGACTTTGTCAAGGAAATTGAGAGTGGCAAGTATGACCACCTTAAAGATAAGCCAGTAGTCACATATTGCACAGGTGGAATCCGCTGCGAAATTCTCTCCGTTGTTATGAAAAATCGTGGATTCAATGAGGTCTATCAAATCAATGGCGGCATCGTTAAATATGGCGAACGTTTTGGTGATCAAGGCGCCTGGGAAGGCTCTCTATACGTCTTCGATGACCGTATGACAATGGATTTCTCAGATAAAGCGAAGGTAATTGGCGAGTGCGAAAAATGCTGCGCACCTACAAAGACTTTTAGAAATTGCGACACTGCTTCTTGTCATCAACTAATCTTGCTCTGTGACTCATGTGCAGAACTTCCATCAAATTTAAGTTGCACCCATGATCCTTCACGAAACCGCGACTCCGAACTAGTCGGTTAATTCATGATTTGGTGGCCGAGTGAAATCCCTACCCTTACTTATGGCCTAGTAACTCTTCGGCCAAGTAATGAGTCTGACATAGACGATATCTATAAAGCTTGTCAGGATCCACTCATTCCTGCCTTCACAACCGTTCCAGCCAAGTACACAATCGACCACGCAATTGAATTTGTGCGCTCTGACCCATTTAGCCTTGCCGAAAGACGCGAACTTCGCTTTGTGATTGAGCACGGAAATGGTGGAGATCAGAAGTTTGCTGGAGTTATCTCGCTACACACAATAAACATCAAGAACCACACAGCTGAAATTGGTTATTGGATAGAGAAATCAATGCGAGGAAAGGAAATCGGCACAACGGCTGCAATGATGATTTCCGATTATGGTTTCGCAACTCTTGGTTTTCGTCGCATTGATGGCTTGGTAGATGTCGATAATGAGGCTTCACAGAAAGTTCTCATGAAGGCTGGCTTCGAAAAAGAAGGAATCTTGCGCAACAAGGTCACACGTGACGACGGTCGGCAGATTGATATGGCACTCTTTGCAACGACTCATACAGCTTGGAAACCGCTTAACCCATAGGAGAAGATCGTGGAATCGCTCGCGCTCGTAGTGGCCATCATTATCTATGGCCTTCTCTTAAGTGGACCACTTTCGCTAGCCCTTTCTTCAAAGAGAGCTAGGCGATTGACTGAACATTTAGCGCTAAAAATTATTCGCCGAATTGTCATGGGTCTTATCAACTTCTTTGGAATTTCTCTCAGCGTTTTCTTTGTCACGGGACCATTTCCGATTGGCCTCAAAGTTATATGCGTAATCTGTTTCTTACTTAATGTTTGGGCGCTCGATCGCGAATACGGTGGATATCTCACCAGTGCTATCAAGAATAAGTTGCGTCGTGACCCCAACGGCCCTACAGGCCAGAGTTAACCGAGTCGAAATGATTGGATCTAAGTTATTTAGAGCAGTACTTGCCTCATTTCTTCTTCTTAGCTTGACTGCGCCAATTGCAAGGGCTGAGAACACTCCACGTAAAATTCTGACTGGGTGGATTCCTTATTACTCAATGAAAACTTCGCTGCCTGATGCGCTTAATAACGCCGATATCATAAAAGAGGTCATGCCATTTTGGTACACCCTTAAATTTGATGGCAAGAATAAAGTTGCAGTTGTTACTGATCTATATGCACCTGCCAACCCCAGTGTCCCGATTGATCAACCATTAACCGCGCTGAAGAGCGCAGGCTTCACAATTATTCCAACCATTACGGATGGTATGGAGAAGCTTGTTTTGGCAGGGCTTCTAAAGTCACCAGCATCGCGAGCACAAATAATTAACGCGCTTATGGAATTAATTCGTAAACATAATTACGACGGTATTGATTTAGATTTTGAAGGTTTTGCCTTTGTCGATGGAAATACAACATGGAAGTCGACTGCTCCGAACTGGGTGGCGCTGGTTAAAGAACTGAGCGCAGCTCTCAAGGCTGAGAACAAAGTGCTCTCAGTTTCGACTCCTTATGTGTGGGATCCAAATGAGAAACAGAAGGGCTATTTTGTCTATGCCTGGGCAGAGATAGCGCCTTACATAGATCGCTTGCGCATCATGACTTATGACTACTCTGTTTCAAAGGTAGGTCCGATTGGTCCACTCGCATGGACAGAGCGAACGGTTAAGTATGCAATTTCAATTATGCCTGCTTCAAAGGTGTATGTCGGAGTACCCGGTTATGGTCGAGATTGGGTAACTGCTGTTACTGGTGTCTGTCCTTCAAACCTAGCAAATTCGGTCAAAGTTGGTGCAAAGGCGGCAACTTTTGTAATGCGTAACGCACTTTCATTGGCTGAAACTTATGGAACTACACCAACGTTCAATGAACAATTTGGCGAGAGTACTTTTACTTACCAAAAGACATATAACGGCCAAACCGCGACAGGTCTTGCAACGACTTGTACAGCAACGCGCACAGCCTGGTATCAAGATGCACGCAGCTGGGAAATGCGTGCTGCCATGGTTGACAAGTATCGACTTGGTGGAATCACTGCATGGACTTTGGGAATGCAAGAGCCGCTTGCAACCGAATACGTTCGTAACGTTGCTAAGCAGATAGCGCCAGATCGCGTTAGCGTCACTTCGGCTATTGATAAGGCAAACGTTGAATATGGGAACCCAATTGTTGTCTCTGCAACATTCTCAATAAAAGATAAGTCACCTGTTGCAAATATTCCTGTTCGCATTGAAGGCAAATCTCTTGGCGAATCAACGTGGCGAACGTTGGCGACTGCAACCACGGATATCGAGGGGCGAATTGAGAAGGCGGTCATACTTGGCAAAGCAACCACTGTCCGCGTCTTCTCTGATGCAACGTGGGAACGCAGTGAAGGTGTCGGCGCAGAAATGGCAGTTACGGTCAATCGCACTATGACGGTCTCTGTACCCGGTTCGGTGCGCACCAATGAACCGCTGACGTTGACTGGAAGTATCCGCCCACGTTCTGAAGGTGCGGTAGTTCAGGTCGAAAAATTAGTCGGTAAGCAGTGGCAACTTGTTGGCCAACCAGTAACTACTGATGCTCAGGGTTCATTTACATTGACTCTTGGCGCGCAGCCACGAGGGGTAGCGACTCTTCGAGTTACTGTGCCGGCAGATCTGAACTGGGGAGCAATAAGTAGTCCTACTTTCAATATCATTATCCGGTGATGGTAAAGACTGCGGATAAGATTGAAGAAGAAATCCGGGCAATCTTTTCAGGGGATACACCTTGGGTCACTATCGTCTGGGATGACCCAGTAAATCTGCAAACTTATGTTGTCTACGTCTTTATGGAGCTATTCGGTTATTCAAAGGCGCGTGCAACCGAATTAATGTTGCAAGTTCACAATGAGGGCAAGGCAATCGTCTCGACTGGAAGTCGCGAAGAGATGGAACATGATGTCGCTCGTCTCCACGAATACGGTCTGTGGGCTACTTTGCAACGCGGCGATCAGCTATGACCGCTACCGAGGGTTTTAAACGCCATGGCGATCATTCTTATATAGCTCATTTTGCAGATAGCGAAAAGGAAGTTCTTCTTAATCTCTGCGAACAAATCATTGAACTCTTAGCTGAACGAACGGATCATGGCCATGATGATCCACTGGCTGCGATGGTTGGAATCACTTCTCATGACTCTCCGCCCGAGGATGAAGTACTTCACCGATTGTTGCCGAATGCGTACGCAGATTCCGTTGATGCATCAGAATTCCGTCGCTATACCGAATCAACTCTGCGGCAGAAGAAGCAAGCACACGCCATTTCAATGCGCATTCATCTGAAATCTTCTGATGATGGAACTGTTGATTTAGATCACGAGAATGCAAATGCCTGGCTTGGTGCAATCAATGACATTCGTCTCGCCCTTGGCGTTCGCCTAAAAGTTGAGAATAGTTCGCATGAAGAGCTTGAACTACTCGCTCCCGATGATCCTCTGCGCGGTGTCTACGCGGTTTATACATGGCTTGGATGGTTACAAGAAACGCTATTGAGTGCACTTATTGACGATGCTGATGAAGATGAAGAGGCGCAACTCGGTAATTCTTAAGCCATGTAGTATTCGCGCATGGCTCTAGAGATTTCACAAGAGATTGTTGATGCAATCCTCGAGCAATCACGTGCTGAATATCCCGATGAGTGTTGTGGAGTTGTTCTTGGGCCAGTGGGCGCAGATAAAGCGCTTCGACTAAAGCCGATGATCAACTCAGCTCACTCTCCAACTTTTTATGAGTTCGATCCGAAGGATTTGCTGGCTCTGTATCGCGAAGTTGATGACAACGACGAAGAGATTGTCGTGATTTACCACTCTCACACTGAGACCGAGGCCTACCCATCAAGGACTGATATCGCCTATGCAGGAGAGCCGGGGGCTCACTATGTGCTGGTCTCTACACGCAAAGAGATTGCACCTGCGACAGAGTTCCGCTCATATCGCATCATTGATGGCGTTGTGACTGAAGAACCAGTCGTAATTACCGCATAACTTTCAATTAGAGTTCACGGCCTTTTTTAGCGATAATACGTCTATGACAATCGAAGTACGCATCCCAACGATTCTCCGCCCCTATACAAAGGATCAAAAGGCAGTCAGCGCTGAAGGTTCAACACTTTCAGCTGTTATTACCAACCTTGATTCCACCTATGCAGGGCTCGGTGAAAGACTTCTTGAAAATGGTGCGCTGCGACGTTTCATCAATGTTTATATCAATGATGAAGACGTTCGATTTCTTGGGGGACTTGAGGCGCCAATTAAAGATGGTGACTCAATCACCATTTTGCCTGCTGTCGCTGGTGGCTAACTTTGGCTCGCTACGATTCCCTTGAATCTTCCGTAGGTAACACTCCACTTATTGGATTACCTCGACTTTCACCTGCACCAAATGTTCGCCTCTGGGCGAAGATGGAAGATCGAAATCCAACAGGTTCTATTAAAGATCGCACCGCCATTGCGATGATTGAAGCAGCAGAACGTGATGGTTTACTCAAGCCAGGTTCAACAATTCTTGAACCTACAAGTGGCAATACCGGAATTTCTTTAGCGATGGCTGCCAAAGTTCGTGGATACAACTTGATTTGTGTGATGCCTGAAAATACAAGTCCAGAACGTAGGCAACTGCTTGAAATGTGGGGCGCGAAGATTATCTATTCTCCTGCGGCAGGTGGTTCGAATGAGGCAGTGAGAGTTGCCAAAGAGTTGGCCGCTCAACATCCTGACTACGTATTTCTCTATCAGTATGGCAATCCTGCAAATACATTGGCGCATTACACAAGCACAGGTCCAGAAATTTTCAAAGACCTTCCAACAGTCACTCATTTTGTTGCAGGCCTTGGCACGACTGGAACTTTGATGGGCGCCGGGCGTTACTTACGTCAGCAGAATCCAGATGTTCAGATCATTGCCGCTGAACCGCGTTACGGTGAAGTTGTATATGGCTTACGTAATATTGATGAGGGATTTGTGCCAGAACTCTACGATGCCAGCGTCCTTACTAGACGCTTCTCTGTAGGTGCGGAAGATTCGGTGAGACGTGTTCGTGAGCTACTTGAAGTAGAAGGAATCTTTGCGGGAATTTCTACTGGCGCGATATTGCATGCAGCAATCGCCATGGGGCAAGAGGCGATTCGCGATGGCCGAGATGCAGATATTGCATTTATCGTCTGCGATGCTGGTTGGAAGTACTTATCAACGGGGATTTATGGTTCCAGCGTTGATGAAGCAACCGAAGGGCTTGATGGAACTTTGTGGGCTTAACTTCCCCAGTTAGACTAAAGCCCATGAGCAATGCGCCAATCGGAATCTTCGATTCTGGCGTTGGCGGACTCACTGTGGCACGTGCAATCCTTGATCAACTTCCTAATGAATCCACAATTTATATCGGCGATACTGCGCGCGGTCCTTATGGCCCCCGTTCACTTGCTGAAGTCAGAGATTTCTCTTTAGAGACTTTAGATTTTCTAGTTGGTCAAGGCGTGAAGGCGCTTGTGATTGCATGTAACACTGCAAGTGCTGCGATGCTCCGTGATGCGCGCGAGCGATACTCAATCCCAGTTATTGAAGTAATTCAACCTGCAGTACGTCGCGCAGTTGCTGCCACTCGTACTGGTCGAGTTGGCGTTATCGGTACACGTGCGACTATCGAATCCAAGGCTTACCTCGATGCCTTCGCCGCGGCTCCTCAGTTAACGATTCAATCAATAGCTTGCCCACTCTTTGTCGAATATGTGGAGCGTGGTGAAACTTCTGGAGATGCCATCACCAAAGTCGCTCGTGAATATTTACAGCCGATGATTGATGCTGATGTAGATACATTGGTATTGGGATGCACGCACTACCCACTTCTAACTGGAGTCATCTCCTATGTGATGGGCAACGGAGTCTCGCTAGTTTCTAGCGCCGAAGAGACAGCCAAGGACCTCTATCGCGTGCTTGTTGAGAACTCACTATTGCGCGCACCATCTAATACACCTCCTACACATACATTTTTAGCAACAGGCGATGCTCAAGCCTTTGAGTCGCTCGCACGTAGGTTCCTCGGACCTGAAGTCACCGCAGTTCAACATCAAGATCTATAGGGAAACCGGAGCAACTCATGGCACGCAACGATGGACGTCAGGTAAATCAACTTCGTGAAATCAAGATCACGCGAGGATGGCTCGATCATGCAGAAGGTTCAGTGCTTGTTGAATTTGGAAAGACTCGAGTTCTCTGTGTTGCATCCTTTACACCTGGAGTTCCACGATGGTTAAAAGACACTGGCAATGGTTGGGTAACTTCAGAGTATTCAATGCTTCCTCGCGCTACTCATACACGTTCCGACCGCGAGAGCGTTAAGGGAAAATTGGGCGGAAGAACTCAAGAAATTTCTAGATTAGTCGGTCGCTCACTTCGTGGCATCGTTGATATGAAAGAACTTGGCGAAAACACAATTGTGATTGACTGTGATGTTTTGCAAGCAGATGGTGGAACACGCACCGCTGCAATCACTGGTGCATATGTTGCACTTGCTGATGCAATCTCATGGGCGCAGAAAGAAGGTCACATCAAAGCTGGGGCAAAACCTCTGGCAGATTCTGTTGCTGCAGTAAGTGTAGGAATTATTGGTGGGATTCCAATGCTCGACCTCTGTTATGAAGAAGATGTCCGTGCTGAAACAGATATGAATGTTGTTTGCTCTGGAGATGGTCGCTTCATCGAAGTTCAAGGGACTGCAGAGGGCGCGCCTTTTGATCGTGCACTTTTGGATGGACTGCTGGATTTAGCTGTCGCAGGGTGTGCCGAACTCACCCAATTACAGAAGAGTGCGTTAGCAAAGTAGATGCCCCACCAATTACTGCTAGCAACTCGCAATAAAGGAAAGATAGAAGAATTTCGTCGAATTCTTGAGGCTATCGCCCCGGGCGAGATAGAACTTTTGGGATTAGATAAGTTTTCGGATCTACATGATGTTGTAGAAGATGGTGAAACTTTCCAAGAAAATGCCTTAAAAAAAGCGCGCGAAATGTCATTGGCAACGGGATTGCCCGCGATTGCAGATGACAGCGGTCTCTGTGTTGATGCACTTAATGGAGAGCCAGGTATTTTCTCCGCGCGCTGGGCAGGTTCACACGGCGATGATGAAGCAAATACCGCGAAGGTGCTTAACCAGCTGCGCGATGTTCCAGATGAGAAACGTAGCGCCCACTTCACATGTGTTGCTGCGCTCTATCTGCCAGATGGAAGAAGCCATTGCGAAGAGGCCCACTTCGATGGATGGATTTTGCGAGCTCCGATAGGTGAACACGGTTTTGGGTATGACCCAATTTTTCGCCCTGAGGGTTACGAGATTTCCAGCGCTCAAATGAGCGCGGAAGAGAAGGATGCAATAAGTCATCGTGGAAAATCACTCCGAGCAATAGCGCCACATGTGATCGGATTGCTTACCTCTCTGGGATAAACTGAAGCCATAGCGTCTAGACCCTAGATTTCTCAATCACTCAAGGAGATACACCGTGGCAGTTAAGAAGAAGAGCGCAGTCAAGAAGGCCGTGAAGAAGTCTCCGGCTAAGAAGAGCGCCGCAAAGAAGAAGTCAGTAGCGAAGAAGAGCGCAGTTAAGAAGACTGCAGCCAAGAAGGCAACGACAAAGAAGAAGTCGGTTGCCAAGAAGTCAGTAGCCAAGAAGGCAGTAGCGAAGAAAACAACTACTAAGAAAGCAGTTGCCAAGAAAAGCGCAGTAAAGAAGAGCGCTGCCAAGAAGGTAACAGCACCGGTAAGCGTTTCGACAACACCTGCCCCAATTGCTGCAAAGCCAGCCGCGACGGCAGCTGCTCCAAAACCAAGCGCAGCACCACGCCAGGGCTCATCAGGTAAGACTCTCTTTGCAGTTCTCGCAGCTGTCGTACTACTTGCAGCGATTGTCATCTCTAATTCAGGAAAAGATTCTGATGAGGCACCAGCTTCAGAACCTGCAGTCACTGAATCAGCTGCTCCAGAAGCAACAGAAGAATCCATGGAAGAGACAACTGAGGCTCCTGTAACAATTGATCCAGCGGCAGCAACAGGAGAAGCCCCATCACGTTTCATTGGAAATTGGAAAGATAGCTCTAAGTCAGTAATGGTGATTACTTGGAAGGCTCCAGCAGGCGATGTATCGGGTTACACCGTTGAAACCCGCGCAAATATGGGTGAGTGGAAAGTTGTCTCTGAAGTTTCTGCAACTACCTATGCTGCGGAATTTGCTAAGACATCTACAGAAGGATCAACATCATTCCGAGTCACTGCAGTTTATGCAGATGGTTCATACGGAGTTGCGCCAGCGTTTGGATTTGCTGGCCAATTCGAATAAGAAGCACTTTGTAAGAAACCCCGTCAGAGATGGCGGGGTTTTTTATTTACTTTGCAACTTCTCGAGTATTGCGCTGACATAAGCATTTACACCCGCGGGCACCAAATGAACTCCATCCGGTGCAAAGTATTCAGGGTGACCCTCTGAAATAGCGTTCCAATCAACCACATATGCCTGCGGATACTTTGCTGCAACTTCACTGATGATCTGATTATTTCCATCTCTCCAAGGGCGAGGAACAGCGGTATTTACAACGATAATTTGGGGCTGCGCCTTCACCACTTCAAAAATCTGTTCGACCTGTTCGCGAGAGAGCGCATTGTTATTACCTAAGTTGAAGATGATGGGCGAGTCCAAAGCTTGCGGTTGATCCTGAATTAAGACTTCAAGGAGCTCTGGCGCTTGCCGACCAATTCGAGCGTTAACAAGTGAGATTGGTTGGTTCTCCTCTAGAACTGAGCGAATACCAAGAATTACTGAATCGCCGGTAACCCATAGCCCATCTTTTTCGGTTGGCACCGCGGTAGAAGTATCGACAGAGAGAGATTTTTCAAGGGCCGTGCGGGCATCGCTTGCAATCGAAATGGCGCGGACGCTGATGACTGCAGCAATAATCACAACAACGACAGTTGTAGCGCTTAGTAATGAAGTCTGACGGTTCCGTTCTCTCTTTGTTCGATACTTGCGCCCTTTAATCCAATATTGAATGACGCCGCGACGGATTGGAAGTTCGACGTAGCGAAGTGAGATATCAGCCAGAGCGAAGACAATCAAAATGCGAAGTGAATAAAGCGCCCATGCTTGACCTGCTAAATCTACGGTAGGGCGCGTTACTTGAAAGATAACCCAGTGCCAGAGATAGATTGCGTAGGAGCGCTCACCAATCCAAAGTAGAACTTTATTCTGCAGTACGGGAGCAAACCTTGATGCGGGGTGGACAATCGATGCAATGATTGCAGCACCAAAAATACCCGCCAAAGGAAAGGCGATTTTATACATTGCTGGATTCGATGCATTGATGAGTAAGAAGGTAGCCAAAATTCCAGCAAAGCCGACGAAGCCAATACCATCTATAAAATTCTGACCTTTACGAGTTAGCTCAACTCTAAAGTTCTGCGGAATCCAACTCACCGCAAGAGCAGCTCCCAAGAAGAGCCCGATGCTATGTGTATCTGTGCCGAAGTAC
This sequence comes from Actinomycetota bacterium, assembly GCA_029977785.1. GTDB lineage: Bacteria > Actinomycetota > Actinomycetes > Nanopelagicales > Nanopelagicaceae > Planktophila. Next base: position 3,700 of record JAPOKG010000022.1, on the reverse strand, counting down.
ACGTGGCTCACCTTTGAGGCGTTAGCGGCATCAATGGAGAATGAAACAAAAAGCAGTGCGATGCCTGAGGCAGCAGCAATCAAAAGCGCTGCAATAGGGATGTGCTTCTGACCAAACTTCTTGAGAATAAAGTAGAGAATGAGTGGCCAGACGAGATAGAACTGTGCCTCGACAGCTAGCGACCACGTGTGCTGCAAGAGCGGTGGGCGACCGATACTTTCAAAGTAATCTTGTTCATTTGCAACCAACCTCCAATTGATGGTGCCGGTGAGCGCAAAAGGAGTATCAACCAGTAACCGTTTGATCGTATCTGGCGCCCAAATTCCAACAGCGATGATGGTGGTTGTGAGCATGAAGAGCAGCGCCGGAAGCAGGCGACGAAGACGGGCGAGATAAAAACCGCGGAGATCTAAGCCACCACTCTGCGCAATCGAGTCCAGAAGCATTCGCGTAATGACATATCCAGAGATAACGAAGAAGAGGTCAACTCCGAGAAAACCACCAGGGATCCATGAGAAACCTAGGTGGTAGAACATCACGGCAATGACTGCAAGCGCACGCAACCCATCGATTGCTGGAATGTATTGGATACTGCGTTTGGCAGCCATAAAAACTACTTACGCTTTGCTGGCTTTTTCTTAGCTACGCTCTTTGTGCTTTTCTTTGGAGCGGCGATGGCTGCGCGAGTTCTCTTGCTCTCAACTTTGATGGGAGCAGATTTCTTTACCGTTCCATCCTCATTAAATGAAGCATCAACTTGTGACTGCATGCGCGCTAGGCGAGCAAAGGCGGAATCGAGCTTTTCACGGGATTGGGCAATGGCAGATTCTGCAGCGGTAAGCGCTGTTGCTTGGCTGCGATAGAGGCGTTCTGATTCAAGGATGATATCTGCAAGCCAGGCTCGATAATCATTGACGTTTTCTGCAGCCTCTGAAATAACTCTCTCAGCTTCGCGACGAGCAGCTGTAGTAAGAGCCACCGCTTCGCGCTTTTTATTTTCGACGATTGAATCTGCTTCACGGACCTTGGCATCTGCAATGTTGGCAGCTTCACGGCTGGCATCGCGGATGATCTCGGCAGCTTCTGCTTCTGCAGTAGAAATATATTTACGGCCACGGCTTTCAGCTCCCGCCAGAATGCTACGAGCTTTATTCTCGGCGCTTTCTAAAGTGTCCTTAGCGGCGCGATTGCTCTCATTCATTAAACGTTCAGCAGCAGCGGTGGCTTTTGCCTCGCGACCTTGCGCCGATTTAATCATCGACATTGCGGTCTCGGTCGCCAGAATTTCAAACTCTTCACGGCTTAAGCCAGTGATATCACGACGTGAACGTAGATCAGCTAATTGTGATTCAAGTTCGCGGATGCGGTCGACAGGGTTGGCAATAGGCGCGCGCTCTTCTTCTTCGCGAAAACCTACCCAACTACGGAACTTCTTCTCTGCCATTGCACTTCACTCACATTCTTCAACCGTGGAGGTGCCAAGATTAGAGCATCTGGCTACTTTCGGTAAATGGCGAAGGAGACCGCTAAATACTGCGAAATCCAAGCAGCAAGCACAAAGACATGAAATAGCTCGTGGAAGCCAAAATACTTCGCATTACGTCCAGGTAGTTTGAGCGCGTAGAAGATGGCTCCAATTGAGTAGAGCAGCCCACCAATCAAAATTGGCAGTAACACCCATAAACCACCCTCTTTATAGAGCTGCGGGGTATAGATGGCTGCAACCCAACCAAGAAGTAAATAGTTTGCAACGTACAACCAACGAGGTGCGCCAACCCAGAAGACGCGCAGAGCAACGCCAATGAGCGCGCCAGTCCAGACAACTGCCAGCAAGATATTGCGATCACGATCTTCAAGAAGTGCAACTGCGAACGGAGTGTATGAACCTGCAATCAATAAGTTGATGTTGGCATGATCCCAGCGGCGCCAAATCTTCTTCTTCGCGGGCACCCAAGGTACGCGATGGTAAACGGCAGAAACACTAAAGAGCATAATCGCAGTAAGTGAATAAAGCGCAACAGCAAGTTTGAAGGATTCACCACTAAGAACAAAGAGCACGAGTGATGCAGCAATAACCAGCGGTGTTGCAATCAGATGCAACCACCCGCGGAGCTTAGGTGGGACTAATGGTGGTTCGGTGCTCACTTTCAGAGCCTAGTCGTTTTTAAGATTACGCACAGATGAGACAAAAAGAGATGCGGTTGCGGCAATGAGCGTAATTAATCCAGTGACCATTAAAATTGTGTTGATTCCAAAGTGCATGGCCAGCGGTCCGGCCAACACTATTCCAAGAGGTGCAATACCGAATGACCCCAAGGTGTCATAAGAACTCACCCGTGAAAATGATTCTTCCGGGACATGATGCTGGAGCGAGGTATTCCATGTCACCATGAAGACCTCGAGGCTAATGCCTGAGAAAACAGCTGCAAGAATTGAAACGATGAGCGGCATATCAAAGGCGAGTGTGAAATCCCAGATAGATGAGAATGCAATCAGGATCATTGCAAGAAAGAGTGGTCGCTCAATCTTTACTTTAAGAATCCAAATTCCACCAATCAACATTCCAATGGAAAGTCCAGCGAGGTTATATGACCAGTGCTGTGGACCTGTCTTAGGGTCGTTGAAATTGAGCGGTCCAAGTACCGAAAGCATCGAATCGAAGGCCATATTGATTAAAGCAAAGGTAAAGACCATCGCAATTACCCAAGAACGTGAAATGAACTCGCGCCAACCTACTCTTAGATCATGAATCATCCCAGGGCTCTTATCTTTTGCACGTCCCGTGATTGGTAGCAACCACACGATGACGCCTGCAATAAAGAAGGTGATGGCATCGGCTAATAAACCCCAACCAGCGCCGATAGTGGAGACGATGACTCCACCACCGAGTGTTCCAACGATGTATCCGATATTTGTCAGCAACCCAACGACTGCATTTCCTTGCTGCAACTTTTCTTTCGGGACAATTTCTGGAAGAACGCCAGACATTGCCGGCCACCAAATTGCATTAAGAATTCCAAATATTCCACCCATAATTGCAAGTAACCAAGTAGATGAAAAACCGGCGATGAGTGAGACTGCGCTAACGCCTGCAACAAAACTTCCGATCATGTCGCTACTTCCAACTAAGCGATTACGTTGAAAGCGATCAGCGATGACTCCACCAAAGAGCATGAAGGCGAGGAGTGGCACAAAGCGCGCGGCCATGACTATCGATAGGTCTTTCCCGGTCGCCCCAGGCAGGCTGAGCACGCCGTAGGCCAGGGCGATAGGCGAGATGCCGTTTCCTACATTTGAGATAAATCGAGAGGCGGCGAGTGAGTAAAACCCTGGATAGCTTCGAAGTTCCCGCATCTGATCAAGCATTCCGTAAGGGTACTCATAGAGTTTAAATGTCCGTTTTCTCCCCAAATTAACGCTTGAGTAGAGAAAAAATCACAGGAAAATCACAAATGGTAGGTGCAAATCGTCCGCATCAGGTTCACACTTAAGGGGTCAGGGTCGCTGGAGCTCCTCGAGGTCTCCATAGGTTTCTGAACGGAACGGGCCGACCGGCTCGGACTGATACAGCTCTCACGGAGGATTACTACATGTCAGTAACACTCGATAGCAACCAATGGAACCTCGTTTATGCGGTGTTCTCATTTGCTTTAATCTCGATGCTTGCTTGCACCGTATACACATTGGTGTCACAGTCAAG
>JAPOKG010000021.1 GCA_029977785.1 Actinomycetota bacterium | reverse complement strand
ATCTCTGCAACGCTCTTTAAACCATTTACGTTGGGACCTTGGCTTTCGCGACCGGCAAAGAGTGGATGTGCATGTGCATCAATAAAGCCAGGCGCCATAAACTTGCCAGCTAAATCGATTACTTCATCTTTGCTTGCTTGCAGCGCATCGCGGCCGATTGCAATTACCTTGCCAGATTCAACGAGGATTGCATTGGTGTAGGTACCGCGCGAGCACCAGATTTCACCGTTGGTGAATAGGGTCTTCATGGTGACTTAAGAATTAAATTTCGATTGGGTGAGATCGAGCCCTTTTTCAATGAGGAATTCCACGCAATCCGCGCCACGATCAATAAACTCGTCTAAATCTTTCTTCTCTTCTTTACTAAATTGCTTTAAAACAAAGTCGCCAGGATCTTGTTGCCCCATAGGACGGCCAATTCCAAGTCGCACGCGGAAGTAATCAGGAGTTCCAAAAGCTGATGTCAGTGATTTCAAACCATTATGGCCATTATCCCCACCAGCGACTTTGGCGCGAATAGCAGCGTATGGAATGTCGAGTTCATCATGCAAAACAATGATGTTGGTGGGTTCAACTGAATAAAAAGTCGCTAGCGCCTTGATGGGACCGCCAGATTCATTCATATAGCTCTTTGATTTAGCCAGAATGATTGAGTGCGCATCGACTCCAACGCCCAATTTGTATGCGGCGATATCACTGCGAGATTTATGTGAAGAGAGTTTTACATTGTGGCGTTTGGCCAGATGATCAATAACCATCTGACCCACATTGTGACGGGTGGCAGCGTATTCATCCCCGGGATTACCGAGACCCACTACCAACCACGTCATAAGTGAAAGGGTAAAGGTTGTTAGTCCTTCTTCTCAGCATCTGCAGCAGGAGCCGCAGCTGCATCGGCAGCAGGTGCTGCAACTGGAACTTCTTCAACTACCGTTGAGCGCTCTGATAGGTGAACGATGATTGTGTTCGCTGGGCTCACAAGACTTGTGCCCGCGGGAAGAACAACATCTGATGCATGCTTTGAAGTTCCAGCAGCCATTCCTTCAATATCAAGAATAAGGAACTTAGGAATCGATGTAGCTTCCGCTTCGATTTCAATTGTGTTGTGCTGTGTCTCAAGAATTCCATCTGGATCGTGCTTACCTTCAAGGTGAACAGGAACAGCAACAGTTACCTTCTCGCCACGACGGACAAGAACGAGGTCGATGTGCTCAAGAATCTGCTTGAGTGGATGGCGAACTACAGACTTAGGAAGTGTGAGCTCTGTCTTTCCATCAATATCAATATTGAGAAGAACGTTTGACTCTTTAAGAGCAACGCCGAGTTCGCGCGCTGGAAGAGTGATGTGAAGTGGCTTTTCGCCATGTCCGTAGATAACAGCAGGAACTAAACCTGCAACGCGTGCACGACGTGAAGCACCCTTACCGAATTCGGTACGTGTAACGCCCTTGATTGATACTTCTGCCATTGTGATGCTCCTTCGTTGCTGTTATCGAACTTCTTCGTGTTGCGAAGTTCCAGCAGGAGTTGATACCTACGCCGTCGATCACGGATAAATTTCACCCTCGCCGGAACGGGGTGAAGGTTAGCGTGACTTAGCTATGTCCGTCAAAAAGGCTGGTTACTGAGCCATCTTCGAAGACTTCGCGGATAGCGCGAGCCAAGAGCGGGGCGATTGAGAGAACGGTCAACTTATCGAACTTTTGATCTTCCGAAAGTGGCAGCGAATCCGTGACGACAATTTCTACAGCCCGTGAATCTCGCAAACGTTCGACGGCAGGACCTGAGAAGACTGCGTGAGTTGCCGCAATAATCACATCTTTTGCTCCTGCTTCGAAGAGCGCCTCGACTGCTTTTGTAATGGTTCCAGCGGTATCAATCATGTCATCGATAACAACGCAGGTACGTCCTTCGACTTCTCCAACAACCTTGCCAACGACAGCTTCGTTTGGAACCAACGGATCGCGAGTCTTATGGATAAATGCAATTGGGCAACCACCAAGAAGTTCTGACCAACGTTCTGCCACACGCACGCGACCAGAGTCTGGCGAAACAATGGTGAGCTTAGAGCGATCAACTTTGCTGCCCACATAATTTGCCAGCATTGGAAGTGCGAAGAGATGGTCTACTGGACCATCAAAAAATCCTTGAATCTGTGAAGTGTGAAGATCAACCACCATCAAACGATCGGCGCCAGCTGTCTTAAATAAATCTGCCATAAGTCGCGCTGTGATTGGTTCGCGGCCACGGCTTTTTTTATCTTGGCGCGCATAGGCATAGAACGGTGCAACAACAGTGATGCGCTTGGCAGATGCACGCTTAAGCGCATCAATCATGATGAGTTGTTCCATGATCTGCTTGTTGATTGGAGCCGAATGTGACTGAATCACAAAGGCATCGCAGCCACGAACTGATTCTTCAAAGCGAACGAAAATTTCTCCGTTGGCGAAATCGTATGCCGATGTTGGAGTAAGGGGAATGCCAAGCTCTGTTGCTACTTGTTCTGCTAACTCTGGGAATCCGCGGCCGGAAAAAAGACGAAGTTTTTTCTCTGACGATAAACGGATCTCGCTCAAGGAAGTTAGCCCTTCTGCTCGTCGTTGCTGTGGCGCGCAGCCGCCTCAGCTGATTTAGTGCCGGGACGCTTACGCAGAACCCAACCTAGTACATTTCGCTGCTTTGCCCTACCGACACCAATCGCGCCGGCGGGAACATCTTCGGTAATGACAGAACCGGCAGCGGTATATGCGCCATCGCCGATTGTCACTGGTGCTACGAGCATTGAATCGCTGCCGATGCGGACATGATCGCCCACTACTGAATAGTGCTTTTCGACGCCATCGTAATTAACAAAGATAGTTGCAGCGCCAATATTGGTTCCTTCACCGATCACAGCATCTCCTACATAGGAAAGATGTGGAACCTTTGAACCTTCACCTAGCGTTGCATTCTTCATCTCTACATATGCGCCAACCTTTGAACCGCTCAGCAATTTTGTTCCGGCTCTTAGGTAAGAATATGGACCAACGTTTACACCCTCACCGATAACTGCTTCAGTGCACTGTGATTCAAGCACACGGGCATTTGCTGCAACTGTGCAATCAATCAACGTGGTGCGAGGGCCAATAACGGCGCCGCTGGCAATTGTTGTTGCACCGTGAATCGCTGTTCCGGGAGCTAGGACCACATCAGGTGCAATCGTTGCAGTGGCATCTACCCAGGTGGTTAGTGGATCAACGATGGTGACGCCAGACTTCATCAAATCTTCGTTGATGCGATCGCGTAAGAGAGATGCAGATTCAGCTAGTTGCACTCGGTCATTGACGCCAAGAATTTCGATGAAATCATCAATCAGAACGGCTGCAATCTTTCCGCCTTCGTTGCGCAAGATTTCGATGACATCGGTCAGATAAAGCTCGCCTTGCGAATTATCGTTTTTGAGCTTTCCAATAGCACTCGCTAATTTGGCGGCATCGAAGGCATAGACGCCAGAGTTCACTTCGATGATGTCGCGCTGGATTTCATCAGCATCACGTTCTTCAACGATACGAAGAAGAGATGCGTCATCGCCGCGAATAATGCGGCCATACCCGGTCGGATCTGGGTGTTCGGCAGTCATTACCGATGCGGTAAAGCCACCTGCATGGTGTTCTGCCAAAAGTTGAGCTAACGATGTTCCGGTAAGCATGGGTGTATCGCCGGCGAGAACCAAGATGGTGCCACTGGGATTAAGTCCTGCGAGCGCTAACTGCGTTGCATGTCCGGTACCGCCGCGCTTTTCTTGGAAGACAGTGACAGCCTTAGGTGCGATTTCTGCAATATGCGCTTCAACTTGTTCACGACCTGCGCCAACAACAACACGTACATTCTTAGGGTCGAGCGCATCAACTGCGTTAAGAACATGGCCGACCAATGTGCGACCTGCAATTGGATGTAAGACCTTGGGTGTACTCGACTTCATGCGAGTTCCTTCACCAGCAGCGAGAATCACTACGGTTTCAAGGCTCATGTCGTAAGTCTACCTGTGGCTCCGCTCTTTACTACTGCGGAGCAATTGCTCCGCTGAGTCTTTCGCGGATTCACTTCGTTGCTCCGCCACCAGGTATCGATCCTGGACCCTGGGCTTCAAAGGCCCATGTGCTAGCCACTACACAATGGCGGAACCTATATTCTCCCTTATCTTCGGCAGTGCTCGCGACCACTAAACTCATTTCTTATGGGAAGCCAATCACATGAGCGCGATGAAGTAGACCGCCTCATAGCCGCGTGGAAGCGCGAACGCCCTGATTTAGACCTCTCTCCCCTTGCAGTCCTTAGTCGCATTACCCGTATTGCGCGCCATCTCGACATTGCGCGCCGTGATGCATTCGGTGAGCTAGAAAATTGGGGATTCGATGTTCTTGCAGCACTTCGCAGAGCTGGCGAACCGCATCAACTATCCCCTGGTCAACTGATGCAAGAAACGCTTGTAACTAGCGGAACTATGACCAATCGACTTGATCGCTTAGAAGAGTTGCAACTGATTACTCGCGAGCCAGATCCCAACGATGGACGTGGCTCACTTGTCACACTTACTCGAGCTGGAATGCGTGCCGTCGATTCAGCTATGGAAGATCTTTTAGAAAATGAGCGCGAACTTCTGCGCAATCTCAGCGCAAAAGATCGCGAAGTTCTGGCCGATTTATTAAGCAAACTAGTTACTGAATTTGATGAGAGTTAATTAGTTACTAATTACTTTGGCGCCATGCACTGGCCCATGTGCTCGGGCAACACTTCCCACAACTCCGCTAGCCGTTAGCGCAACTGCAAGATCTAAACCGGAATCTTCATCAGCTACTAAGAATGCAACTGTTGGACCAGAGCCCGAAACGATTGCGCCTAGCGCTCCATAGTCGCGTCCCACCTCAAGCACCAGACTTAACGCCGGCCGCAGCGAACATGCTGCGTTCTGCAGATCATTGGTGAGCGCTCGTCCGACAGCTTCGGCATCTGCAGCAAGAAGAGATTGCATTAAGAGATCAGAAACTTGAGGAGGTGCAATATCTAATTCAGCCCGCATGCGATCGCACTCGGCATACACGGCAGGAGTTGAAAGTCCAACGCTCGAGAGTGCAAGCACCCAGTGATAAGTACCGCGCGAGAGAGCGGCAGTGAGCTGATCACCGTGGCCTTGGCCAATTGCTGTTCCACCAGAAATCATAAATGGCACATCGCTACCCAGTTCAGAACCAAGAGCATGAAGCTCTTCGCGCGACATTTCTAGTTGAAAGAGCGCATCCATAGCCACCAAAGTGCCCGCCGCATCCGCACTTCCGCCCGCCATTCCACCTGCTACAGGAATAGATTTCTTAATCTCGATATGGACATCGGTATCAAATTCGAATTTCTCACCGATTAACTGCGCTGCTTTGACCGCTAGGTTGGAGTGATCTTCCGGAACGCCGTGGGTGTGTTCGCCACTGACTGCAATTGTGACTCCGCTACCAGGCTTTGTTTTTGTGACAGTGACATCATCAAAGATAGAGATTGCTTGAAAAACCGAGACCAAATTATGAAAACCATCTGCCTCTTTTGGGCCAACAGAGAGCTGCAGATTCACCTTGGCAGGTACTCGCACAGTTACAGAACTTTGGGCCACGATAAAACTCTACCCAAGTTTCGCAATTGCGCAGAAGCTATGGATATCCAGCGATTCACCACGCAAGGTGGGATCAATACCTGCTTGTGTCAGTATCGCTTCAGCAGCTGCTGAACCGCCATACATTGATGAGAGCGCAGAACGCAGCATCTTGCGGCGCTGTGCAAATGCTAAATCAATTATTGCAAAGACTTTTTTGCGAAGTTCATCATCACCTGGAGTTGCTCGACGAGTAAATGCCACAAGTTTGGAATCAACATTTGGTTGCGGCCAGAAGATATTGCGTGAAACTGAACCTGCGCCCGTGACATCTGCCCACCATGCCGCCTTAAGGCTGGGAATTCCATACTCTTTTGAATTTGGCTTTGCGGCTAAGCGATCAGCAACTTCTGCCTGCACCATCACAACGCCACTACGTAGCGAAGGAAGAATCTCAAGTAGGTGCAGGAAGACAGGGACAGAGACGTTGTACGGAAGATTGGCAACTAAAACAGTTGGGTCCGCAGGTAACGTCTTTAGCGTCAGCGCATCTTCATTGATAACAGTAAGTAAGTGAGCGCGATCTGTATGGGCTGTGGCAGTAATCGGCAATTGGTTTGCTAGGCGAGCATCGATTTCAACAGCAATGACTGATCGTGCTTCTTCTAGCATCGCCAAAGTAAGAGAACCTAAACCAGGGCCAATCTCTAGCGCGATATCAGTTGATGTAACTCCGGCGGTGCGAACAATCTTGCGACAGACATTGGCATCGTGGACAAAGTTTTGACCGAGAGATTTAGATGGTTTGAGATCGAGTTTGGCTGCTAGTTCGCGTATTTCGCCTGCTCCCAGCAAGCTCATGCGAAGGACCCAAAGATTCGTTCTGCGTTATTTGAAAGCGCTGTGGCCAGCTCAGCAACATCTTCATTACGTTCTGCCGCCATCGCGCGAACAATGTTGGCGATTTGAGCTGGGGTGTTAAGGGCTCCACGATGAGGCGCCGGCGCCAAAAATGGTGAATCAGTTTCAACCAATAATTGGTCATGTGGAACGAGCTTGACCGCATCGCGTAGCGCAGGTGCATTTTTAAAAGTCATCGTTCCCGCAAAAGAAAGTATGTAACCACGCTCAATACAAGTCTTCGCCATTTCGACATCGCCTGAGAAACAATGAAAGACAGTCTTTTCAGGAGCTCCTACTTCAAGCAGGATAGAAAGAACATCTTCGTGCGAATCACGATCGTGGATCACGAGAGCTTTCTTGGTTCGCTTGGCTAAATCAATATGCCACTTAAAGGAATCTTGTTGGCGCTTACGTAGCTCTGGTGGAGTACGGAAATAGTCAAGACCCGTTTCTCCGATGGCACGTACTCGCGGTTCTTGCGCCAACTTTTCGATAATCGCCCAATCTGGTTCCAGATCTGCAACGACTGGTGCTTCATTGGGATGGAGCGCAACGGCCGCAAGCACTCTGCCCGGAAAGGCGTTTGCCATATCTACGCACCATTGCGATTGCTCAGCTGAATAACCGACCTGCACGATGCGATCGACATTAACTGATTTAGCATCATCTAAAACTTTTCTGACAGCATCTGAATCAGGGGCCTCGTTGGTGACAATCTCGATATGCGCATGTGCATCAACTGTTGGAACAGGTAGTGGCTCCGGTAGCGGTGCTTGTTCGCGATCGATATCGCGATTGTGGCGATCAGCCATAGAAAATTACTCTTTAACTTCTAACCGCGGAAAGAGAACAGGTGTCTTTGTGACAGTTGCGCCTGGCGGTAGCTGTCCCCATGTGGCAACGCCGCTAATGTGTTGTGCACCTATTTCACCGAGCGCAGCTTTTGCACCGAGTGATTCCCAAAGAATTTCTGTGGTCGCTGGCATTACTGGATGCAACAGAACCGCAAGTGCGCGCAGTGATTCAGCGGTGTTGTAGAGAACTTCTTCGAGCACCGCTTGATTGGCAGGATCTTTAGCGAGAATCCATGGCTCTTTGATTGTGACAAAGCCATTGACCTGCTTACAGAAATCCATCACAGCGTTAATGCCACCTTGGAAATCTAGAGCAACCATTGCAGCGTCACACTTTTCAACAGTTGCAGCAAGCGCTGCAGAGAGAGTTGGATCTTGAGCAACCGCCGGAACTTTGCCTCCACAATATTTTTCAATCATGGCGGCAAGGCGGGATGCCAGATTGCCAAAGTCGTTGGCAAGTTCAGATGTGTAGCGCGCACTCATATCTTCCCAAGAGAATGAACCATCAGAGCCAAATGGAATTGCGCGTAAGAAGTAATAACGGAAGGCATCAACGCCAAAGTGGTCGGTGATATCAGAAGGTGCGATACCGGTGAGCTTTGACTTACTCATCTTTTCGCCGCCCACCAATAACCAGCCGTGTGCAAAGACTTTCTTAGGGATATCAATGCCAGCTGCCATCAACATGGCTGGCCAAATCACTGCATGGAATCGCAAGATATCTTTTCCGACCAAGTGCACATCAGCGGGCCATGTGGCTGCAAACTTCTTGCCACCTTCAGAGTCGGGTGCATCAGTTAAGCCCACTGCGGTTGCATAGTTGAGTAGCGCATCAAACCAAACATAGACAACTTGATCGGTATCCCAAGGAACAGGAATGCCCCAATCGAAGGTGGAGCGAGAGATAGATAGGTCAGAGACGCCACCTTCAAGAAACGCTATTACTTCGTTGCGCGCACTTTCAGGTTGGCACGCTTCAGGGTTCTTCTTGTAATGATCAAGCAGTGGTTGCGCAAATTCTGAGAGTTTAAAGAACCAGTTATTTTCATTAACCATCTCAATGGGCTTGCTGTGAATCGGGCATAGCTTCTCGCCATCGGCATCAATCAGATCGCCCGGTAACTTAAACTCCTCGCACCCTACGCAGTAAGGGCCTTCGTATTTACCTGCATAGATATGTCCAGAATCCTTTAGAGATTGCAAGAACTTCTGAACGCGTTCAGTGTGTCGAGGCTCTGTTGTGCGGATAAAGTCATCGTTAGCAATATTGAGCGCAGTCCAGTTAGGTTTCCATGCGTCGGCAACTAACTTATCGACCCATGCTTGTGGGGCAACGTTATTTAGTTCAGCGGTGCGCATGACCTTCTGGCCGTGTTCATCTGTGCCAGTTAAGAACCAGACGGATTCACCACGTTGACGATGCCAACGAGTAAGAACATCTCCCGCCACCGTTGTGTACGCATGGCCAATATGTGGCGCATCATTTACATAGTAAATAGGCGTGGTGAGGTAGAAGGATTTCATCTGCTCATCTTATTCGCATCGACTACCGCTGCATAAACGATCTTCTTTGGAAGGTCTAACTCTTCTGCGACTGTGGCGATCGCTGCTTTTCGGTCCATTCCAGCGGCCTCATATTAACGGACGCGGGCAACTGCGCCATCTGCAGTTCTGATTTCAGAGCCTTCTTCAATTCCTGCAAAGACCAGAGTGATTTCACCGAGAATTTCGCGGCTTTGCGCCCACCCAATTAGTTCGGCAATCGTTCCGCGAATAGTTTCTTCATATGTCTTTGTCATCTCGCGACATATTGCTGCCTTGCGATTTTCACCAAGAACTGATGCGGCATCAATCAAAGATTCAAGTAAACGATGTGGCGCTTCAAAGGTAACTATGGTGCGTTCTTCAAATCGTAGCTTTTCGTAGAAGGCACGACGGGCACCTTGTGCACGTGGCGCAAAACCTTCAAAGGTAAAGCGATCGGTAGGTAACCCCGATAGTGCAATCGCCATCAGAGGAGCGCTTGGGCCAGGGATTACAACTGTTGGAAGATTCTCCGCGATGGCATCTCGCATCAAGCGAAAACCTGGATCACTAATTGTTGGCATTCCAGCATCTGTAACCACGAGAACTTCTTTACCTTCGCGCAGAAGTGTAAGAATTTCAGAGGTACGTTCTTTCTCATTTCCTTCAAAGAAAGAGATGATGCGAGCAGTAAATGTCACTTCCAGATCCGATGCCAGACGATGAAAACGTCGAGAATCTTCAGCAGCGATAATTTCAGCGCTTTCAATTGCTTTCTTCAGACGTGCGCTTGCATCGAGCGGATTTCCTAGTGGAGTCGCTGCAAGTACTAGTGTCATATGCGCATCTTCCCATATTCTGTACTCATGGTTGCAGGTATCGCTCCGATACTCATCGCACTGGCTTCATTTTTTCTACGTCTGTTTAATCTGGGAGATATCAAGACTTTTATCTTCGATGAGGTCTATTACGTCGATGGTGCGCGCGATTTACTGAAATACGGCGTGGAAGTTTCTGGCAATAACCCTGAATTTATTGTCCATCCACCAATCGGCAAATGGCTCATTGCAAGCGGGATACAAATATTTGGCGATAACGCTTTTGGCTGGCGCTTTGCTACAGCTCTCGCAGGTTCGCTCATGATCCTGCTTATCGCTCTCATTGCACATCGCCTCTTTAGAAACCCACTCTTAACTGGCCTTGCAAGTGCACTGATGGCAGTCGATGGAATGGCGCTGGTGCATTCTCGAACAGCGCTACTCGATAACTTCCTTGCGCTCTTTATTTTGGCTGCAACCTACCTCTTTCTTCGCCGCCAATACTGGTGGACAGCCATTGCGCTCGGTTTAGCGCTCGGTACAAAATGGAGCGCGGTGTACTTCATCGCCATCTTTGGATTGATTACCCTTTATCGCGCCTTTACTCATCACACCGGCAAAACACTCATTCGCCCAACCTTAGAACGCGTTGCGCAGTTCGCTCTTATCCCAGCACTTATTTATTGCACATCATGGATAGGTTGGTTTATCTCCAATCGCGGATGGGGTCGCGATTATTCTGCAAATATAGTTTCTTCATTTATTCATTACCACCAACAGATTCTTGGTTTTCATACCTCGCTCACCGAGAAGCACACCTATGAGGCCAACCCTTGGAGTTGGTTGATTATGGGAAGGCCAACCTCTTTCTTCTACGAATCTCCAAAAGGTTGTGGTGTGGAAAGTTGTTCGCAAGAAATTTTGGCGCTCGGAACACCGCTGCTCTGGTGGAGCGCAACTGCAGCTTTATGCGTTGTTGTAGGTATGTGGTTACGTGGTGCGCTAGCGCGCCACTTTGATCCTGCGCTGACAATCATTGTCGCTGGCATGGCTGCTGGTTATCTTCCGTGGTTCTTCTACCAATCTCGCACAGTATTTACCTTTTACGCGATTGTCTTTCAACCATTTCTTATCTTGGCCTTGGTCTACTGCGCCCAGATGGCACTTACTAAATTCGGCAGAAAAGGCTTAATCGCAATTGCTTTGCTCTTTATCTTGATAGCGCTTAACTTTGCCTATTTCTTGCCGTTATACATGGGCGATGTCATTACCTATGAGTCATGGCGCGCTCGAATGTGGTTCCCGAGCTGGATTTAAAGCGCTGAACTACTGGTTGGCAGCGCGGCTATCGCGCAGGCGACGAACAGCTTCTTCAGCCAATTGCTGATCAAAGATTTCATCTTCTGATGGAGCAGCTGCTGCGAGCGCTTCACGCTCAAGACGTTGTTGCTCTTCGCTCCACTTGCCAGGTTCTGTCAGGTCGATAACGCGCTTTGCAGTTACCGCCTTTGGTGCATTCACATACGTTGGAAGCGGTACTTCATTTGGTTGCCATTCGGCGCGCGCTTGCGCAGTTCCTTTAGGCAGAAGCGTTACACCTGAAAGCTCGCGCTCTGAAAGTGGAATCCAATGTTCTTGGTTAATTACAGGTGGGTGCGCAGACTTAGAAGTAACTACATCTGCAAGGTTGGTATGAGAAACACCATCTGTTGTGCGATGAAGTTGATCAACACGGCGGCGTTGAATCTTTTCGTGGTTAACCTGTCGGCGCACATGTGCGATGTAGATAAGCAGCGCAGTGACAGGAATTGCAACAGAGATGTACGCGAGTGTTTGCATAATTGCACCTACAGTCGTGAGAATGAGTGTTGTAGTAATAAGGAAGAAAATAATTCTGCGGCGAAGAAGTTGTTGTGCGACTCGACCAGCTCGGTCGACATCTGTATAGATGGCTCCGGAGTTATTTACTGAGCCAGGATTTGCACTTGCAACTACTCGAAGAGCGCTCTTATATTTTTCAACGCTCTTTCCTGAGAATTCATTCTTATTATGTATCCAGCGAGGCAGAAAATAGGCAACCCACATGCCGATAATCGCTAGATAGATAATTCCTGAAGCCATGATGGGTAAAGATTAAGGGCGAGCCCCTTCAACCCTGTGGATTTCAAGGGGGGTTTATTGAATTAATTCGTTGTACTTAACAAAGCAAACATGGTCTCGCCAAGCCCCATCTATATGCAGAAACGCTTTGCGATGGCCTTCAAATGTAAATCCGGCCTTCTCGGCGACCTTACATGACGCTGCATTTTCTAGGCGGACATTGATTTCAATCCGATGTAATCCCAATTCTGAGAATCCATAAGATGAGAGAAGTTGTACTGCTTGGGTTGTGTAACCGCGATTAGCGAAATTTCTATCAATCCAATAGCCAATATGGCCCGCACGTAAGGCCCCATAGATGACTCCGCCCAACGTAATCTGCCCAATCAAGTTTTCATCTTTCCAGATGAGAAATGAATATGAGCGTCCCGCGCGAGCCTCACGATTAAGCGCGTGCACCATCTCAAAGAAGGATGGGCGCTTGCTCACGAACTCACTTGCCGGAGTTCCCGCGGGGACTTTCGGAAGCGTTGCCTCCCAAGGGGTTAACCACTCTTTATTTTCTGCTCGGACTTCATTCCATTTAGCTCTATCGCGAAAACGTGCGGGGCGGAGCAAGATTTCATCTCCGTGGAGCACCAATGGCGACATGGCTATAGGTAGCGTCGTTCGAGAACAACCACAGTCACCTGTGCACCAGCTGAAAGATCAGTTTCGCCTTCTGGAACTACAATGAAGCAGTTGGCATCAGAGAGAGTGGCCTGTTCATCTTGCGAGCTCAGCGGCACTACAGATTTTCCATCTTCGCTCAAGATTGCCCGAACATACGAGCGCATTCCGCCAGAAGAAGAGAGCGCCTTTTCAAGTTTTGCCTTCACTGATGGGCGATGAATTGTTGCTGTGCCGAGCATCGTGCGAATCATTGGGCGAATCAAGAGTTCAAAAGATATGTATGCAGCGATTGGGTCTCCCGGTAATGTGACAACCGGAGTCTTATCTGGTCCGATTGTGCCGAAGTTATGACGGCCGCTGGATTCGATGGCAATTTCTACAGTTTTAATCTCGCCCATCTTGGTAAGAGTGCGGGTAATAAGATCAAATGAATCATCGTGGCGTTCACCGGAGATAATGATCAAATCCGCGCGAACAAGTTGATCTTCAATCACGCTCTGCAGTTGGGCTTCATCATCAGGGATTGAATGCACGCGATAGGCAACTGCTCCGACTTCACGGACTGCAGTTGTCAGTAGCCAAGAATTTGTCTCGTACTCTTCATCAGATTTCAGTGGCATACCTGGTTCAACTAAATCAGGGCCAGCAGAAATGACAACTACTCGTGGATGCGGACGGGTTGGAAGATGATCAAGGCCGATAGATGCAGCTAAACCAATCTGAGTTGAGCGAATGCGGCTACCCGCCTTCATGACCAAACGTTCACCGGCATACACATCTTCAGCAAGGGTGGCATCGTGAGCGTCAAGCAGCGGCATATCAAATGGCTCTAGTGGTTGGCAGAGCTCTAGAAGAGAGGTGAGTACTTCATCTACGCGCACACGTTCTGACATAATCACCAACCTTACTTGCAGAGTACTTACTTCGAGGGGATTTACATGGGTATCAGCGAAGAAAAGGCTGCACTTCGTACCCGATATCGCCAAGAACGTAACGCGCGTTACATCGAACATAGCTTTGAATATCTGGTAACATCGCAGGAATTTTCTGCAGCTAACATCATTGCAAGTTACCGCTCATACGGCGATGAACCAGATACTTCGGCGCTCAATCGAAAGATCATCGCACTCGGAAAGACCTTGCTGCTGCCCCGAATAGACGGGCAAACTTTGCAATGGGTGAAATGGAACGGCAAAGATTCATCCCTAACTAAGAAGAAAAAGATTGAAGAACCACTCGGCGATGCGATCTCTGATCTATCAGTAATTGATCTCATCGTTGTTCCAGCGCTTCGCATCGATCGCAAGGGATATCGCTTAGGACAAGGTGGCGGTTATTACGATCGCGCGCTTATAAATATTTCAGCTTTCTCTATCGGTTTGATTCATCCTGATGAGATTTCCAGCGAAGATTTACCTCGCGAAGAATGGGATATCTCTTTGAACGCAGCTGCGACTCCAGATTTGGTCTTGCGCTTTACGCGATAACTTACGGAAGATTGCGCGCAATAACGATGCGCTGAATCTGATTTGTGCCTTCGTATATCTGCGTCAATTTTGCATCGCGCATCATTCGCTCGACTGGATAATCTGACACATATCCATATCCACCGAGTATCTGCACAGCATCTGTTGTGACCTTCATGGCAACATCTGTGGCATAGGTCTTACTTGTAGCTGAGAAGAATTTAAGGTCTTTATCTAAACGCTCACTCTTGGCAGCTGCTGCATAGGTAATCTGACGCGCTGTTTCGACTGCGATAGCCATATCTGCCAACATAAATTGCACACCCTGGAAATCAAAGATCTCTTTTCCAAATTGCTTACGCTCATGTGAATACTTCTTGGCGAAATCAAGGGCTCCTTGAGCAATACCTAAAGCTTGTGCCGCAATGGTGATGCGAGTGTGATCAAGAGTGTCCATCGCCAAAGCAAAGCCCTTACCTACTTCGCTAATGCGACGGTCATCGCCGATTTCAACGTTGTCAAAATAAACTTCACGTGTAGGTGATCCTCTAAAGCCCATCTTCTTTTCGGGGGCTCCGAAAGAAACTCCTGCATCAGATTTTTCTAAGACGAACGCTGTGATTCCCTTTGATCCAAGAGATGGATCAGTTTGTGCAATGACTGTGTAGAACTCGGACTCTCCTGCGTTTGAAATCCACTTCTTGCTGCCATTAATGACCCAGCCATCGCCTTTACGTTCGGCTTTTGTCTTAAGCGCTGATGCATCAGAGCCAGCCTCTGATTCTGAAAGGCAGTATGAGAAACCTTTTCCTTGCGCCGTGGTGGAGCAGGCGCTCTTTCTGCTCTTTGCTTCCACTCAAGATAAGTGGGAGCGAGCCCAACTTATTTACTGCAGGTATCAGAGATGCAGATGCACAGACGCGTGCAACTTCTTCGATGATTAAACATGCAGCAAGCGCATCAGCGCCATCACCACCAAATTCAGTGGGAACGTGTGCGGCAAAGAGACCTGCTTTAACGAGCGCGTTATGTGCTTCTTGTGGGTAGCGGTGATCAGCATCAACTGCATGTGCAAATGGTGCAATCTCTTTTTCAGAGAGCGCACGCACGCTGCTACGAAGTTCGTTGTATTCAGCAGGAAGAGTAAAGATGTCTTCAAGACTCATGACTTTTCCTCCTTCTGAGTGCGTCGTTGCAATTGGCTCAGATAATTATTGTATTGGGCTAGCTCATCTGGTTCACCCATGGCAGCCATTCGGGCTTCATTACGGTCGATGCGCTTGGTTTCACGTTTGTCATCACGCATCCACTGAATAAAGGTGGCAACGAGCGCCAAGATGATTGGAATTTCGCCCATCGCCCAACCAATCGAACCACCAGCGTTCTGGTCGGCAAGTAAATCTGTGAGCCATGGTGTTTGAAGTGAGGCGTAGTAACCACCATCAAGCAGTGTTGATGCTGAGATAAGTGCGATAGAGAAGAAAGCATGGATGCTAATGGCTGCAAAGAGAACCACGATGCGCACGATGTATGGAATCTTCTTTGGGTTTGGATCGATTCCGATAATGACGTTGAAGAAGAGGAAGCCCGCCAAGAGGAAGTGAATATTCATAAATAGATGCCCAGCATGTGATTGCATCAAATTACCGAATAAATCGGTGAAGTAGAGAATAAAAAGTGAGCCATCAAAGAGAGCTAGCGCAGTAATTGGATTAGTAAGTATCACTGCGTAACGAGAATGTAAGAGTGCAATCAACATCCCGCGAACACCACGTTCTTCTGGCGTGCGACCGATTGGAAGCGTACGAAGCGCCAAGGTAACAGGAGCGCTAAGTACTAGGCCGATTGGTGCAATCATTCCGATGACCATGTGAGCAATCATGTGATATTCAAATGAGAAGAGCGCGTACACACAGAGACCACCGCTTGTTGCGAAGTCGAGGATTGCAATTCCACATGCAAATGAAATTGTTCGTCCTACGGGCAACTTATCTCCGCGGCGAGAAAGGATGACAACCCCTTTAATATAAAGTGCGACGAGAGTGATCAAAATTC
>JAPOKG010000020.1 GCA_029977785.1 Actinomycetota bacterium | reverse complement strand
AGAAAATAGCGAGAACATCTTCTATTACCTCACCGTTTACAACGAGCCATATGTTCAGCCAGCAGAACCAGAGAACTTAGATCTTGATGGTCTACTCAAGGGAATTTATCTGTACGCACCTGCTGCCAAGCAACGTAAGAAGAATGCGCAAATTCTGGCATCTGGCGTTGGAGTTAACTGGGCTGTTAAAGCACAGAAGTTGCTCGCAGAAGATTGGGGCGTTGCCGCCGCTGTCTGGTCTGTGACTTCATGGAATGAACTTCGTCGTGATGGTCTTGCTGTTGATCGCCACAACATGCTCAATCCAAAAGATAAGAAGACGGCGTACGTTTACGACAAACTCAAGGGCACAGAAGGTCCAGTCATCGCTGTCTCTGACTTTATGCGCGCAGTCCAAGATCAAATTTCTCCATGGGTTCCAAATCAATTCCACTCCTTAGGTACTGATGGATTTGGACTTTCCGATACGCGTGGGGCACTTCGTCGCCACTTCAAGGTTGATGCTGAATCAATCGTTGTCGCAACATTGGCCGAGCTAGCAAAGGCTGGCGAAGTGAAGGAAGCAGTGGTTCAAGAAGCTATTGATAAGTACCGTATTTTCGATGTACGTTCAGCAGATGCTGGAAATACCGAAGGTTCAGGTTGATTAATCGAATTCCCGTCACCGACATCTCCCCTGTAGTTTTCTTCGGGGGAGATTTCGTTCCTGTAAAGGCAATCGCCGGTGAAGTAATTCCAGTAAGTGCAACCATATTTCGTGAGGGCCACGACGCTCTTGGCGCCGATGTGGTTCTCTATGACAGCGGTAAAAAAGAGATTGCTCGGGCTGTTATGCAAGAGAAATGGCGCGGCGGAGATGTGTATGAAGGCGCAGTAACAATTCCAGCACGTGGTGATTTCACATTCACCATCGACTCTTACGATCATCCTTTTGCTACCTGGCTCCATGATGCAGAAATTAAGATTCCAGCCGATATTGACGCCGAACTCATGTGTGCAATGGGAAAAAAGATATTTGAAGAGAAGTTAGGCCAAGATCCATCAGCTAAAGCCTTACTTTCACCTGCTATCAAAGCGCTCGGTGATTCCACACTCTCTGCGATGAATCGTTTCTCACAAACTTCAACGCAAGAAATCCGTTCATACTTCACGGCAAATCCCCTACGCAGACTAGTTACCTCAACAGGACACTTTCCTATTCGCGCAGACCACGAACGAGCTCTAGTTGGTTCTTGGTATGAGTTTTTTCCACGTAGCGAAGGTGCGAAAGTTAGCGCAGATGGAACGGTAATTTCTGGAACCTTTAAGACAGCAGAGCTTCGTCTACCTGCAGTGGCAGCAATGGGCTTCGATATCTTGTATCTACCTCCTGTGCATCCGATTGGTACAAATTTTCGTAAGGGGAAGAACAACACACTGACCCCATCGGCAACAGATCCTGGAGTTCCTTGGGCGATTGGCAATAAAGAAGGTGGCCACGATGCCATCAACCCAGAGCTGGGAACTCTCGCCGACTTCGAAAACTTTATTAAAACTGCAAAGAAGAACGGACTAGAAGTAGCGATGGACTTTGCGCTCCAGGCTTCTCCTGATCATCCTTGGGTGAAAGAGCACCCTGAGTTCTTCACCACCCGTCCAGACGGCTCAATTGCATACGCTGAGAACCCACCTAAGAAGTATCAAGACATCTATCCCATTAACTTTGATAATGACTATGACGCTATCTTGAATGAGTCGCTTCGCATCTTGCGCTTCTGGATCTCTAAAGGAATCTCAATCTTCCGTGTAGATAATCCTCATACCAAGCCAGTGCATTTCTGGGCTGATGTCATGAAGACCATTCGCCTTGAATATCCTGATGTCATCTTCTTAGCTGAAGCCTTTACCAAGCCTGCGATGATGCATGCCCTTGGCAAAGCTGGATTCCATCAGTCATATACATATTTCACCTGGCGCACCAGCAAGCAAGAGCTCACTGAATACAGCATCGAAGTTTCACAACAGACCAGCGCTTTCTTTAGGCCAAACTTCTGGGTCAATACTCCAGATATCTTGCCTTTCCATCTGCAATCCGGAAATCCTGCAATCTTTGCAATTCGCGCAGCGCTTGCGGCAACGTTAAGCCCTTCATGGGGAATGTATGCCGGTTATGAACTCTATGAACACCGACGCTTTAAAGAGGGCGGCGAGGAATACATTGACTCTGAAAAGTACGAGATTAAGGTGCGTGATTGGGAAGGTGCGACCAAGAAAAAGTTAACCTTGGCTCCATTTATTACCCAACTCAATGCTATTCGTAAGAAGAATGTTGCGCTCCAGCGCCTTCGCAATTTACGCTTTCACACCACTGATAATGATGCCATTCTCGCGTATTCCAAGCGCGAAGGAGATAACTTAATTTTGGTTGTCATCAATCTTGACCCAACTTTTGCACAAGAAACCGTCGTGCATTGGAATATGGCAGAACTAGGACTGCAAACAGATAACTTTGCGGTAACGGATTTGATTGATGGCGCTAAATATGACTGGTCTGCACACACCTATGTGCGCCTTGATCCAACAAGGTTGTCTGGAAAAGTTGTTCACATAGCGCAAGTAAAGCTTTAAGATTGCGCATGTCTTTCTTCTCGCGCCTCTTCGGCGGCGCAAAGCCCAGCGAAGAAAACGCCTTTATTGGCCATGGTAGTTATCTCAATCCTTATTCAACTCTAGGCGAACTCGACTTTCATCTCATCTCTGAAGGTCGCCATGAAAGACTCTGGGAAGTTCTGGGTGCACATGTAAAGCGCGAAAGTGATGGCACGCTTATCGGCACCGCATTCTCAGTGTGGGCTCCTAATGCTCAAGCAGTCAGCCTCGTTGGTGATCATAATTTCTGGGATCGCAATACCCATCCCATGGTGCGCGCTGGGTCTACTGGAATCTGGGAAATTTTTATCGCTGATGTTGGACCAAATACTTGCTACAAGTTTGCTATCTGCACTAGCAGTGGTGCATGGGTAGATCACGCAGATCCCCTGGCACGCGCTACCGAACATCCGCCTCGCACAGCCTCTGTAGTAACCGAAAGCAACTACACCTGGAGTGATACCGATTGGATGAACAAGCGCACGCAGTATCAACCATGGCGCTCACCAGTTTCTGTCTATGAAGTCCACGCCGGTTCTTGGCGACCAGGGCTTTCTTATATTCAGATGGCGCAAGAGTTGGTCGCGTATGTGAAAGAGCAAAACTTCACACATGTTGAATTCCTACCGATTACCGAACATCCATATTCACCATCTTGGGGATATCAAGTCACATCATTCTTTGCACCAACTTCACGCTTTGGATCTCCTGATGAATTTAGATTCCTGGTAGATGCACTTCACCAAGCAGGTATCGGCGTCATTCTTGATTGGGTACCTGCTCACTTTCCTAAAGATGAGTGGGCGTTAGCTAAATTCGATGGCACAGCTCTTTACGAACATGCAGATCCGCGTCTGGGCGAGCATCCCGACTGGGGAACGCTCATCTTTAACTTTGGTCGCAATGAAGTACGCAACTTCCTTGTCGCTAGCGCGCTCTACTGGTTGGAAGAGTTCCATATTGATGGGTTGCGCGTGGATGCTGTGGCATCAATGCTCTACCTCGATTATTCGCGTAAAGAGGGCGAATGGTTACCCAATAAATTTGGTGGACGTGAAAATCTTGAGGCAGTTCAGCTGCTGCAAGAAGCTACATCCACCGCATATAAGCACTATCCCGGCATCATGATGATTGCTGAAGAATCAACTGCATGGGGCGGGGTCACGAAAGATACATCTATCGGTGGCCTTGGCTTTGGCTTTAAGTGGAATATGGGATGGATGCACGACACTCTTGAATACCTACAGCACGAACCAGTTCATCGGGTTTATCACCACAACGAAATAACATTCTCAATTCTTTATGCTTGGTCTGAAAACTTCATGTTGCCACTTTCACATGATGAGGTTGTGCACGGTAAAGGATCACTCGTCAATAAGTTCCCAGGTGATCGCTGGCAGAAACTTGCAACACTGCGTGCGCTTTATGGATTTATGTGGGCACACCCTGGAAAGAAGTTGCTCTTCATGGGTCAAGAGTTTGCACAAAATGATGAATGGAGCCAAGAGGCAGGCTTGCAGTGGTATCTAACCGAATTTGCAGAACATCAAGGTGTGCAGAAAGTGGTTAGCGACATTAACGCTAACTACAAGCGCATTCCAGCCTTGTGGGAGAAAGACATCGTCGCAGATGGTTTCCAATGGATTATCGGAGATGATGGCGCCGGTAATACTCTTGCATTTACCCGTTGGTCAGATAAGGGAATCCCACTGGTGGCTGTCACAAACTTTTCACCTGTCCCCCACGAGCAATACCAGCTCAGGTTTCCTGTTTCTGGAATCTGGCACGAAGCGCTCAATACAGATGATCTCAAGTACGGCGGCAGCGGCGTAACAAATAAGGACTTTACTGTGGATGTAGATACCAACCTCTATGCCACAGTGCGCATTCCCCCGCTAGCTACAGTCTGGTTTGAGCGAATCTAACGCTTAGCTTGCGAATCTTCTTTCAGTACATTTGCAAAATAAATTGATGCAAGCAACATTGCCGTTGGAATCATCATGGCTAGCGCAATTGAGCCAGTGAGCTGAATAGTCCAAGCCACAATCCATTTGATGACAAATGTCATCACGTTATTTACTACGCCAAATTGCCCCACAACAATCGCGTTGGGCAAGCTTGACCGACGAGTTGCAGCTCTAAAGAAGCTGGGTCCAATAAATGATGAGCCAAGCCCACCTAAGAAGAAGCCAAGAACGAAGAGCCAGTAAGACCACCACTTCATATCTGCCGGCAGATGAGTAGCGATAATGATGCTGCCGCCAAAACCGAGTCCACCTAGAAGCGCTGCACGTTTGACCCAATATTCAAGTGGCGCGTGTGGCAAGAGTTTATGAATAAGAAGTCGGCCAAAAATCATCATCGCCGTGAAGACAATGTATGGAATGGTACTTAAGCCAGCCGAAACCTCTAGGCGATCCTTGGTAAAGATTGTTCCCCAGTCACCAACAGCAAACTCTAGATAAATAGCACAGGCCATTCCAAGACTGACGGGCCAGTCAATCCGAAACGAGGTGAATATCTCTTTGATTGAGTATTCAGTTTCGGTATCTGTATTTGCTGTAAGAAGAACTGGGTGCAACGAAAGGACAATCGCAACCATGGCAACTGCCATCGCCAAAGAAAGGACGGTGATATGAACAACCAAACTGATTCGATCTACCAAAAACCCTGAAGCGATAGCGGTAGTTAGGGCTCCAGCGCTCCAGTAGCCGGCGCTACTTGTAACAATATTTTTTCCACTTCGGTCATTAAAGTGAAACGCTTGACTATTCAGGCTTACGTGAATGGCTGTGATTCCAAAACCAAAACCGATGCTAAAGAGAAGGAACGGGATTGTTGAGCGGATGTGCACCAAACTGATAAGTGATACATAAAGAATTACTATCGAAACCACCGTTACTTTTTTCACACCAATTCGGTGAATGATGTGGCCCGCTGTAAGAAGCCCAAAGAATGCACCGATAGAACCGGTACTCATCAACGAGCCAAAGGCACCGTTATCTAGCTGTAAGTTGGCACGTACCTCAGGAAAACGAGGTACCCAGGCCATGATGCCAAAACCGAAGAGAAAGAAGAGTAAGTGGATGAGCTTCTGTTCGCGGCCATGGCCGATATCTACTTGTGACATCACTTAGAAGAGCGCATTTGCGAGTTGAGCACGAGCTTTGATGACAAGCGGATCAGCGGGATCCACCAGGGTAAAGAGTTCGAGGAGATGATCCTTTACTCGCTTCTGTTCATCCCCTACAAGAACCACAAGCAAGCGAAGCAATCTGTCAAAGGCAGAATCTATATAGCCACTCATGACTTCAATATCTGCACATTGCAATTGTAAATCGATATCTCCAGGGCGCTCGATTGCCTGTTCCATAATCTTTGCACCATCAAGATCAATAGTGCGAATGAGTAACTGAACCTGAGCAAGTCCTAACTTGGCATATTGGTCATTTGGTTTGCGTGCCAGCAAACGCTTATAGGCAGCTTCTGCAGTTGGGTAGTCGCCTTGATCTAGTGCTGCTAGCGCCTCTTCTTCCTCAGGCTCTGCTTGCTCAACAGGCTCTTCGCCAATTCCTTGTTGCGCAGCGAGAGACAAAATCTTGGCAATTACTTCTCGTAGCTGTGCTTCAGTCAGAGGTTGCTCGAGGAAAGGAATTGCCTTGCCACCTATAAAAACGATTCCAAATGGAATGGTTCTTACTTGCAGCGCCTGTGCGACAGGTGCTTGTTCTTCAACGTTGACGTGAGCTAAAACCCACTTACCTTTATCTTCACTTTCAATTGTTCCAAGTGCGCGCAGCATCGTGACTGAATCTGCAGATCGGGGGCTCCAACAGAGAATAACTACAGGTTTTCCCTCAGATAATGGAAGAACTTCTGTCTGCAAATTTTGTGGAGTGATTTCAAGTCCTGGCATCGGTGTTGATGTATCCGCAGGCGGCTTTCCAAGTGAACTTAAATCAACTGCTTGTGAGAAATTTGGCGGTAGCGTCATCTTGATGTCCTCACTGCTGAATCATGCCATCTTTACGCACATCTACGCCAGAATCGCGGCGATAGGGCAAGACATCTGCAACATAGGATTTAGCAGCAAATTCAAGGCCCACATCATGGCCAGCCTTCTCACTCAAGTACCAACGATGCTCAAGAACTTCATGGAAAAATTGAGCAAGTTCAATTCTGCCCTCGAGTTCCGGTGGAATTTGATTGACAGTTGGTCGGAACACTTCATCGAGCCAGCGTTTTGCAGATTCTGCTATCGGAGACTTTGGAGCCTTCTCGCGGCCGCGATAACGATCAAAAGATGCCAATAAGCGCTTTGCTTGTAACTCTTCTGTATCTAACCCCATCAATTCACGAAGTCTGTTCTTGTGATATCCAGCTGCCACAAGTTTTGGTTGGAAGATAAGTTTTTCTGCTCCATCACTTTCTTGCACAACGACAGATACTTCTTCAACAGCAAAACCAAGGTCATGCAGTTGACGCATGGCGCGTTCGACTGCGTGGCGATCTTTAGGATCAAGAACCTGTCTATCTTTGAGCGCTCCCCACAAACGGTGATATCTCTTAATCAGCGCAGAGCTCGCACGAATCGGATCTAGTCCTGGGTAGAGAACTCCAGAAAGTTGTAGATCTTCTAGTTCGGCTGCAACGTTGAAGTGCGCAATCTCTAAATCGTGTTCGCGTTGACCATCGCTTAAGGACTTCTGAAACTCTCCAGTTTCAGCATCTACAAGATAGGCGGCATATCCTTCTGCATCACGGCGAAAGAGAGTGTTGGAAAGTGAACAATCGCCCCACCAGAAACCAAGCAGGTGAAGGCGCACCAACAACAAGGCCAGCGCATTAGCCATCAACGTGACATCTTCTGCAGTAACGGTCTTATCGCTCAATACAACGCGGTAGGGAAGCGAGTAAGGAAGGAAGCGTGTAACCAACGCGCATGGAAGCTCTTCACCCGCATTATTTGTACGACCCTCAATAACGGCGATGGACTGGACATTCGGAGCATCTAAGTGAGTAAGCTCTCGCAGAATTTTGTACTCACGATTAGCAAACTCCGAAACCGTTTCCTTGACTGCATAAACCTCTGAATCAGGATCATCGGTAGAGCGCACTAGGCGCACGATGTGGCGAGAGATACCGCGCTTTTCGGCCAAGAGCGGATCTTCAGGCCATTCCTCAAGTGAGACGTTCCAGGGTAGGCCGGTGACAGCTGCGATTTCCTCACCGAGTCCTGTAATCCGTAGCGCCATGGGTCATATTCTCTCGTACGCTTTACAATAAATCATGGCTATTTCAGACCGCATCAAGAAAAAAACAAAGGAATCCGTCACAGTCTCTGATTTTGGGGCTGCAGGTGCTCCAATCGACCGCGGTAGCCCTTTCTACTTTGGATTTGTTGCAACAATCGGAGCGCTTACCGCATTTGTACTTATGCGCGCACTCGCTAGCGCAAGTCAGGTGTTTGTCTTAATTTTGGTTGCTCTCTTCTTGGCAACTGGTCTTAATCCAGCTGTCGAAGCTATTCGCCGCCGTGGTCTCTCACGAACAGGCGCAGTCGCAATTATCTTTTCTGGTGTTTTATTAATGGTCATTCTCTTTGGTGCACTTGTTGTTCCACCTCTAGTTTCGCAAGGTACATCGTTAATTGAAAGCGCACCAGCTCTTCTTGATAACCTAAAAAACAATACAACTATCGCATCCATCAATGATCAATATGGAATCATCGATACGCTTCAGAAGAAATTGAATTCTGTCACTTCCGATGGGACGCTATTAATTACAGCATTTGGTGGAGTGATCGGCGTCGGAAAGAGCGTTCTATCTGGAACATTTACTGCGCTCACTATCTTGGTCCTAACGCTCTACTTCATCACTTCGCTACCCCAGGCAACAGCACTTGGTTTGAAGTTAGTGCCGGCAAGCCGCCGTCCACGAGTCGCCTCTTTAACTGATGCGATTATTGCCCGAGTCGGCGCCTTCGTCGGCAGTCAGATTCTGATCTCATTTCTAGCCGCGCTCTTCATGACCCTCTTTGGTTTAGCTCTTGGTCTGCCATCACCCATTGCAATTGGCATCATCATCTTCGTCTGCGGACTAGTTCCGCTGATTGGCCACTTCATAGGAGCTGCAATCTTTACCTTAATTGCACTGACTGAGACTGTAGCAATAGGTGTAATCGCATTCGTTGGCTACGTGGTTTATGTCCAAATAGAAAATTACCTGCTGACTCCCAAGGTGATGAAACGTAACCTCAATGTTCCTGGTGCAGTCACAATTGTTTCGGCGCTCATTGGTACTTCGCTACTAGGACTTGTCGGAGGCTTACTCGCGGTACCGGTTGCCGCATCTATTATTTTGATTCTGGAAGAAGTTGTCTTTCCGCGCTCAGAACGATCTTAAATTTCAGTAGGAAGTGGCAGCCTTGCTGGCGCGACAATCTGAGTAATCTCAGTTAAGACGCGATGCACCATCGGTTCTCCAACCCATAGATGTTTAGCGCCAGCAACTGGAATCAACTTAATCTGTGGAATGACTGCAAAGCGCTCTGCAGCTTGATCTGGCTTTAGATAATCATCATATTCTGGAATTAACGCTGTGATAGGTCTGCCATCGTCTGCCCAAAATTCGAGATCGCCTTCAACAATATCAAGCAGAGTTGGGCTTAAGAGAATTAAGCCTTTTATACGCGGATCGCGCGCATGGCTGATTGCAATACTTGTTCCAAATGACCAGCCAACAACCCACAGCTCTTTGAGTTGCAAGACATCAAAGCAATAACGAATCATCGCTTCTACATCGAATTTTTCTGCACGGCCGTTGTCGTAGCTACCGGTACTTGTTCCTGCTTCGCTAGTAGTTCCACGTGTGTTAAAGCGAACCACCGTTATGCCAGCCATCGCAGGAAGCCGGTTTGCAGCCTTCTTATAAATATGGCTATCCATCATTCCCCCGCCTGTGGGATTGGGATGGCAACACAGAATCGCGGCAGTTGGGTTGCTTAACGGTGCACTCACTTCGCCGATGAGGGTCTGGCCATCTTCAGTAACAACGGTAAATGGTGTGCGCACTGCCGGCAAAATTGTGCTGGGGCGGATTGGTTCCGACATAGTTGCAGTCTAGTCTTTGCCTATGAGCCTCACCAAAGTGCAGACATTTGATTCGCTCAACCCTGTGACCGATGCAGTAATTGCAACTCATCCCATCACAGATGAAGCTGGTGTGCGTGCAGCAGTATCCACAGCACGCGCCGCATCAGTTCAATGGCAAGAAATTGGATTTAGTGGACGTAAGAAGGTTCTACTTAAATGGAGCACCTACCTTATGCAAAATGTTGATGAGTTGGCAGAACTGGTCTCACTTGAAACTGGAAAACCAACTAGTGATGCCAAGTTAGAGGCAGCACTCGCAGCAGGTCACATTGCATGGGCTGCCCGTCACGCCGAGTCAGTGATGCGTACTTCCCATCGCTCTCCAGGTCTTTTGATGGCAAATATGTCCGCAACTGTTGAACGATCTCCTGTTGGTGTGGTCGGTGTTATTGGTCCTTGGAATTATCCGGTTTTCACTCCACTCGGATCCATTGCCTATGCACTCGCTGCCGGGAATACCGTCGTCTTCAAGCCGAGTGAATACACACCTGGGGTTGGCCAATACTTGGCACGTACATTTGTCGATGCGACTTTATTTGCAGATGTCTTCATATGTATTACAGGTTTAGGTGAAACCGGAAAATTCCTATGTGAGAGCGGTGTCGATAAGTTAGCTTTCACTGGTTCAACTCGGACTGCAAAGATTGTGGCAGCAACATGTGCAGCTCACATGACTCCAGTAGTTCTCGAATGTGGTGGTAAAGATCCTGTAATCGTGGCTCATGATGCTGATATCTCGCGCGCTGCAGATGCCACCGTCTGGTCTGCATTTTCCAATGCTGGCCAGACATGTATCGGCGCTGAACGTGTTTATGTCGATGAGCGCGTAGCCGATAAATTCATAGAGAAAGTTCTTGAGATTGCCAAAACCATTCAGCCAGGCGCTCCTGGTGTCGGCAAGTACGGTCCAACCACAATGCCTAAGCAGATTCCAATTATCCAAAGCCATATTGATGATGCCATTGCCCGTGGCGCCACAGTCTTAATGGGTGGATCAAATTCGGTAAAAGCTCCCTTTGTTGAACCAGTGATTTTCTGCAATGTTCCAGAGGATTCAATTGCAATGACTGAAGAAACTTTCGGGCCAACAATTGCAATCAACCGCGTAAAATCGATGGCCGAAGCAATCAAACTATCGAATGACACTCGTTATGGGCTTGGTGCATCTGTTTGGTCTAAGCGACGCGGCAAGCAGATTGCATCGCAGCTACATACAGGAATGGTCGCAATCAATTCCACAATCTCTTTTGCAGCCGTTGACTCAGTCCCTTTTGGTGGCGTAAAAGATAGTGGTTATGGCCGAATTCATGGACCAGAGGGTTTGCTTGAATTTACTTATCCTCGCACTGTTGTTCGTGCTCGCTTTCAACTTCCAATCGCCTTTACAAGCTTTAGTAGAACTGCAGGCAGCGATAAGTTAATTGTTGCGGTGACGAAATTTCTTAAGGGGCGCTTTAGTTAATTTCTTGTATTAACTATTAGTAACGAGGGGCATTTCGAGTGCGTTCAGTTCGGGGACCTCGGTTATTACGTTTGGCCCAACATGCGTTATGCCAATGGCGACGGTTATCTTCGTCACCATCGAGCCATGCAACAGTATGTGGCGTTGCCATAGGAATTAATTGATCGCATCCAGGACAGCGGTAGGGCTTATTTGCAGCTGATCCCGTTAACTTTCTTACAATCCATAAGCCATTCTCATCTTCTTCAAAACTTTGATTGGAAGGATTTAGTGGGCGATCTTCATCGTTATTTTTAGGCCTACGATTTTTGGGATAATTCTTACGCGGGCTCATAGACTCATTTTCTCGCACTTTTACCCAGTCAATGACAAGATAGCCATATGAGCACAGTCATCAGCGTCGCCGGCTTGAAGAAGAGCTACGGCGCGAATCAGGCGGTCAACGGGGTCGACCTGCAGATATCTCAAGGAGAAATCTTTGCGCTCTTGGGGCCCAATGGGGCCGGCAAAACCACCACCGTTGAAATCCTCGAAGGCTTTCGCGATCGTGATTCAGGTGAAGTGAAAGTCCTGGGTTTTGACCCTGCGACCAAAGGCGCTGCAGCACAAGCCTGGCGCGATCGTATTGGCATCGTTCTGCAGTCAACGGAAGATGCTGGAGATCTGACCGTTTACGAATCAGTCTCGCACTTTGCCAAGTACTACAAATCTCCTAAAGACCCGCGCGAAGTAATTAATCTCGTTGGATTAGGCGAAAAAGTTGATGCGTTGGGTCGCACCTTGTCAGGCGGACAGCGTCGCCGGCTCGATGTCGCTCTCGGCATTATCGGTAGCCCAGAAGTGATTTTTCTTGATGAACCGACAACTGGTTTCGACCCAGAAGCGCGTCGCGCATTTTGGTCTCTGATACGTAACTTGCGTGATGAAGGCGCCACAATTTTGCTGACTACTCACTACCTCGATGAAGCTGAGGCTCTCGCCGATCGAGTCGCTGTCATTAACCATGGGCAGATTATTGAAATCTCTACACCTGAACTTCTTGGCGGGCGAGCAACCTCTCTTGCCACAGTCTCTTGGCGCGAAGATGGATTTACAAAATCCGAGAAGAGCGAAAACCCAACTGCCTTAGTTTCACAACTATCTTCTAGATTCAACGGAGAAGTTCCAGAGCTCAGCGTTAAACGTGCATCGCTTGAAGATATATATCTTGAAATGATTGGAGGCGCACATGAGTAAACCAACTGCGCTCTCAATCGGAATTCAACGCGGTGGCCTTGAGATTAGACAATTTATGCGCCAACGTGAATCAGTTGTATTCACAATGCTCTTTCCACTTATTCTCTTGGCAATCTTTGGATCGGTTTTTTCAAATCAGATCGCTGAAGGTGTGACTTTCAGCCAATACTTCGTCGCTGGCATGATTGCATCCGGGCTGGTTAATACCGGTTTCCAGCAACTCGCCATCATGATTCCGATGGAACGTGACTTTGGAACGCTAAAACGCTTGCGTGGTACTCCTATGCCAGCCAGCAGCTACTTCATCGGAAAATCCATTCTGGTTACGCTCAGCATGCTGGTTCAGGTCTTCTTATTACTTGCCGCAGGCGTTGCTTTCTTTGGTGTTAATCTGCCTACGAGCGCTGATAAATGGCTCATTCTCTTGGCTCTCCTTGTTATCGGCAGCGCCTGCTCAACAATCCTTGGAATTGCCTTCTCCAATGTTCCAAAGACTGGCCGAGGTGCATCTGCAGTGGTCTCACCTGTTGTGATTGTGCTGCAGTTCTTTAGCGGCGTCTTCTTTATCTTCACCGATCTGCCGCAGTGGATGCAGCAAGTTGCCGCAATCTTTCCTTTGAAATGGATGACCCAAGGTGCGCGTTCGGTCTTCTTGCCAGATTCTTTTGCAGCACAGGAAGTTGCAGGTTCTTGGGAGACTGGCCGTACCTTTGCCATTATCGGTGCCTGGTTGGTCGTGGGAATTATTTGGGCTATTCGTAGCTTTAAGTGGGAGCGCCAGTGAAGAAAGTAGCCCTACTTATCTCCGTAGCCCTAATCGCTTCATCGAGCAGCGCACTTGCTGCAACCAAAAAACCAACACCTACTCCGACTGTTAAGAGCACAGCAAAGGCAACCGCCAAACCAACTGTAAAGCCGACTACTCAACCATCTGCAAAACCAACTGTTAAACCTACGGCCAAGGCAACAGCGAAGCCAACTACTAAACCAACTGTTAAACCAACTGCTAGCGCATCAGCTACGCCAACTGCCACTGCTAAAGCAACCGTGAAACCTAAGCCGAAACCAAAGCCAAAGAAGACAGCGCGCAAGAGTCCGTCGCCAAAACCAGTGTGGCCGCCTGCTGGTTTTGCGATTGAATCAGGCGTCTATGCCAAGGTGCCTAGTAGTAAAGAGCTGATTGGAATTCTCTCTGCTCGCAACATTTTGGCTTCACAGGTAGAAGCGTGTACAAAGTTTGTTTGTGGGGCCGTGCTAGTTGCATCTGAACCTGGTTGCCGTTGGTGGGAAGTTAACTCACGAGTATTTGCTCCAGATAAGAGCGTCATTGGCTCACTTCAGACGATCTCTGGAGAATCAAAGCCGAAGGAGATTAAGACCATTCTTTTAATCTCACCGGAACCTTTGGAATCTCTTGAATACATCACTGGGATAGAAGTAGTCTGCCATCAAGAGGAAAAACCTTCTGGTTATCCTTCAGTTACATTTACAAAGGTGCAAAACTAATGTTGGGCGGAACCAATAACTACCTCTTCTTTATGAGCTTGGCTGGTTTTCCCGTTGTTCTCTTTCTCATTTTGATTCTTAAGTGGGCGACCAGGCCAGGTAAATCTCTGATTGCACGTCGAGCAGTACAGGGTGGCGAAGGCGATTATGGATCTCTTGTGGCAGTTGCCAGCCCAAGTAACCATATTGAAGGCGAGATGTTGCGCCAGAGATTACTTGCAGTAAAAATCAGAGCGACGTTGACGCAGACCAATGATGGTCCTCGCATCTTTGTCTTTCCTGAAGAAGAGAGCGCAGCTCGCGCGCATCTCAAAAGTTTTTCTTAGCGGTTAGCTCCTGGAACCCAAAGCTGATCGCCAATGCTCTTATTGGCGTGACGAGCAAGAACAAAGAGTAGATCTGAACAACGGTTAAGGTATTTAGCTGTAAGTGGATTTACACCAGTTCCAAATGCGTGAATCGCAGCCCATGTGCAACGTTCGGCACGTCGCACCACAGTACGGGCAACATGTAAATGTGCCGCTGCAGCAGTACCTGAGGGAAGCACAAAGGAGCGAAGTGCTTCAAGATCCGCGTTGTACTTATCAATCTGCTCTTCTAGATAGACAATCTGGGATTCGAGAACGCGAAGCGGTTCAAATGCTGGTGCATCCACAACAGGTGTGCAGAGATCTGCTCCCACATCGAACAAGTCATTTTGAATGCGCACCAATAGCGCGCGAACATCTTCGGTTAATTCATCAGTAGCGAGGACAACTCCGATAGTTGAGTTCGCTTCATCAACTGTTGCATATGCTTCAAGACGAGGATCGTTCTTTGAAGTGCGGCTCATATCTCCGAGAGAGGTAGTGCCGTCATCGCCTGTCTTTGTGTAAATACGCGTTAAATTAACCATGTCCGTAGCCTATAAGTAGTATTCGGATATGGCATCATCGAAAGCGGCAGAGCTAGACCGCTTCAGAATCACCGGCGGATGCCGCCTCCAAGGCGAAGTCAGCGTTACCGGGGCGAAGAATTCAGTCCTTAAGTTAATGGCAGCATCTCTGCTTGCTGTCGGCAAAACGACTATTCGAAACGTTCCGGATATCGCAGATGTGGACATCATGGCCGATCTCCTTACTCGCCTCGGTTGCACCGTAAAGCGCGAAGGTTCTGTTGTCACTATCGATGTTCCTACTACTCCCATGCACCGCGCTGATTACGATCTTGTCCGCAAAATGCGCGCATCAATCAACGTCCTTGGTCCACTCGTTGCTCGCGTTGGAAAAGCAGAAGTCGCACTCCCTGGTGGAGATGCCATCGGTTCACGGGGATTAGATTTTCACATCAAGGGACTTGAATCCCTTGGCGCTAAAGCACGAGTTGAGCATGGCTATGTCATCGCCGAAGCTCCGAAAGGTCTTACTGGAACATCTATCGAACTAGATTTCCCATCGGTAGGTGCAACAGAAAACCTCATGACTGCCGCAGTGCTTGCTAAGGGCACAACTGTTATCGATAACGCAGCGCGCGAACCTGACTTGGTTGATCTTGGTGAATTTCTTATCGGAATGGGTGCAAAGATTGAAGGGTTAGGAACTCCGACAATCACCATTTATGGTGTGAAGGAACTTAATCCAACCGATCACACAACAATTACTGACCGCATCATCGCTGGCACATGGGCATTTGCAGCTGCCATGACGCAAGGTGATATCACTATCCATGGTGGACGCGCGGACCATATGGAGGTAATGCTTGAGAAGTTAACTTCTGCCGGCGCCATCATTACTTCAATACATAACGGCATCCGCGTGCAGATGAACCAGCGACCAAAAGCCATCGATGTTGCAACACTTCCCTATCCAGGGTTTGCCACCGACTTGCTGCCGTTCATCATCGGCATGAATGCAATCGCTGAAGGTCACTCAATAGTTACTGAAAATGTCTTCGAATCGCGCTTTATGTTTGTCAATGAACTCATGCGCTTAGGCGCTCAAATCACGGTAGATGGCCACCACGCCTCTATCGACGGTATTCCTCAGCTATCTGGAGCCCCAGTTGAAGCTACCGATATTCGTGCAGGAGCTGGTCTTGTATTAGCAGCTCTTGTATCGGACGGTGAAACAACCGTCGATGGCGCATTCCATATCGATCGTGGATATCCGAAATTCGCCGAGCAATTAGTAAGCCTCGGAGCAAAAGTTTCTAGAGAGTAAAACTTTCATTAA
>JAPOKG010000001.1 GCA_029977785.1 Actinomycetota bacterium | reverse complement strand
GGTATATGCCGTTGGGGGAGCGCAAGCAATTGCACTCTTTGCTTACGGCATGAAAGATCTCTGCGCCAAGTGCGATTTGGTAACTGGCCCAGGCAATATCTATGTGGCGGCTGCTAAGCGAGCTCTACGCGGAATTATCGGAATCGACTCTGAGGCTGGGCCTACAGAGATTGCAATTCTCGCCGATGACACAGCCATTGCCGCCGATGTGGCTACCGATTTAATCAGCCAAGCAGAGCACGATGTCATTGCTGCAGCTGTGCTCGTCACAACATCAACGAGGCTGGCCAGCGAGGTCGAAGTTGAGCTTGCGAAGCGCGTTGCTGCAACGAAGCACTCCGAAAGAATTCGCACCGCTCTCTCTGGTATTCAATCTGCGATTGCACTTGTTGACTCCATTGAGCAGGGTCTTGATGTTGTCAACGCATATGCCGCTGAACACCTTGAGATTCAGACTTCACAATCAGCGCTGGATGCGAAGAAGATTCGTAATGCCGGCGCAGTATTTATTGGACGTTTCTCTCCAGTATCGCTGGGTGATTACTCAGCTGGCTCAAATCACGTTCTACCAACAGGTGGTTGCGCATGCCACAGCAGCGGTCTTTCTGTGCAAACTTTCTTACGAGGATTGCATTTCATCGAATACAACAAAGATGCATTTACTGAGATCCTCGAGACTGTTGTTACCTTGGCCAACTCTGAAGATCTCCCCGCTCACGGTGAAGCTATGACTGCGCGTCTGGAAAATCTATGAACCAGTGGCCAACCTGGTTGCCCCTGCGCCAAGACTTGCGCGAATTATCTGCTTATGGTGCACCGCAAGTTCCAGCCGATGCTGTGATGAACACGAATGAAAACCCCTATCCGCTTTCACAAGAACTCTCTGCAGCAATCGCGGCCAGAGTGCTGGATGCAGCGAAGAACCTCAATCGTTATCCTGATCGCGACGCCACGGTTCTACGAAGCAAGTTGGCGCAATTCATCAACTCGCTCTCTGCGACTAAATTAACCGATAAGAATATTTGGGCTGCTAATGGCAGCAATGAAATCATTCAATCTCTCTTCCTAGCCTTCGGAGGCGGCAGCGCCCTTGGTTTCACACCGTCATATTCGATGCATCCCTTGATTGCCAAGGTGACGGGTGTTTCTTGGATTAATGGATCTCGTCGCGAAGATTTCACATTGGATTTTGACTCTGCTCTTACACAGATACAACGCGAGAAACCCGCTCTTACCTTTATCACTACTCCCAATAATCCAACAGGTTCAACGCTTTCAATTCATGACATTGAGAAGTTGGCGAAGGCATCATCAGGGCTATTGGTCATTGATGAGGCGTATGCCGAATTTTCTCAAGAAGCTTCGGCAGTTACCTTGATTGAGAAGTATCCACATGTAGTTGTCATTCGAACAATGAGCAAGGCATTTGCCTTCGCTGGAGTTCGTCTTGGTTATTTGGCTGCAGATAAGGCTGTCATTGACGCTATGTATTTGGTTCGCCTTCCATATCACCTAAGCGCACTGACTCAAGCGGCTGGAGAAGTAGCTCTGGATTATCAAGACGAGCTGCTAGCTAACGTTTCACGGCTACGTGCAGATCGCGAGAAACTAGCGCAAGAAATCGTGGCGCTTGGACTCACGGTTGTACCCAGTGATGCCAACTTCATCCTCTTCGGTGGTTTTGCTAAGCCAGCAGCCCAACTCTGGAAAGAGATGCTGGAAAGAGGAGTTCTCATCAGAGATGTGGGATTATTGGGCTACTTGCGAGTGACCATTGGCAACGAAGCCGAGAACAAGAAATTTATCGAATCACTATCGGCTTGCCTGGGAGAAAAATGAGCAGAACAGCACGCGTTGAACGCACAACGAAAGAATCTAGCGTCCTAGTAGAACTGAACCTAGATGGCACCGGAGAAATCTCAGTCGAAACTGGAGTGCCCTTCTTCGATCACATGATGAGCCAGCTAGGAAAGCACTCTGGCTTTAATCTCACTATCAAGACAACAGGTGATGTTGATGTTGATTCACATCATACTGTTGAAGATACCTCGCTCGCCTTTGGACAAGCTCTTCGCGAAGCTCTTGGAGATAAATCAGGCATTCGTCGATTCGGTGATGCGATGGTTCCACTTGATGAAGTTCTGGTGCAGGCAGCTGTTGATTTGTCAGGTCGACCTTATTTAGTACATCGTCAGCCAGAGATTGTTGAGCTCATTGGTACATTCGATACAACTCTTGGCAAACATATCTGGGAATCGATTGTCGCTGAAGCCAGAATCGCTCTTCATGTGCGCGTGCTTGAAGGACGTAATGCACACCATGTCTTTGAAGCACAATTTAAGGCAGTCGCACGTGCGCTGCGAGATGCTGTTGCGCTAGATAGTCGTGTTGCAGGAATTCCCTCCACTAAGGGTTCTCTCTAACGTTCGTGATTGCAATTCTTGATTACGGTTCTGGAAATCTAAGGTCGGCACAACGAGCTTTTGAAACCTCGGGGCGTGAAGTTGTCATCACATCCGACTACCAAGTTGCGCTCAACGCAGATGGCTTAGTCGTCCCAGGTGTTGGTGCATTTGCCGCTTGCATGGAAGGGCTGATCAAAGTTCGCGGAGATCAAATTGTGCGCGAAAGAATTGCTGCCGCTCGTCCCACGCTTGGAATATGTGTCGGAATGCAGATTCTCTTTTCGCAAGGCGTCGAACATGGCACTCATCCAGGAGTCGGGATCTGGAACGCTACAGTTGAAAAATTAGAGGCACCGATATTGCCGCATATGGGCTGGAACACTGTGAAGGCCGGAGCAGGCTCGCAACTTTTCAAGGGCGTTGAAGAAGAATCTTTCTACTTTGTGCATTCATACGCTGTAAAGAATCCCGTTGGCACCATCTCAACGCTTTCGAACTATGGCGAGGATTTCTTAGCTGCAGTCGAAGAAGGAGCAGTTGCTGCGACGCAATTTCATCCTGAAAAATCTGGCGATGCCGGCTTACATTTGATTCAGAATTGGGTGCAAACGCTATGAGTTACTTAGAACTACTTCCTGCCGTCGATGTGAAAGATGGTCGCGCTGTACGCCTAGTGCAAGGTGAACTCTCTGCAGAAACTGCATATGGCAATCCGCTAGAAGTTGCCCTCGAGTTTCAAGCAGCAGGAGCTGAGTGGCTACATTTAGTCGACCTTGATGCAGCCTTTGGTCGCGGTGAAAATAGCGCTCTCTTAGCCGAAGTGGTTGGAAAGTTAGATATTAAGGTCGAACTCTCTGGCGGAATCCGTGATGATGAATCACTCCGCCGCGCTCTAGCTACCGGCTGCACACGGATCAATTTAGGAACTGCCGCGCTAGAAAACCCCGAGTGGACTGCGAAGATTATTCAAGAGCACGGCGAACGTATTGCTGTTGGTCTTGATGTTCGTGGACATGTGCTGGCTGCCCGCGGTTGGACGAAAGAGGGCGGAGATCTCTTTGAAACTATCGAACGTCTTGAACGCGATGGATGCGCGCGTTACGTTGTTACAGATGTAACGAAAGATGGCACGCTACAAGGACCGAATGTGCAACTGCTTCAAGAGGTATGTGCTGTTACCAAGAAGCCAGTTGTGGCTTCAGGCGGAATTTCATCTCTTTCTGATATCGAATCCCTCATGGCCCTTAATGCCACAGGAGTTGAAGGTGCAATCGTTGGTAAGGCTCTTTATGCGGGAGCATTTACCTTGCAAGAGGCGCTGGAGTTAACCAAACAATGAGCCTTTCCGTTCGCATCATTCCCTGTCTGGATGTCACAGATGGTCGCGTAGTCAAGGGAGTTAACTTCACAGATCTTCGCGATGCTGGAGATCCCGTTGAGATGGCTGCGCTTTATGGACGTGAAGGAGCAGATGAACTCACCTTTCTCGATATATCAGCAAGTGCTGCAGGGCGAGAAACAACACTTGATGTAGTTCGAAAAACTGCAGAGCAAGTCTTTATTCCTCTGACAGTTGGTGGGGGAATACGTACCGTTGATGATGTGAATCAATTACTGCGTGCAGGTGCAGATAAAGTCTCTATCAACACTGCAGCGCTAGCACGACCTGAGTTAATCGCTGAAATTGCCGATCGTTTTGGCTCACAAGTTCTCGTTCTCTCAGTGGATGCACGCCGCGCGCGCACTGAATCAGGATTTGAAGTTACTACCCATGGTGGAAGGCAGAGCGCAGGTGTAGACGCACTTGCGTGGGTTGAGAAAGCATGTGTGCTCGGCGTTGGCGAGATTCTCTTAAATTCTATGGATGCCGATGGAACTCGTGCTGGTTATGACATTGGAATGATCACTGCGGTGCGCGCTGTCTCGCGAGTGCCACTGATTGCAAGTGGTGGGGCGGGAACGCTAGAAGATTTCTCTGCTGCCCTCGATGCCGGCGCAGATGCGCTCTTGGCTGCAAGCGTCTTTCACTTTGGGATTCACCGTATTCCTGATGTGAAGAAGTACTTGCAAGGCCAGGGTTATTCAGTTCGCAACGCACAGGCTTCGTAAGGCAGAATAGGCTCTATGAGCAGCCAACTTCCCGAGGCAATTCTTGCGCTACTCAAAGATCCATCAACTCTGATTCCAGCGATTGCCCAAGATGCCACAAGCGGTGAAGTTTTGATGTTGGCATATATGAATACTCAATCTTTAGCTTTGACTATCCAGACAGGACGCGCCACCTATTGGTCGCGTAGTCGTAGCGAACTCTGGGAGAAGGGCGCCACTTCGGGAAATACGCAGATGGTTCACTCCATCTCTTTAGATTGCGATGGCGATGCCTTGTTACTTAAAGTTGAACAGAGCGGTGCTGCCTGCCATACCGGCGATCGCTCCTGCTTCCATACAAATATTGAGTTGGCGCGATGAAGCTCGAAGAATTCCGTGAGTTTGCCAAAAACCATAACGTCATCCCGGTCTACCGAAAGCTCCTCGCCGATGGCGAAACTCCGCTGAATGTCTACAAGAAGTTAGCCAAGAATCTTCCTGGAACCTTCTTGTTGGAATCGGCAGAACATGGGGGAGTCTGGTCGCGCTATTCATTTATCGGGGCTCATAGCCAGACCACTTTGACAGAGAAAGATGGAGCAGCTTTCTGGTTAGGCACACCTCCGGCAGGTGTTCCGGTCAATATGAGTCCACTGGAAGCGCTCCGTAAATCGGTCTCGCATCTGAAATCTCCAAAGATTGCGGGGCTTCCTACTCTGACCGGTGGCTTAGTTGGATATATGGGTTACGACTGCGTCCGCAGTTTGGAGCGGATTCCAGAGCTTGCTCAGAAAGATATTGCACTTCCTGAAATCGCCTTTATGTTGACGAGTGATTTAGCGGTGATGGATCATGGTGAAGGAACAATCACCCTTATTGCCAACGCAATCAATTGGGATGGCTCTGACGAACGTATCGATGAGTCTT
Source organism: Actinomycetota bacterium (assembly GCA_029977785.1). Classification (GTDB taxonomy): domain Bacteria; phylum Actinomycetota; class Actinomycetes; order Nanopelagicales; family Nanopelagicaceae; genus Planktophila. Next base: position 62,405 of record JAPOKG010000001.1, on the reverse strand, counting down.
ATGCAGATGCAGTTTCTCGCCTTGATCGCATGCAAGCGCAACTTCTTGCCCCTCTTGCTGGAGATGTCACAACAATTCCTTCAAAGAAGGCGCCACAATTTTCTCGCAATATGACTGCTGATGAATTTATGGCCAAGGTTGAGATAGCAAAAGAAGAAATTCGAGCCGGAGAAGCTTTTCAGATTGTTTTATCGCAAAGATTTGCCATGCCATGTACTGCAGATGCTCTCGATGTCTATCGAATGTTGCGCCTTAACAATCCAAGCCCGTATATGTATTTATTCCGCTTCGAAGATGGCGTTGAGATTGTCGGTTCCAGCCCAGAAGCTCTCGTGAAAGTTACTGGCGATGAAGTCATGGTGCACCCAATCGCTGGCACTCGTAAACGTTCTGCCTCAGTTGAAGAAGATATTCGCCTAGGTGAAGAGCTGTTGGCAGATCCCAAAGAGCGCGCTGAGCATTTGATGTTAGTTGATTTAGGTCGCAATGATTTAGGTCGAGTGTGTGCTCCAGGTTCGGTAGAAGTAATCGACTTTATGCATATCGAGCGTTACTCACATGTCATGCATATTGTTTCGACCGTGATTGGAAAGTTGGATCCTTCCTCAACTCCTATTGATGCGCTCTTCTCAGTCTTTCCAGCAGGAACTCTTTCAGGAGCGCCCAAACCACGCGCTATGGAAATCATTGAATCGCTCGAACCAACAAGACGCGGGTTGTACGGCGGCGCGATTGGATACTTTGATTTCACCGGCAATATCGATGCATGTATTGCAATTAGAACCGCTCTCCTTCATGGTGGTACTGCCTATGTGCAAGCAGGGGCCGGACTTGTAGCTGATTCAGATCCAGCATCTGAAAATGAAGAGACTCTCAATAAGGCGGCGGCCGTTCTCGGCGCGATTAGCGCAGCTCACGAATTGCAGCGTCCATGAAGCTAGCGATCTCTCTCTTCTTTGTAGCAGTCATTGCTATTTCAATCAGCCGACGTCTACGACTATCTGCTCGCTACGAGAGAGCTCCACGTGAACTTAATACATGGACTGCGCTCGATAAAGGTATTGATCCAACAGAGGAGAACAAGTGAGCGTGCTTGACTCGATTATTGAAGGCGTCCGCGAAGATTTAGCAGCGCGCCGTGGCTCTATGGGAGCCTTGCATGAGCGCATTGATGCGCAAGCACCAGCGCTAGATGCACACACCTTTCTATCTCGAAATGAGATGAATGTAATCGCAGAGGTAAAACGCTCATCGCCATCAAAGGGAGACCTCGCCCCAATTACAGACCCGGCAGCCCTTGCAGAAAAGTATCAAGAAGCAGGCGCTGCAGCTGTCAGCGTTCTGACTGAACAACGCAGATTTGGTGGTTCGCTGGCTGATCTTGACGCCGTTCGTTCTCGCATCGAGATTCCTGTTTTACGAAAAGATTTCATGGTTGATGAATATCAATTCCTGGAAGCGCGTGCTCATGGCGCCGATATTGTCTTGTTAATTGTGGCAGCTCTCTCCAAGAGCCAACTGAAAGATTTCTATGATCTAGCTACCGAACTAGGCATGGCCTCTCTCGTTGAAGTACATACGCAATCTGAGCTAGAGAGCGCGATGGATATCTCACCTCGCATTGTTGGAGTTAACTCGCGAAACCTCAAGACACTTGAAGTCAGCGCATCAGTATTTGAAGAGCTCATCCCAGCAATTCCATCATCTGTGATTCGTGTTGCAGAATCAGGGATTTCAACCCACGCGGATGTCGCTCAGGCGCAAAAGGCGGGGGCAACTGCAATTCTTGTAGGTGAATCCCTCGTGAAATCTGGTGATCCTATTTCTGCAATGCGTGAACTACTAGGTCACGGGTAGGCTTACAGCTATGACCACTCTCGATGAGATTGCAGGCCACTTTGGCCAATATGGCGGGCGCTTTGTTCCGGAAGCGTTGATTGGAGCCCTCGAAGAGCTCGATGCTGCGCGCATCAAGGCGCAGACTGATCCCACATTTATCGCAGAGTTGGCGGCGCTGCATCGCACCTATACCGGTCGTCCCAGCGCTCTGACCGAGGCAAAACGTTTCGCAGAACATGCTGGTGGTGCACGCATTCTCTTGAAGCGCGAAGATCTCAACCACACTGGTAGCCACAAAATAAATAATGTTCTTGGTCAAGCGCTCCTCACAAAACGTATGGGCAAGAAGCGCATCATCGCTGAAACTGGTGCTGGCCAACATGGAGTCGCATCGGCAACTGCTGCAGCGCTGATGGGCCTTGAATGTGTTGTCTACATGGGCGAAGAAGATACAAGGCGCCAGGCGCTTAACGTTGCTCGCATGAAGTTATTGGGCGCAGAAGTAATTCCTGTAACTTCGGGTTCACGCACCTTGAAGGATGCGATTAATGAAGCGATGCGTGATTGGGTGACCAATGTTGAAACTACGCACTACATGCTCGGCACAGTTGCCGGTCCGCACCCATTCCCTTCCATGGTTCGCGACTTCCATAAAATTATCGGTGAAGAATCTCGCGAACAGGTATTGGCGCTGACCGGAAAACTTCCAACTGCAGTTCTTGCCTGTGTCGGAGGAGGATCCAATGCCATCGGAATCTTCCATCGCTTTATCTCTGACCCTGAAGTTCGCTTGATCGGACTTGAAGCAGCAGGTGACGGCGTTGAAACTGGACGACACGCTGCAACCATCACTGGGGGAAGCCCGGGCGTGCTGCACGGAAATCGCACCTATGTTCTGCAAGATGAGAACGGTCAGACAATCGAATCCCATTCAATTTCGGCTGGACTTGATTACCCAGGTGTTGGTCCAGAGCATGCCTACCTTCATGACATTGGTCGCGCTGAATATCGCGCGATTACTGATGCGCAGGCGATGCACGCATTTGCACTTCTTTGTAAGACAGAAGGAATCATTCCTGCAATCGAAACTGCACATGCACTTGCAGGCGCGCTTCAAATTGGTAATGAGCTCGGACCTGAGGCGATATTGCTCATCAATCTATCGGGACGTGGCGATAAAGATGTTCAGACTGCGGCGCAGTATTTTGGAATTCCTCTGTAAATGTCCACACCGCTTGATGACCTCTTTGTAAAAGTACGTGCTGAAAATAGAGCGGCGCTTATTGCATATATCCCCGCTGGATTTCCAACTATTGAAGGTTGCAAGAAAGTAATCCAAGCCTTTGTTGAAGGTGGCGTTGATGCCATCGAAATTGGCTTTCCGTATAGCGATCCCGTGATGGATGGTCCAACTATCCAAGCAGCCGCGGATCAATCACTCTCACAGGGAACAAACGCAGCCGATGTATTTGATGCGCTTAAAGTTGCAACTGATTCAGGTGTTCCTGCAGTTGTGATGACGTACTGGAACCCTATTGAAAAATATGGAGTTGAGAAGTTTGCCCAATCCATAGCAGCAAATGGTGGATCGGGAGTAATTACTCCCGACCTGACCATCGAAGAATCTGCTGGATGGAAGTCAGCTGTCGAGAAGAGCGAAATCAATCCAATCTATGTAGTTGCACCAAGCACATCTGCACAACGTCTGCCACAAGTGACATCACGATGCGGTGGCTTTGTTTATGCAGCAAGTCTCATGGGGGTAACCGGAACACGGTCGTCAGTGTCATCAGGAGCACCTGACCTTGTTGCACGCATTAGAGAAACAACAGATTTGCCTATTGGAGTTGGGCTTGGAGTTTCAACTCGCGAGCAAGCTAAGGGCGTTGCAGGATATGCAGACGGAGTCATTGTGGGATCGGCATTTATAAAGGCGATGCAGGATGCTACAAATGAGGCAGAGGGATTGAAATCTGTGAGAGAGTTAGCGCAACAACTTTCATTGGGAGTGCGTGAAGGACGATGAAGACTATTCAGCCATGGCTAGGGCTTGTCGCTCGACTCGTCCTTGGTGGAACGTTAATTGCTGCTGGCTATCTCAAATTTGATGAACTCGATAAATCGCAGATGGCAGTTCGAGCCTATGAGATGCTTCCGATTTCACTTGCGAACTTCCTCGGAATCGTCGTGCCTTTCTTTGAATTAGCGGTAGGAATTCTCCTGGTCATCGGAGCGGCTGTGCGTATTACTGGTGCACTCAGTGCGCTCTTAATGATTGGTTTCATGATCGCTATCTCCCAAGCCTGGGCTCGCGGACTTTCTATCGACTGCGGATGTTTCGGAGGTGGGGGACAAGTTCCTGAGGGTGAAGCGAACTATCTCACTCCTCTTCTGCGCGACACGGGCCTAGCGCTCTTGGCAATTTACTTAACTCTCTTCCCACACACTAAATTTGGCCTGGACAAAACACCAGCGCCTGCGACACAACTAGGAGAAAGCAACAATGGCTAAACAACCAGGAAAAGATAACTTCACTCGCAATCTCGTTATTGCAGTCGTCGTAGGCGTTCTCCTCATCATGTTGGTACCGACACTTCTATCACGACAAACCGATTCTTCAGCCAGCATTCCGGCGAACGTTTCAGCCGATCGTGGTTACGGAGTGGTTTTTAATGGCGAACTGACCGGAGTTCCTGTCATTGATATCTATGAAGATTTTCAATGCCCGGTCTGTGCTCAGTTCGAGCAACTCAATGGCGCATATATCGAATCTCTGATTGCTGAAAAGAAGGCAACTGTTGTTTATCACACGCTCTCGTTCTTGGGACCTGAATCCGTCAACGCTGCTAATGCAGCGGCTTGTTCTGCAGATGAAGGTAAATTCCTCGAATATCACCGCTTGCTTATGATGAACCAGAAGCAAGAAAATTCAGGTGCTTGGGATAATGGTTTCCTCGCAACTCTCGGACAAACAGCCGGAATAACCAGCCAAAAATTTAGTAGCTGCGTTAACAAGGGCGATTACTTAGGTTGGGTGAGCAATGTTGCGGCAGCCGGTGCAAAGGCAAATGTAAATTCAACGCCAACTGTCTTCGTTAATGGTAAAGAAATTGACCGCAATGCAAGCGAATATTTTGACGCTGCTAAGTTCAAAGCTGCAGTAGAGCGCGGATAAGTACTTTGCAAGCCTTTCCAACTCCGAGTACATCGGTAGTTGCGCTAGGGCCATTCACCATTCATTTCTACGCACTCTGCATCATTGCAGGAGTAGCAGTGGCGATCTGGGTCGGAAATAAGCGCTTTGTGGCAACCTTTCCAGGAGCTCAAACAGTTCTATCTGATGTAGCTATCGTCGCTGTACCGAGCGGAGTTATTGGTGGGCGTCTTTACCATGTGCTTACTTCACCGGAACTTTACTTTGGCCCTGGCGCAAACTTTGCTGATATTTTCAAGATTTGGAAAGGTGGCCTTGGAATTTGGGGCGCCATCGGACTGGGTGCGCTTGGTGCATATATCGCGTATCGCAGAATCGCACGTCGCATCGAACTGCCGAGCTTTGCTCACTTTGCTGATGCTGTAGCTCCAGGTTTACTTTTTGCGCAGGCTATTGGTCGATTTGGAAATTGGTTTAATGGAGAACTTTTTGGCAGACCACTCAATACTTGGTGGGCGCTAGAAATCCCCGCAAACCTTCGCCCCTCTGGTTATGAAAATTTCACTACCTTTCATCCCACCTTCGCGTATGAAGCTATCGCCACCGCAAGCCTTGCTCTTCTTTTGATTGCCCTCGGCACTCGCTACCCAGCGGGCTCAATCTTCGCACTCTATGTCGCGGGCTACTCGCTTGCGCGCTTCTTTATCGAAGGAATTCGTATCGATCAGGCATATGTATGGGGTGGGATGCGTCTGAATCAATATGTTGCACTTACTCTTTTTTCACTGGCATGTGCTGCCTTTATCAAATTCAAGCGCTCAGACAGGTAGGCTTGCAAGATGGGTTTAGAGGATGTCTATCAACGTAATCTCAGCCATCGCACTCATCGCGCTGGTTGGTTACGTGCCGCCGTCCTTGGCGCCAATGACGGTTTAGTTTCGACTGCAAGTTTGATGATTGGTGTTGCTGCAGCGCGCGCCGGCGAACAGAGTTTCCTCATCACAGCAGGAGCCGCTGGAATTGCAGCAGGTGCTATGTCAATGGCCGTTGGTGAATACGTCTCAGTTCGTTCTCAAAATGACATTGAAGAATCTGATCGCCTGTTAGAGATTGAACATCTTGCAATAGACCCTGCGGGCGAATTAGAAGAGCTGGTTCAAATCTATATGCAGCGCGGTCTTTCACGAGATTTAGCAGTACATGTTGCCGAAGCGATGCATCAGAAAGATCCACTCGCTGCACATCTTCGTGACGAGTTAGGCCAACACCCTCACACCAAGGCTCGTCCCGTACAAGCAGCAATTGCATCGGCACTTAGCTTTACTGCAGGTGGTCTCATTCCATTTGTTGGGGCATTTGCTCCGACACCCGGAAAAGCCGCGTGGAGTATCGTCGCCTTCACCCTCATCGGCCTAACTTTCACTGGGATTTTGAGCGCCCGAATCGCAGGATCTAAGTTGCTTACTCCCACCGTGCGAGTCATAGCCGGTGGCTGCCTGGGTATGGCCATCACCGCTGGAATCGGGCAGGCGCTGCATATAAGTGGCATCTAAACCACCTAGGTTGCTACTCTTTCGCTACTGAAGCGGGTAGGAGCACCATTACTTACCGCTCACGGGCCAAAGTTGTCCCTTTTGTTTTACGAAAAAAGGACAACGGGTTATGGCACTCTCATCGAACTATCCCGCACGCCAGGGTCTCTACGATCCCGCACAAGAGCATGATGCATGCGGCGTTGCCATGGTTGCCACCCTCAATAAAGTTGCCACACATGAAATTGTCGAGAAGGCGCTTACCGCACTTCGTAATCTTGAACACCGCGGCGCATCCGGTGCTGAACCCGATAGTGGTGACGGTGCGGGAATTCTCATCCGCGTTCCTGATGCCTTCTACAAAGCTGTCACTGATTTAGCACTTCCTGCAGAAGGTTCATATGCAACTGGTATTGCATTTATTGCACAGGGCGCAGATGTTCAGAGCGAGATTGCCAAGATTGCCGATGAAGAAGGACTTACAGTTCTAGGGTGGCGCGAATTACCGATTAACCCATCATCTCTCGGTAAGACAGCGCTCTCTGTGATGCCAAAGTTTGAACAGCTCTTCGTTGCAGGAAAAAAGAACGAAGCAGGTCTGGCGCTCGATCGATTGGCGTTTGCACTTCGCAAGAGAGCTGAACACACTCTGGATCTTTACTTCGCATCACTTTCTTCTCAGACAATCGTTTATAAAGGAATGCTCACAACTGGACAACTAGAAGAGTTCTTCCCTGATCTCAGCGATGTAAGAGTGGTCTCACCGCTTGCCCTGGTTCACTCACGTTTTTCAACAAATACCTTCCCATCATGGCCACTGGCGCACCCATATCGCTTTATCGCTCACAACGGTGAAATCAATACTGTAAAGGGAAACCGTAACTGGATGCGCGCGCGTGAATCGCTCCTTGCTAGCGATCTCATCGGGGGAGACCTCAAGCGCCTCTTTCCAATTGTTGAAATGTCAGGCTCTGACTCAGCATCATTTGATGAAGTGCTTGAACTTCTCTATCTTGGTGGGCGTTCACTTCCACATTCAGTGTTAATGATGATTCCTGAAGCATGGGAAAACCATGCAACGATGCCTCAGAAGCGTCGTGATTTTTATGCGTTCCATGCCTCACTTATGGAACCCTGGGATGGGCCTGCGTGTGTGACATTTACCGATGGCCATCAAGTAGGTGCAGTGCTCGATCGCAATGGCCTTCGCCCATCTCGTTTCTGGGTTACTGATGATGGTCTTGTTGTACTTGCATCAGAAGTTGGCGTACTAGATTTCCCGGCAGAGAAGATTGTTCGCAAAGGTCGCCTGCAACCAGGCAAGATGTTCCTTGTTGATATTGAAGCGGGCCGCATCATTGAAGATGATGAGATTAAGGATTCACTCGCTGATGCAGCCCCTTATGGACAGTGGCTCAAAGATGGAATGATCAAACTCTCTGATCTTCCTTCACGCGAACACATTGTCTACCCACATAAATCTGTAATTCGCCGCCAGAAAGCGTTTGGCTATACCGAAGAAGAAATCAAAATCATCATTACTCCAATGGCAAAGAGCGGGGGAGAAGCGCTCGGTTCGATGGGTACGGATACCCCAATCGCGGCGCTTTCACAGAAGCCAAGACTTCTCTTTGATTACTTCACACAGCTTTTTGCGCAAGTTACAAACCCACCACTCGATGCAATTCGAGAAGAGTTAGTAACTAGTTTGGGCGGATCACTAGGCCCAGAACATAACCTGCTCGATCCTGGCCCTGAATCATGCAAACAAATCTCTTTGGCATTTCCTGTCATCGATAACGATGAGCTGGCCAAGATTATTCACGTTAACGCGGATGATGATTACCCAGGACTTGAGGCTTATGTTGTTCGTGGTCTCTTTCCGGTTTCAGGAGACGGAAACACTCTTCGTATTCGCTTAGAAGAAATCAAGCGCGAAGTTTCAGATGCAATCGCTAAAGGTGCGCGCATCATTGTGCTCTCTGATCGCGATGGCGATGCTGAAGATTGCCCAATCCCATCACTATTGCTGACAGCAGCTGTTCATCACCACTTAATCCGCGAAAAGACACGCACGAAGGTGGGTCTAGTTGTTGAAGCTGGAGATGTCCGCGAGGTGCACCATGTCGCGCTCTTGATTGGCTACGGAGCTGCAGCGGTAAATCCATATTTGGTTATGGAGACAGCTGAAGATCTTGTTAATCAAGGCGTTATCACCGGCATCACCCCTGAAAAGGCAGTTCGCAATGTTATTAAGGGTCTCGGCAAGGGCGTTCTGAAGGTAATGTCCAAAATGGGTATTTCAACAATTGCCTCATACACGGGAGCACAGGTATTTGAAGCAATTGGTTTAGCACAAGATGTAGTCGACGAATTCTTTGTCGGCACAACTTCACGACTTGGTGGAGTAGACCTCGATGTCATCGCTGAAGAGACTATTAAACGTCATCATTTCGCTTACCCAGTAGGCGGCGAAATTCCAGGAGCAAAGCGCCTTGCCGTTGGCGGCGAATACCAATGGCGTCGCGATGGTGAGCCCCATCTATTTAACCCTGAGACAGTCTTTGCTTTGCAGCACTCAACCCGCAATAAGCGTTACGACATCTTTAAGCGTTATACATCTAAGGTCAATGATCAGAGTAAGACCTTGATGACCTTGCGCGGACTCTTCGAATTTAAGGAAGGAGAACGTGCACCAATCTCAATTGATGAAGTTGAGCCAATCTCTGAAATTGTGAAACGTTTCTCAACAGGTGCGATGTCATATGGCTCTGTGTCACAAGAAGTCCATGAGACGTTGGCAATCGCTATGAACCGCTTGGGTGGCAAATCAAATACTGGTGAAGGTGGCGAAGATGAAGTGCGCTATACCCCTCTACCAAATGGAGATTCGAAGAAATCTGCAATCAAGCAGGTTGCCTCAGGACGATTTGGCGTGACAAGCAACTACTTGATAAATGCCACTGATATTCAGATCAAGATCGCACAAGGCGCAAAGCCGGGCGAAGGCGGACAGCTACCTGGAAATAAGGTTTATCCGTGGATTGCTAAGGCGCGCTTTTCAACACCAGGTGTGGGTCTGATTTCGCCACCGCCTCATCACGATATCTATTCCATTGAAGACTTGGCTCAGTTGATTCATGATCTGAAGAATGCCAATAAAGATGCCCGCGTGCATGTGAAGTTGGTAGCCGAGGTTGGAGTCGGAACTGTGGCTGCCGGTGTTTCTAAAGCTCATGCTGATGTTGTTCTTATTTCAGGACACGATGGTGGAACTGGTGCATCGCCTTTGACTTCATTGAAACATGCTGGTGCGCCCTGGGAGCTAGGTCTTGCAGAAACGCAGCAGACACTTCTACTCAACGGGCTACGTGATCGCATCGTTGTTCAAGCAGATGGTCAGCTAAAGACAGGCCGCGATGTTGTAATTGCGGCGCTGCTCGGTGCTGAAGAGTATGGATTTGCAACAGCGCCACTTGTGGTTTCGGGTTGCATCATGATGCGCGTCTGCCATTTGGATACCTGTCCAGTGGGTGTTGCGACACAGAACCCAGAGCTGCGAAAGAAATTCACCGGAAAGCCAGAGTTTGTTGAGACTTTCTTTGAGTACATTGCTGAAGAAGTTCGCGAAATCTTGGCCTCCCTTGGCTTTCGTACCTTGCTTGAAGCTGTTGGCCATGTTGAATATCTCGATACCAAGGCTGCCATTGATCACTGGAAGGCAAGCGGCCTAGATCTTTCTCCACTTCTTGTACGTCCTGATGTTGAATCACCGCTTCATCAGACCACAACACAAGATCATGGCTTAGCTGCAGCCCTTGATAACACCTTGATTGATCTCGCAAAGCTGGCGCTCGAGAAAAAGGAGCCTGTTCGCATTGATCTTCCTGTGCGTAACGTTAATCGCACAGTCGGAACAATGTTGGGTGCTGAAATCACTCGACGCTATGGAGCTGCAGGGCTACCAGTTGGAACCATCGATGTCACTCTGCATGGTTCTGCCGGACAATCTCTTGGCGCCTTTATTCCGCAAGGTTTAACGCTGCGACTCTATGGCGATTCCAACGATTATGTCGGTAAGGGAATTTCCGGAGGCCGAGTCATTGTTCGCCCAGATGAGAAGGCAACCTTCCCATCTGCAAAGAATGTGATCGCCGGAAATGTGATCGGTTATGGCGCAACTTCAGGTGAAATCTTTATTCGTGGCCTAGTTGGAGAACGTTTCTGTGTTCGAAATTCTGGAGCAACTGCAGTTGTTGAGGGAGTAGGTGACCACGCACTTGAATACATGACTGGTGGAACTGCAGTGATTCTCGGCCCAACAGGTCGCAACATTGCAGCAGGTATGTCTGGTGGTCGCGCCTTTGTGCTTGATCTAGATACAGCAATTGTTAATACTGAAATGGTTGATGTGCTCGCTGTTCCAGCAGATCAACGTGAAGTTCTTCGCTCAATTATTTCAACCTTCCACGTTGAAACTGGTTCAGAAGTTGCAGCGAACTTATTGAAGAACTGGGATACTGAGGTGACTCGCTTCTCACTCATCATGCCACGTGACTATGCACGCGTACTTGCAGCAATTGAGAAAGCAAACCGTGAGGGTCTACCAGTGGATGAATATGTAATGGAGGTAGTAGCAAATGGCTGATCCAAAAGGATTTATGACCACACCGCGCGAAACCCCAAAGCGCAGACCTGTTGATGTCCGTATCAAAGATTGGAAAGAGGTCTACGAACCACAGTCTTTTGAGCACCTGCAGAAACAGGCTGGTCGCTGTATGGATTGCGGTATTCCGTTCTGCCACTCAGGGTGCCCACTGGGCAATCTCATTCCTGAGTGGAATGACCTCATCTACCGTGGAGATAAAGTTGAAGCTATCGACCGCCTTCATGCAACCAATAACTTCCCTGAGTTCACTGGTCGCCTCTGCCCAGCGCCGTGCGAAACTGCATGTGTTGTTGGAATCAATCGCGATGCGGTAACCATCAAGCAAGTTGAACTTCGCACTATTGAAGAGGCTTTTGATGCCAATAATGTAAAGCCGCTAGCGCCAGAACGCTTATCTGGAAAGACTGTCGCTGTCATTGGTTCGGGTCCTGCAGGTCTTGCTGCTGCTCAACAACTGACACGAGCCGGACATACTGTTGCTGTGTATGACCGCGCTGAGAAAATTGGTGGGCTGCTTCGATATGGAATCCCTGAATTCAAGATGGAGAAGCACATCCTCGATCGTCGCCTCACTCAAATGGAGCAGGAGGGAACTCGATTCCGTCCTGGTGTAAATGTCGGCGTTGAACTCACCGGTTCAGATTTACGCGCTAAGTACGATGCAGTCGTATTGGCTGTTGGCGCTACTCAGTGGCGCGATCTTCCAATTCCTGGTCGTGAGAACAAAGGAATCTATCAAGCGATGGAGTTCTTACCGTGGGGAAATAAGCAAGCGCTCGGTGAGATTGAACAACCGCCAATAAACGTTGCTGGAAAGCACGTCATCATCTTGGGTGGTGGAGATACTGGTGCGGATTGTTTAGGTACATCTGTTCGCCAAGGTGCAGCCAGCGTGACGCAACTTGAAATTATGCCTCGCCCAACTGAAGAACGACCATCTTCGCAACCATGGCCAACGTATCCAATGATTTACCGCGTTTCTAGTGCGCACGAAGAGCTTGATAATCGTGTCTTCTCTGTCAGCACTCAAGAATTCGTGGGAGACGGTAAAGGAAATCTCAAGGCTCTCAAGATAGTTGAAACAAAGTTTGAGAACGGAAAGTTTGAACCTGTTCCTGGTACTGAGAAAGAAATCCCTGCTGACTTTGTATTTCTTGCGATGGGCTTTACCGGTCCTGAGAAGTCGGCGCTCCTTGATCAGCTTGAAGTAAAACTCGATGATCGCGGAAATATTGCACGTGATGAAAATTTCCAAACCAGTGAAGAGGGAATCTTTGTTGCAGGGGATGCAGGGCGCGGGCAGTCACTGATTGTCTGGGCTATCGCTGAGGGGCGCTCAGCAGCGGCTGCTGTGGATCGCTACCTGACCGGAGAAACTCAACTCCATGCACCAATCGAACCTACTACTCGACCACTGATGGTCTAGAACTCGTTAGTACATACTCTCTATAGATAAGGTAGGCATATGCGCCGCGCGAAAATAGTTTGCACACTTGGACCTGCCGTTGAATCTCCCGAAAAAGTTCGTGAACTTATTGCGGCTGGAATGAATATGGCGCGCCTTAACCTTTCTCATGGTTCCTATGATGAGCACCAAGGTCGCCTAAATCGCGTACGTGAAGCTGCAAAAGAGGCAGGCAAGGCAGTTGCAGTCCTTGTTGACCTGCAAGGCCCAAAAATTCGCTTGGCGCGATTTGAAAATGGTCCACATGAATTAGCTCGCGGCGATATTTTCACAATTACCACTGATGAAGTTCCTGGAACTAAAGAGCGCGTTGGAACTACCTATAAAGGCCTACCTGGGGATTGCAAAGCTGGAGATCGCATTCTTATCGATGATGGCAAGGTCACTGTTGAAGTGGTTGAAGTTAAGGGCAACGATGTTGTCACGAAGTGCATCCAGCCAGGATTTGTCAGTAATAACAAAGGAATAAATCTCCCTGGAGTTGCTGTATCTGTTCCTGCGATGTCTGAAAAAGATGAGGATGATCTTCGTTGGGGACTTCGGGCTGGTGCAGATTTCATTGCGCTCTCATTCGTACGAAACGCGGCAGATATTAAAGATGTACATGCGATTATGGATGAGGTTGGTATCCGCATTCCAGTTATTGCAAAGATTGAAAAGCCTCAAGCTGTCGCCAATCTTGTTGAAATCGTTGAAGCATTTGATGGGATCATGGTTGCTCGTGGCGATCTTGGCGTAGAACTTCCAATTGAAGATGTCCCTATGGTGCAAAAGCGCTGTGTTGAACTAGCGCGTGATGCTGCAAAGCCAGTCATCGTCGCAACGCAGATGCTTGATTCCATGATTACAAACTCAAGTCCAACTCGTGCTGAAGCCACAGACTGTGCAAATGCCGTGCTGGATGGCGCAGATGCCTTGATGCTCTCTGGCGAAACCTCAGTTGGTGAATTCGCAATCGAATCAGTAAAAACTATGGCGCGCATCATTGAACGAACTGAAGAATTGGGCCTTGAACGTATTCGCCCACTTATGAACTCACCACGAACTAAGGGTGGAGCAATCACCAAGGCAGCTGCAGAAGTTGGTGCGATAGTCGGTGCAAAATTCCTCGTGACTTTCACGCAATCAGGCGATTCTGCGCGTCGCATCAGCCGTTTACGTTCACCTATTCCAATTCTGGCAATCACTCCAGAAGACGGCACTTACAATCGCTTGGCACTTTCATGGGGAGTGGAATCTTTGGTTACTCCAATGGTTAAGCACACAGATGAGATGGTTCTGCAGGCAGATAAAATGCTTCTCGACGGTAAGCGTGCCGCTGAGGGCGAACTTGTGATGATCGTTGCCGGTTCGCCTCCTGGAATTCCTGGATCTACCAATGCGATGCGTGTACATAAAGTTGGCGATGCCGTAAATGGTGTAGCCGCTGCTTATCGATAAAGCCAACCACCTCTTTTCTCGCACTCTCCTTTTTCTTATTTGAGAGAGGTGCCTTAGGATTGGGGCACGCCTCGGTACTCCAACGGTAGAGAGGGCAGTCTCAAACACTGCATAGTGTCGGTTCGAATCCGACTCGAGGCACATGAGCATCGACGCATCAGCACAGATTGGTTCTACACCTGTGCGAATTCTGGTCGCGGAAGATGAAGCGCTCATTCGCATGGATTTAGTTGAGATGTTGCAGGAGGCCGGTTACACAGTAGTTGCACAAGCGACCAATGGGGAAGAAGCAATCGCACTTGCCACTGAGCATCGACCAGACTTAGCTATCTTGGATGTAAAGATGCCAATCCTTGATGGAATTTCTGCAGCTGAAAAAATCATTTCGATAGCGCCAGTTCTGATGTTGACTGCATTTAGCCAACGAGAATTAGTTGAACGTGCTCGTGATGCTGGTGTGATGGCATATGTGGTCAAGCCATTTACTATCGGCGATCTCGTACCCGCTATTGAGATAGCCATCAGCCGACATACCCAGATGAGATCTTTGGCTGAAGAGGTCGCCGATTTACATGAGCGCCTTGAGACTCGAAAGATTATCGATAGGGCTAAGGGAATCTTGATGAAGGCGCTCAATCTCTCTGAGCCAGAGGCATTTTCATGGATTCAACGAGCTGCAATGGATAGAAGGCTGACCATGAAAGAGGTCGCCCATGCCGTTATCTCCCCAGAGGCCGCCCTCGATAAATAGCCCTCTGCGGCCGCCTATCTGAACTGTTCAGCCCGGTGATTTCGTAACCAAAAAGTAATCTCCTACGCCAAGAAATCCAGGCCTTCGCCTTGTCTCAAGTGTAGGTTGAGCATTACGCTTCATGCCTCCCTGTCCCGGGACTTAAAGCATGAAAAACAGGAAGGCAATACATGAATAAGAAGATCGTAAGCGGTCTTGCTATTGCTGCTGCTACAACTCTCGCCCTTGGCGTAGTTGTTTCATCACCAGCAAACGCTGCTGCTAAGAAATCTGTAACTCTCGCATTTCAGGGCCCACTAACTGGTCCAGATGCACAGCTTGGTCAGGATCAGTTCCCTGGCGCAGAATGGGCGATTGCGCTTTACAACGCAAAGAACCCAGCTGTAAAGATCAACCTTATTAAGGCTGACTCACAGTGCGACGGAACAGTTGCTGCAAACATCGCACCAGGTGTTGCTGCTAACAAGGCAGTTATCGGCGTTATCGGAACATCATGTTCAGGTGAAGCACGTAACTCATTCCCTGCATACAAGGCTGCTGGTCTAACAATGGTTGCACCATCAGCATCAGCTGTATCACTCACAGATCCAAAGGCTCCAGACCGTGGATTCCCAATCTTCCACCGCGTCGTAGCACACGATGGATTCCAGGCACCTGCACTAGTTCGCTATGCAACTAAGGGTGTTACATCACCAAAGATCTATCTCGTTGACGACCAGACCACATACGGCGCAGGTCTCATCAAGTACGCAATTGCACCAGCTAAGAAGATCGGTGTTGCAGGAACAGATTCAGTTCCACGCGGAACTGCAGACTGGACTTCAGTTGCATCAAAGGTGAAGGCTTCAGGCGCTAACGTTGTTATCTACGGTGGTTACACCGCAGAAGCAGCTAAGTTCTTCAAGGCTCTTCGCGATGGTGGATACACAGGCATCCTTGCAGCTGGAGACGGTGTTAACACATCAGACTTCCCAGATCTCGCAGGTAAGGCAGCTGACGGCGTTCGCCTCACAGCAGCTGATGTTCCTTTCGACTCACTTCTGACTGCAGCAGAACTTGCTTCATTCCAGAAGATCACAGGCGTAAAGGTTCCTGGTCTCTACTCAGCAACTGCATACAACGCAGCTCAGGTATTCATTACATGTATCGAACAGGGCAAGCTAACACGCCCAGCGATCCAGATCTGCGTAAAGAACACAACCTTCACAGGTGCTGGTGGATCAAAGATTAAGTTCAACCGTTATGGAGACATCATCGGTGGAGCTGACGTCGGTGGTTACCTTGTAAAGAATGGAAAGATTGTCTACGACGCAATTGCATAATTAGCGTAATTTGTAGAAATACTTTCAATATGTAGTAAGGCGTGGCCACTTCCGCAGAAATGCGGGAGTGGCCACGTTTCATAACACTCACTCAGTTTGCATAGATCGGTTGCTATGAATTTTTCAGTTATCACGACCCAGTTCTGGTCACTTGTATTACAAGGGCTAGCGCTCGGCCTCATCTATTCTTTGGTAGCCCTGGGCTACACGATGGTCTACGGAGTGCTCAGACTCATTAACTTTGCAAATTCTGAGGTATTTATGCTCGGAACTTTTGCAGTGCTTTGGGTTGAAATTGAAGTACTCGGTCATCCAGTTACCGCAAAACCACTCGCTGGTTTTGAATTGGTATATACATTAGTTATTGCCCTTGTTGGTTCGATGATTGCCTGTGCCGTTCTTGCTGTTCTCGTTGAGTTAGTCGCATACCGACGACTCCGAGCGCGGGGTGCGGCGCCGCTATCCTCACTCATCTCCGCAATTGGTGTCTCCATCTTCCTCATGGAGACCATGCGTATGTTCACAGAATCACGCCCCCAGACAGCTCCGCGTTTGCTTGATAAGTGGAGTTTCGGAGAGATTGCAGGAGCAAATTTCCGTATTGATACTGTGCTTGCCATTATTTCTCCGATTGTCATTTTCGTAATCCTTGACCAGTTCGTAAACCGATCACGACTTGGAAAGGCAATCCGTGCTGTCTCACTCTCGGAAGAGAATGCCAAATTGATGGGTATCAATATCAACCGCGTTATTTCGTTGACGTTCCTCATCGGTGGCCTCACAACAGGTGCAGCGGCATTCCTCTACACAACTGTCTACGAAAACACCGTCTTTAACGTTGGATTCAACATGGGAATCGCTGCCTTCACTGCTGCGGTTCTCGGGGGAATCGGAAACATTCGAGGTGCGTTCTACGGCGGTCTGGCCCTGGGAATGATGGAGCAATTTGCTTCAGCTGTCCTTGGTTCCCAATGGAAGGCTGTAACAGTCTTCGTGATTTTAGTTCTTATTCTCCTATTCAAACCGAACGGCCTCTTTGGTGAAGCTGTTCAGAAGACGAGGACATGATGAGCGCACTCAGAAACTTCAATCTTCGTGATAAAGGTGCAGAGATTTGGGCAGGCTGGAACCGCCCAGTTCGTACTGTCTTTGTCATAACCTTCGTACTGCTCGTTGGTCTCCTTCCATTCGCTCCATCATGGGGTCCTACGAGTTTCCTAAATACACCAATCACTTCGTTTGAGAACGTACTCGTTTATCCAGTGGGTATGTTCGTACTGATGGCCTTGGGTCTGAATATCGTTGTTGGTAAGTCTGGACTTCTAGATTTGGGTTACATCGCCTTCTTCGCAATTGGTGCATACAGCCAAGCAATTCTCTCAACGCTATATGGATGGAACACTTGGCAAGCTCTACCTGTTGGAATGGGACTTGCAATGATCTCGGGAGTAATTCTCGGCTTACCAGCGCTACGTGTTCGCGGGGATTATTTGGCAATCATCACTCTTGGTTTTGGTGAAATTATTCGAATCGTTGCACTTAACCTGTCAGTTACCGGTGGACCTAATGGAATTGCAGGTATTCCAAATCCTCCAACAATCTTCGGATTTGAATTTAATCTGATGTTCCCGGAGCATTTCTTCTGGTTAGTTCTTGCCATGATTCTTCTTACAATCTGGATGATTCGCCGCTTCACGGTGCGTCGCCCAGGCCGTGCGTGGGAAGCAATTCGTCAAGATGAAGATGTTGCAGCCCTCATGGGAGTCAACACCCTAATTTACAAGCTTTGGTCTTTTGTGATTGGTGCTGCAATCGGTGGCGCAGCTGGTGTTGTGTACGCATCAAAGGTCATGGTTATCTCACCAGATATGTTTAAGTTCGAAGTCTCAATCTTGATCTTGGCATGTGTTGTATTCGGCGGAATGGGAAATATTTGGGGCGTCGCTCTTGGCGCATCGATTCTTGCCTACCTTCCAGAAAGAATCCGCTTCATCGCCGATGAGCGACAGATCATCTTTGGTTTGGTGCTTATCATCATGATGAACCTCAGACCTGATGGTTTATTGCCGCGAAAGAAACGCGAGAAGATAGAAGAGAAGAGGACGATGTAATGCCAGAGAAACTTCTTGAACTCAAAAACACAACAATTAAGTTCGGTGGAATCACCGCACTTAGTGAAGTTAACTTTCATGTCAACAAAGGTGAAATCTGTGCACTTATCGGCCCTAACGGTGCCGGAAAGACGACAGTCTTCAATGTTGTCACAGGCGTCTACCCAATTACTTCTGGCGAAATCCTCTTCAAAGGTGAAAACCTTGCAGGAAAGAAGCGCCATCAAGTAACAAAGATGGGCCTTGCACGCACCTTCCAGAATGTCCGTCTCTTTGGCGACATGACGGCACTTGAAAATGTTCTGACAGCAACTGATGTTCATAAAAAGACAGGTCTTTTGCGTGCGCTCTTTGGAACTCCGCTCAACCGACGTGAAGAGAAAGAGAGTCGTCAACGCGCCCTCGAGCTTTTGCAATTCATGGGAATCGACCACAGAGCAGATCAGTTGGCCAAGAATCTTCCTTACGGAGATCAGCGCCGACTTGAAATCGCACGTGCGCTCGGAACAGAACCGCAATTGATTCTCCTTGATGAACCGGCGGCAGGCTTCAATCCAGCTGAGAAGGTTGCACTGGCAGAAACCATTAAGAAGATTCGTGATAAGGGGTACACAGTGCTTTTGATTGAGCATGATATGTCGCTCATTATGGGAATCTCTGACCGTGTTGCAGTTCTCGACTTTGGACAGAAGATTGCAGATGATCTTCCTTCAGTTGTACAAAACGACCCTCGTGTTATCGAGGCTTACCTAGGAGTGCCAGCAGATGCGTCTTGAAATTAAGGATCTTCGCGTTCACTACGGCAAGATTGAAGCAATCAAAGGCGTTTCAGTAGTCGTTAACGAAGGTGAAATCGTCACACTTATCGGTGCCAACGGTGCCGGTAAGACAACAATCTTGAAAACTATCTCTGGACTACGACCAGTATCCAGCGGTTCTATAAGCTTCGATGGGCAGGATCTCAACAAGATTCCGGCCCACGAACGCGTTGATTTAGGAATCTCACAAGTACCTGAAGGCCGTGGTATCTTCGCTGGAATGACCGTTCTTGAAAACCTCGAGATGGGTAAGTTCAACCGCAAGGATCGTAAGAATGAAATGGCTGAAGATCTAGATCGCGTCTACACCCTCTTCCCACGTTTGAAAGAACGTACCTCTCAAGCAGGTGGAACACTTTCAGGTGGAGAACAGCAGATGTTGGCGATGGGTCGCGCGCTCATGGCTCGCCCAAAGGTTCTTCTGCTCGATGAACCATCAATGGGACTTGCACCCCAGATGATTGCAAATATCTTCCGCATTATTACTGAAATCAATAAGCAGGGCGTCACCATCTTGCTGGTAGAACAGAATGCTCAGCAGGCGCTGCAACGCGCACACCGTGCTTACATTCTTGAGACTGGAAATGTGACAAAGGAAGCAAAGGCTTCAGACTTGCTCAATGATCCAGCAGTACGTGAGGCATACCTTGGAGTAGGTGCCCACTAAGTAACTTACGGATTAAGAATGAGGCAGGTTATGCGAGCGGTACAAGTTCGCTGACCTGCCTCGTTTGTTATTACGATCTCATATACACAGAGCGTGCGACCGAGTGATATCGGAGTTGCAACTGCTGTGACATATCCGCTGGTTGCTGATTTATGGTGGGTCGCATTGATATCAACTCCAACAATTTTTCGATCAGGACCGGCGTGTAGTTGAGTTCCGATAGAGCCGAGTGATTCAGCGAGAACAACATTCGCACCACCATGCAATAGGCCGATTGGTTGAGTATTGCCTTCAACAGGCATACGCGCGACTAAACGTTGCGGTGATACTTCTAGCATCTCTATGCCCATCTTGAGGTCGAGAGCTCCTTGGCCGCGTTCTTTAATGATTGCTAAGTAATCAGGTTCAGTCATAGCAACGGAGTTTATACCTATGATGTCCCACATGAGCGGTAATGCGAATCACAAGAAGAGACTTCTGCTCATTGATGGCCATTCCATGGCCTATCGCGCCTTCTTTGCGCTTCCCGCTGAAAATTTTACGACTGCACAAGGTCAACACACCAATGCAATCTATGGATTTGCCACCATGCTCATCTCACTATTAAAAGAGGAGAAGCCAACGCACGTCGCTGTCGCTTTTGATGTATCGCGCAAAACATTTCGCACTGAAATCTTTCCAGAATATAAAGCTAATCGGGCTAAGACCCCTGATGAATTCCGTTCTCAGATGTCTTATCTTCACGACTTGGTGACTGGATTTGGAATTACCCAATTTGAAGTTGAAGGCTTTGAAGCCGATGACATCATTGCAACGATTACTAAGAGGGCCGAAAAAGAAGGAGCAGAGGTTCTGATTTGTACGGGAGATCGAGATAGCTTCCAGCTAGTTTCCGATCAGACAACTGTGTTGTATCCAAAGCGTGGCGTATCAGAACTAGCGCGCATGACACCTGCTGCCGTCATTGAAAAATACGGAATGACGCCTGCGCAATATCCAGATTTTGCTGCCCTTCGTGGAGACCCCAGCGATAACCTGCCATCTATTCCGGGTGTTGGTGAAAAGACTGCTGCTAAATGGATTGTTGAATATGGATCACTCGTTGATCTCTTGGCGCAGGCCGATAAAGTCTCTGGAAAGGTAGGAGATGCGCTACGAGCTCATCTTGAAAGCGTACGTCGTAATCGAGAGCTGACTCAACTTATCCACGATGCTCCGATTGAGCTGTCAATAGACGCACTTGCTTGGAGTGGTGTGGCAGCAGGTGATCTCACCGCGCTCTTTGAGAAGTTAGAGTTCAGGACGCTCAAAGATCGCCTCAAGACAATTGCAGTAACTCCTGAAGAGAGTGCAACAAAGAACTCTGAACCAGAGCTCTCGCTCTTTGCTGCAGATATTGAGTCATCTGTATTAACGCCCGTGCAGATGTCAGAGATGATTGCTGGGCATCACGGACCGATTGCCCTAGCGTTCGAAATTCACGAGAATTCACTTCATCGTTATGCAGTGGCACTTTCGGCACAACAAGCGCATTTGGTTCATTCAGCCGAAATGGGAAGTTGGGTACTTGATAGCTCAGTCGAGAAGATAGCTCATGGTGCAAAATCTTTGGCACGAATCAATGGCATGCAAGGAGTTGTCTTTGATACCGAACTTGCTGCCTACCTCGTAAATCCAGGAACACGAGCGCAAGAACTTCAAGACCTTCTCGATCGTTGGGGGAGCGGTGTTGCAATCGATACCTCATCCGCCGAGCAGACTCTTCTCACATCTGCTTGTGCGCTCTTTGCATTGCGAGGTTCACTCACGCAAGAGCTTGAATCCCGTGGGCTGAGCAAGCTCTTCTATGAACTCGAACTTCCTGTTGCGCACTTACTTGCCACGATGGAGAACCGAGGAATTGCAGTTGATAAGAAAGCGCTTGAAAAGTTACTTGCCTTCTTTGAGGCTGAAGTCACTCGCGAAACCAAAGTTGCCCATACCTCCGCGGGGCACGAATTCAATGTGGCCTCACCCAAGCAACTTCAAACAGTGCTCTTCGATGAGCTGGGCCTTCCTAAAACAAAGAAAATTAAGACCGGATATACAACTGATGCAGATGCGCTCAACTGGCTATTTGAGAAGACTGAGCACCCTGTCCTTGCCGCGCTATTACGAATTCGTGAGACGAAGAAGCTGGCAACAACTATTGAAGGTCTCTTAGTTGAGATTGCAGCAGATAAAAGAATTCATACCCACTTTGCTCAGACTGTGGCAGCTACAGGTCGCCTTTCATCTGTAGGGCCTAATCTGCAGAACATTCCGGTTCGCACCGAAGAGGGAAGAAAGATTCGCGACTGTTTCATAGCAGGCGATGGATATGACGCACTACTGACTGCCGATTACAGTCAGATTGAAATGCGCATCATGGCGCACTTATCGAACGATACAGGTCTATTGAAAGCATTTGAATCTGGAGAAGATTTGCATGCCACAGTTGCAGCTCTTGTTTTCGGAGTAAAGCAAGCAGATGTTGATCCTGAGATGCGCCGCCAGATAAAGGCGATGTCATATGGCTTGGCATATGGACTTAGTTCATACGGACTTGCTGTGCAATTAGATCTCACACCACCTGCAGCGCAAGATTTAATGGATAGATATTTCCAACGCTTCGGCGGTATTCGCGACTATCTCAAGACAGTTGTCGAAGATGCTCGCAAGGTGGGGTATACCGAAACTGTTATGGGACGTCGACGTTATCTCCCAGATCTGATGCATGATAATCGCCAACGTCGAGAAGTTGCCGAGCGCATGGCCCTGAATGCTCCGATTCAAGGCTCGGCTGCCGACATCATCAAGCAAGCAATGCTCAATGTGCAAGGCGCACTTGTAGCTGGAAATTACAAGTCGCGACTTTTACTACAAGTTCACGATGAGCTCATTCTCGAAGTTGTCACCAATGAAGTTGAAACAGTCTCAGAATTAGTCCGTACTCAGATGGGTAGCGCTTATCCGCTACGTGCACCACTGGATGTATCGGTGGGAATCGGAAAGAGTTGGAACGAAGCAGCTCACTAAAAGGCGCTATTGATTGGTGTTGGCGTTATCTTTCATCGCAGCTAAATCTTCATCATCTGTCGGGATGCGATCGGCGGCAATCAAGCGCGACTTACCAAGCGCCAGAATTAAATAGCCAGCGCCTATGCAGAGCGCTGTGATGCTCAAAGCGATGGTAGGAGATGAATGTTCTGAGATAAATCCACCTGCCATGGAACCAACTGCCATCAGCGTGCCTTCCACAGACCAGAGCCAACCCATCATCGCAGTTGGTGAACCTAGTGGGCGGATTGCTTCCATAACTTCCCAATAGAAGACTTGAATTGCTCCACCTACTAAACCTAAAAACGCACCGGCAATGATCATCGTCCAATTTGGATAGGAAAGCGCCATTGGAATTGAAACGAGAAACCACACTCCGTAGGTACGACGCATCGCTTTAAGGGAAGAGGTTTTCTTTGAAACGAGCCCCGCTAAGAGCCCTCCAATTACATTTGATACTCACATAGCTCCAAAAATCCAGGCAGTCATGTGAGGAACCTTCTCTATCGTTGTGAATGCGGGAACAGCGACATCAAAGAGGCCCCAACCAAATCCGATGAAGCACCCTTCAATCATGAGCAGTTGCAGAGGCTTATGCTTCCAAAGCGGTTGATAATCAGCGCCCTTTGTTTCGGGGATCCAATTACGCGAAACCTTTGTCATGCCAAGTGAAATCCCACCGAGGAGCATCAGTGCTGCACAAATATATAAAGGCGAAGAAGAAAATCTAGAGAGCGCCAGAGAGGTTGCGATGACTGGGCCTACAACAAAGGCAAAGTTCATAATTGATGAGTCGATTGCATATGCAGTGCGTAGGTCTTTTTCTGGAACCACAATCTTCCATAACGGGCGAACAGAAAGATTTATTGGGGGAGCGCTCAACCCCATGACAAATGCAAGAGTCAACATCGCAACCTTTGTATCTGCAAGATTGAGCGCTATCGTCAACGCTGCATATGTTGGAACCATGATCCGCAGCGGCCACTTTTGGCCGTATTTATCCATGATGGACCCGCGAATTCCAGCAGTGAGCGCGCCGGAGGCAGCATTTAGCCCTAGGGCAAGACCTGCACTTGAAATGGAACCTGTCGATTGTTCCACCTTGAAGAAGATCGAGAGACTGACCATTCCGTAGGCAACTCGAGCTGGAAAGCAGGCGAGTACTAGCACCCAGACATTTGGAATTCGGAATAGTTCGACATAACGATTCATTATTTGTGAATCCTACTGCGATGGAGGCGATATTTAAGCGGGGATTTGCCGGCATTTACCCCTCACCCGTACTCTTAGCCCGTCCTATCCCTACTACTTTCTATCCCTACGGAGCATCTTGACTACACAAATTGCAGTAAATGACATTGGATCAGCAGAAGATTTTCTAGCCGCAATCGAAGGCACAATCAGAAATTTCAGCGACGGAGATTTAGTCGTCGGTACAGTCGTTCAAATTGATCGCGAAGAAGTACTCCTTGACGTCGGTTACAAGACAGAAGGTGTTATTCCGTCACGCGAACTCTCAATCCGCCATGATGCAGATCCAAATGACATCGTCAAAGTTGGCGATAAGGTCGAAGCTCTTGTTCTTCAGAAAGAAGATAAAGAAGGTCGCCTCATTCTCTCCAAGAAGCGTGCGCAGTACGAGCGCGCATGGGGCGAAATTGAAGGCAAGAAGGAACGCGACGAAGTTGTCGTTGGAACAGTTATTGAAGTTGTTAAGGGTGGGCTTATTGTCGACATCGGACTCCGCGGCTTCTTGCCAGCATCCCTTGTTGAGATGCGTCGCGTTCGCGACCTCACTCCTTACATCGGTAAGCAGGTTGAAGCTCGCATTATCGAACTCGATAAGAATCGCAACAACGTAGTTCTCTCACGTCGTGCGTTCCTCGAGCAGACACAGTCACAGTCACGCACTGAATTCTTGAACCAGCTCCAAAAAGGCCAGGTTCGCACCGGTGTTGTTTCATCTATCGTTAACTTCGGTGCATTCGTTGACCTTGGTGGCGTAGATGGCCTCGTTCACGTCTCTGAGCTTTCATGGAAGCACATCGATCACCCAGGTGAAGTTGTTGAAGTTGGCGACGAAGTAACCGTTGAGGTTCTTGAAGTTGATTTCGAGCGCGAGCGTGTGTCGCTCTCACTTAAGGCAACACAGGAAGATCCATGGCAGGCATTTGCTCGCACCCACACAATTAATACTGTGGTTCCAGGTGTGGTCACCAAGCTTGTTCCATTCGGAGCTTTCATCCGTGTTCACGAAGGCATTGAAGGACTTGTTCACATTTCAGAGTTGGCTGAACGCCACGTTGAAATTCCAGAGCAGGTTGTCTCTGTTGGAGATGAACTATTCGTAAAGATTATCGATATCGACCTAGAGCGTCGTCGTATCTCACTCTCATTGAAGCAAGCAAATGAAGGTCATGAAGTTGAAATCGAAGCATTCGATCCAACTCAATACGGAATGTCTGCTCGCTACGATGCAGAAGGAAACTTCATCTATCCAGAAGGTTTCGATCCTGATACTCAGGAATGGAAGCCAGGATATGACTCACAGCGCGAAGAGTGGGAGCGTCAATACGCTGTTGCTCAAGAGCGCTTCCTTGCTCATAAGAAGCAGAAGTCAGAGGCAAAGGCAGCTGAAGAAGCCGCTGTTGTAGCCGAATAATTCAATAAGAAAATCCGGCTGGGCCGCGAGCTGCTCCTTAACCTCGCGTTGCTCAGCCGGATTTTCTTTCTCCAAATTTTGGCAACAGCAGATTCTTCCGAGATAGGGTGAGTACATGTTGGTAGTCGGGCTTACTGGTGGAATCGGCGCAGGAAAGTCGACGGTAGCCCAATTCTTCGCTGAACTTGGAGCTCTCGTTATCGATGCCGATCAGTTGGCGCGTATGGCGATAGAGCGTGGAAGCGATGGTTTTGCAGATGTCATGCTCCGCTTTGGGGATGAGGTCATCGTTAACGGTGATATCGATCGTAAGAAGCTCGCTGAGATTGTCTTCTCAGATCCACAAGCCCGTAAAGATTTAGAGGCAATCATCCACCCACGCGTGCAGGCCCTCTTTGCAGAAGCTGTTGCAGATCTCGATATTGATGACATCTTGATTTATGAAATTCCACTCTTGGTAGAAACAGGAGCTGCTGCCAAGTTTGACTACATCATTACCGTTGAATCAAATATCGAACTTCGTAAGGCTCGACTACTCAAAAAGGGTCTCTATATCTCGCAGATTGAAAAGCGGATGGCCTCGCAGGTAACTCCTGAAGCGCGTGAAGCAATTGCCGATAAAGTCATTCGAAATGATGGGGATGAGGATTCACTCCTGCGCCAGGTCGAGAATCTTTGGGAGGGCGTTCTCCAGCCTCTCTCTTTAGGATAAGCAGGTGCGCCCCGTAACCGACCTGCAGCGAAAAGTTGCTCCCTTTGAGGTTATCAGCGACTACGTACCTGCTGGAGATCAGCCCGCTGCAATTGAAGAGATTGCACGGCGTATTAACGCTGGTGTTCAAGATGTTGTTCTCCTGGGTGCTACCGGAACTGGAAAGTCAGCCACGACGGCGTGGCTCATCGAACGGTTACAACGCCCAACGCTAGTTCTAGCTCCCAATAAGACTTTGGCAGCGCAATTAGCAAATGAATTTCGCGAATTGTTACCAAACAATGCTGTTGAGTACTTCGTCTCGTACTACGACTATTACCAACCGGAAGCTTACGTTCCTCAGACAGATACCTTTATCGAAAAGGATTCCAGCGTTAATGATGAGGTTGAGCGGCTGCGCCACTCGGCAACCAACTCGCTACTGACTAGACGAGATGTCATAGTCGTTGCAACAGTTTCATGTATCTATGGTCTTGGCACGCCACAGGAATATATAGACCGAATGATTCGTCTTAAAGTAGGGGATGAGATAGAACGAAATGCGCTACTACGCAAGTTTGTGGATGTGCAATACAAGAGAAACGATATGGCCTTCGAGCGCGGCACATTCAGGGTGCGCGGAGATACTGTCGAAATCATTCCTATGTATGAAGAGCTAGCGGTCCGTATCGAGATGTTTGGCGATGAGATAGAAAAGATTATGACTCTCAATCCGCTGACAGGTGAAATTGTTAACGATGAAACCGAAATCTATATATTCCCAGCTACTCACTATGCCGCAGGTCCTGAAACAATGAAGCGCGCCATGAGCGACATCCAGGATGAACTGCAAGTGCAGCTCAACTTGTTTACAAAACAGGGCAAGTTACTCGAAGAACAACGTTTGCGTATGCGTACAACTTTTGATCTTGAGATGATGGAGCAACTTGGTTTCTGTTCTGGAATTGAGAATTATTCGCGACACCTCGATGGCCGTGAACCAGGTTCGCCTCCTAACTGTCTCTTAGATTATTTCCCTGAAGATTTCTTAGTGGTTATCGACGAAAGCCATGTGACAGTTCCACAGATAGGTGCCATGTACGAAGGCGATGCAGCCCGTAAACGAACCCTTGTTGAACATGGATTTCGTCTTCCAAGCGCCCTTGATAACAGACCTTTGAAGTGGCCAGAATTTCTTGAGCGCACAGGGCAGAAGGTTTACCTCTCTGCAACCCCCGGAAAGTATGAGATGGCTAAGGTCGATGGTGATGTCGTCGAGCAGGTTATTCGCCCAACCGGTTTGGTAGACCCACAAATAATCGTTAAGCCCATCAAGGGTCAGATTGATGATCTGCTCCACGAGATAAATATCAGAGCGGCAAAGAACGAGAGAGTACTTGTTACAACGCTCACTAAGAAGATGTCAGAAGATCTTACGGATTATCTGCAAGAAAAGGGAGTGCGAGTCCGCTATCTGCACTCTGAGGTCGACACTTTGCGCCGCGTTGAGCTTTTACGGGAATTACGGAGTGGAGAATACGACGTCCTTATCGGGATCAACCTTTTGCGAGAGGGACTTGATTTGCCTGAGGTATCCCTCGTTTCTATCTTGGATGCTGATAAAGAGGGCTTCCTTCGCTCTGCCACATCTCTTATTCAAACAATCGGTCGCGCAGCCCGTAACGTTTCTGGTGAAGTTCATATGTATGCTGACAACATCACAGCATCTATGGCTAAGGCGATTGATGAAACAAATCGTAGACGTGCAAAGCAGGTCGCCTACAACTTAGAACGTGGGGTAGACCCACAGCCCTTGCGTAAGAAGATCTCCGATATCACTGATCTCATCGCCCAAGAGAGCGACGATACCGACGACATCATGGCCTCAACAAAGGGTAAGAAATCTTCTGCCATCCTGCCATTCTCATCAAAGCCAACAGATTCAATGCCGCGCCAAGAATTGATTGCGTTGATAGGCTCACTCACCGAGCAGATGCGTAGCGCTGCAGATGAACTAGCCTTCGAATTGGCAGCCCGTCTGCGCGATGAACTTCGTGAACTTAAGCGCGAACTTCGAGGAATGGATGAGGCAGGTACATGAGTATCGATAAGTTAGTTGTTCGTGGTGCCCGCGAACATAACCTCAAGGATGTCTCCCTTGAACTTCCGCGTGAAGCGCTCATTGTCTTTACCGGGCTATCAGGTTCAGGTAAATCAAGTTTGGCCTTCGACACAATCTTCGCAGAAGGCCAGCGCCGCTACGTTGAATCTTTATCAGCCTACGCCCGTCAATTTTTGGGACAGATGGATAAGCCAGATGTGGATTTTATTGAAGGCCTATCACCGGCAGTCTCTATTGATCAGAAATCTACCAATCGCAATCCTCGGTCAACTGTTGGAACTATCACTGAGGTCTATGACTACTTCCGCCTCCTCTTCGCCCGCGCTGGCCGGCCACACTGTCCACAATGCGGCAAAGCAGTTTCTCGCCAGAGTCCACAGCAAATTGTTGATCAAATTCTCACAATGCCGGCTACTACGAAGTTTCAAGTACTAGCTCCAGTAATTCGTGAACGTAAGGGCGAATTCGTCGATCTCTTTGCAGAACTTGTCACGCAGGGCTATTCGCGTGCACGAGTCGATGGCGAAACCATTCAACTTACCGAACCGCCAAAGCTAAAGAAGCAAGAGAAGCACACCATTGAGGTGGTTATCGATCGCTTGACTGCAAAGGCAGAGAGTAAATCTCGTTTAACTGACTCAATTGAGACAGCGCTCAAGTTAGGAAATGGACTAGTAATTCTAGATTTTGTCGATGCTAAAGCGGGAGAAAAAGAGCATACCTATAGCGAGCATATGGCTTGCCATGACTGCAATCTCTCTTTTGAAGAGCTGGAGCCGCGTTCGTTCTCATTTAACTCGCCCTTTGGCGCATGCCCTGAGTGCACAGGTATTGGAACGCGTCTAGAAGTTGATGAAGAGCTCATTATTCCTGATGATGCCATCTCCATTAATGAAGGAGCGATTGCTCCTTGGGCAGGAGGGCAATCCTCCGAATACTTCCTACGACTTCTTGAGGCTCTCGCTAAAGAGTTGAAGTTTTCACTCGATAATCCTTGGAAGAAGCTTTCGGTAAAAGCTAAAGAGGCGATCCTGAATGGCTTCGACTACGAAGTACACGTTAAGTACAAGAATCGCTACGGTCGCGTACGCAATTACTCCACAGGATTTGAAGGCGTCATCCCTTTCATTCATCGCCGACATAGTGAAACTGATAGCGATTACAGCCGCGATAAGTACGAGGCGTATATGCGCCAGACTCCATGCCCTGCATGTAAAGGTGCGCGCTTAAAGCCAGAGGTTCTCTCTGTAACGCTTGGCGGAAAGAGCATCGCTGAAGTTTGTGCGCTCTCCATAGATGACTGCGCTGCTTTCCTTAAAGAGGTAAAGCTCAATAAGCGTGAAGCACAAATTGCCGAACGAGTAATGAAAGAGGTCCATGCGCGCCTCGGCTTCCTACTTGATGTGGGTCTTGATTACCTTTCTCTCGATCGTCCAGCTGCAACGCTCTCTGGCGGAGAAGCCCAGCGCATTCGCTTAGCAACCCAGATTGGCTCTGGACTTGTTGGAGTTCTCTACGTTTTGGATGAACCATCAATTGGACTTCACCAACGTGATAACCGACGTCTGATCGATACCCTCACTCGACTGCGCGACCTCGGCAACACCCTGATTGTGGTCGAACACGATGAAGAGACTATTCGAACCGCCGATTGGATAGTTGATATCGGGCCGGGCGCTGGCGAACATGGTGGTCGCGTTGTCGTCTCTGGTTCCTATGAAGAGCTCATCGCATCAGAAGAATCAATTACTGTCGCATATCTCTCGGGCCGCAAAGCAATCGATATTCCGAAGGCGCGGCGTCCTGTTGATCCAAAACGTCAATTAGTTATTAAAGGCGCTAAAGAGAATAACTTGAAGGATATTGAAGTCTCTATTCCATTGGGGCTTTTCGTATCAGTTACTGGCGTATCAGGATCAGGTAAGTCAACGTTGGTAAATGACATTCTCTATACAACTCTTGCCAACAAACTCAATGGGGCTCGTCTTGTGCCGGGACGCCATCGCACCGTTACTGGCATCGATCAGCTCGATAAGGTTGTGCACGTTGATCAATCACCAATTGGTCGCACACCGCGTTCTAATCCTGCAACATATACCGGAGTCTTCGACAAGGTCCGCGCGCTCTTTGCTGAAACTACCGAAGCTAAGGTGCGCGGTTATCAGCAAGGCCGTTTCTCCTTTAACGTTAAAGGTGGTCGCTGCGAGAACTGTTCAGGCGATGGAACCATCACAATCGAGATGAACTTCCTTCCCGATGTATATGTCCCCTGCGAGGTCTGCCATGGAGCTCGCTACAACCGCGAGACCCTGGAAGTTCATTACAAGGGCAAGACAATCGCTGAAGTCCTTGATATGCCAATTGAGATAGCGCACACATTCTTTGAATCCGTACCAACGATTGCTCGATATCTCAAGACGCTCTGTGATGTAGGGCTGGGATATGTGCGTCTTGGTCAATCAGCACCGACACTTTCAGGAGGAGAAGCGCAACGTGTAAAGCTGGCAACAGAACTCCAACGGCGCTCAACAGGTCGCACTATCTATGTTCTTGATGAGCCAACCACAGGACTTCACTTCGAGGATGTCAGTAAGTTGCTGGGAGTTCTCAAACGCCTGGTTGAATCAGGAAATACTGTCATCGTCATCGAACACAATCTTGACGTCATTAAATCTTCTGATTGGGTCATTGATATGGGTCCAGAAGGAGGATTCCGGGGTGGCACAGTAATTGCTGAAGGAACGCCTGAAGAAGTTGCAAAGGTAAAAGGAAGTTATACCGGAGAATTTTTGGCGCAGATGCTTGCTACTAACCGACAGGTTCCAGCCCGAAAGACCGCAAAGCAGAAGTAGCCATGGCGCAACCTGCGAGTTATCGCCCCAAGGAGATTCCTGAAGAGCCAGGTGTATATCGCTTCTTTAACGCTGAAGACAAAGTCATCTATGTCGGAAAGGCGAAGAACCTAAAGAATCGTTTAACTACATATTTTGGATCCAACCTGGCGCAGAAGACTTACCGAATGGTCCACGAAGCAGTTCGAGTGGATTGGACCATTGTTGCAACAGAGCTTGAAGCTTTGGCTCTTGAATTTAGCTGGATCAAGCAGTTTCATCCAACGTATAACGTGCAATTTAAGGATGATAAGTCGTATCCCTATTTAGCGATATCAATGAACGATGAATTTCCGCGCATTTTTATTACTCGCAAGGAGAAGCGTCCTGGGCTTAAATATTTTGGCCCCTATACAAATGCTTGGGCGCTTCGGAATACCTATGAAGTTCTGCTCAAGGTTTATCCGGTTCGTTCATGTAGCGCTGGCAACTTTCAGAGAGCGCAACGCACCAAACGTCAGTGTCTTTTGGGGGATATTGGTAAATGTGCTGCTCCTTGTGTCGGTTGGGTCAGCCCAGAAGAGCACAAAGAGATTGCCCACAAGCTAGATGCTTTTATGGAAAAAGGAATGGAGAATTTACTGCCTACGCTGCGCAGCGAAATGGAGCAGGCATCAGAGCGTGAAGAGTTTGAGCGAGCCGCACGTCTGCGTGATCAAATTGAATCTTTTGAAAAGGCGCAACGTTCTACTCAAGGAAATCTCTCTGATGATTTAGACGGGGACTTCATCTCCATCCATGAAGAAGGGTTGCACGCTGCCGGTTCTATCTTTGTTGTAAGACGTGGTTCGATTAAGGGATCACGTTCTTGGATAGTTGATCAAGAGCGGGCGCTAGAAGGCGATGACCAGGTGGCTTCACTCTTCTTCTCAATCTATAGCCAGAGCGCACCAACAGATATTCCATCAGAGATTTATCTCAATCAAGCACCACTTGATCAGAGCGCTCTGGAAGAGTGGCTCACCCAATTACGGGGAGCGAAGGTTTCCATCAGAATTCCGCAACGTGGCGAGAAGGTAGAACTACTCCAAACTGTCGAACGAAATGCGCACTACGCACTGGTTCAATACTTAAGTAAACGTGCCACTGATGCTGCTGTGTCGGGAAAGGCTCTGCTAGAGCTGGAAGAAGAGCTCCAACTGGCGCGAACTCCTTTGCGTATCGAGTGTTATGACATCTCAAATATCTCAGGTACAACGGTCGTTGCATCGATGGTGGTATTTGAAGATGGTTTGGCGAAGAAGAGCGAGTACCGCAGATTCATCATCGACACAGACACGGCACAAGATGACACCCGCGCGATGCATCAAGTAATTACTCGCCGTATGAAACGTTTACTTGCTGATCGTCAGGTCAATCCAAGTGAGATTGCGGAAACTGGTGGCAAAGTCAGTAAATTTGCCTACCCACCACAACTCATTGTTGTAGACGGTGGGGCGCCCCAAGTTGCAGCAGCACAGAGAGCACTTGATGAGCTCGGTATCACCGATGTTGCACTCTGCGGACTTGCAAAGCGCCTTGAAGAAGTCTGGATGCCAGGGGATAAGGACCCATTGATTCTCCCGCGCACAAGTGAGGGAATGTATCTTCTGCAGCGTATTCGTGACGAGGCTCATCGTTTTGCAATCACCTTCCATCGCTCCCGCAGATCCAAGGTGATGCTTGAGTCGCTTCTGGATGACATCCCACAACTTGGAGAATCACGGAGAAGCGCACTCATGGCTCGCTTTGGCTCTGTGACGGCGATGCGTAAAGCATCCCGTGATGAACTCGCTGCTACTCCAGGAATTGGTGCAACCATCGCAGGAATTATCTTTGAATATCTACAGTCACTCTCAACCGCTACAGAGATGAAGGTAGATATGGCCACAGGCGAGATACTTGACACCTAAGGCAGAATGAGAGCCATGGCCACTAAAGAACTTTTGATTCTTACGGGAATGTCTGGCGCTGGTCGATCGACCGTTGCGCATGCTCTCGAAGATCTAGGTTGGTATGTGGTCGACAACTTGCCACCTGCTCTACTTCCATCTCTTGCTGAACAAACTCTTGAAACTCATGCAGCTATGGCGGTTGTTGTAGATGTTCGTGGCGGAAAATTCTTCGATGAACTTAACAATTCACTAGCGAAGCTAAAGTCAGCCTCGGTTCCTTATCGCTTGCTCTTCTTGGATGCATCTGATCAAGCGCTAGTCCAGCGCTTTGAATCAACTCGCCGACCCCATCCGTTGCAGGCCAAGGATCGCATTGTCGATGGTATAGAGCGTGAGCGAGCGAAGTTAGAAGAGATTCGCGCCCAGGCTGATGTTGTCATTGACTCCTCTAACCTCAATGTTCATCAGTTAGAAAAGCGCACCTCCGAAATCTTTGCCGCTGGTATGTTGGCATCCCTTCGCATTAACGTGCTCTCCTTTGGATACAAGTACGGAATCCCAGTGGACGCAGATTTAGTCCTTGATTGCCGCTTCATTCCCAACCCTCACTGGATTCCCGAACTACGACCACTCAATGGGCTAGATGCTCCAGTGTCGGCCAAGGTGTTGGGCAGTGAAGGAGTTGCTGACTTCGTGAAGAGTTATGTTGGTGTTGTGCAGCAGATGATTCCTGGCTATATGCGTGAAGGGAAAAAATACGTCACCATTGCCATTGGTTGCACAGGTGGCAAGCATCGATCTGTCGCTATTGCTGAAGAAATTGCGAAGCAATTGTCCTCCACATCAGCTGACCTCGAAATTTCGGCTCACGCAACGCATCGAGATGTAGGACGCGAATAAGTTGAGTAAGAAAGTTGTCGCACTCGGTGGGGGACATGGGCTAGCTGCAACCTTGACTGCACTTCGTAGCCTTACTTCAGATATCACAGCCATTGTGACCGTCGCTGATAATGGTGGCTCTAGTGGTCGCCTGCGAGAAGAGTTTCCGATACTCCCGCCTGGTGATTTACGTATGGCTCTTGCAGCTCTTTGTAGCGATGATGAATGGGGTCGCAGTTGGGCGCAGATAATGCAGTATCGCTTCACAAGTGAGGGACCGCTCAATGGCCATGCAGTTGGTAACCTCCTGTTAGCAGCGCTCTGGGATCGCGATGAAGACACTGTTGCAGGGCTCGATCGAGTCGGCGCTCTTCTCAAAGTGGTTGGCAGAGTTTTGCCGATGGCAGCTCAACCGCTCGATATTGAGGCAACATTCGAGAATTCAATCGGTACTCAGATTGTGCGAGGACAAGCAGAGGTTGCCACCACAAAAGGAAAGTTAAAGACTCTACGAATAATCCCAGAAGTACCTGCTGCGCAACCAGAAGCGTTAGCTGCTATTAAAGATGCCGAGTGGATCACAATGGGTCCAGGCTCATGGTTTTCTAGCGTCATCCCACATTTATTGGTGCCATCCTTAAGAGATGCTCTCATCGAGACTGAGGCGAAGAAAATCCTGCTTTTAAATCTAGACTCTGCCGATAAATCCGCGGGTGAATACGCCGGTTATTCACCACTTGAGCATCTTCAGATTTTGCAGCGTTACGCGCCTGGGCTTCATTTTGATTTGGTAATCCTTGATAGCTCGGCAGAGGGAGCATCTGAGCTACATTCGTATCTTTCAACCATAGGTTCAGAGTTATTGGTAGCCGATCTACGCAGTTCTGGCGCTCCTCTGCATCACGATGTAAAAAAATTGGGACAACTTTTTGCACACATTGCCACTGAAAAACTGGTTGGATAACCCCCATGGCAATGACAGCAGCAGTTAAGGATGAGCTCAGTCGTCTTGCAGTTACCAAACCTTGTTGTCGAAAAGCTGAAGTCTCGTCCTTGCTTCGCTTTGCAGGCGGGCTTCATATCGCCGCGGGCAAAGTTCTCATCGAAGTTGAATTAGACACTTCACAGAGCGCCCGCCGCCTCAAGAAAGATATCGCTGATATCTATGGGCATGACTCAGATTTAGCAGTTCTTTCATCAAGTGGACTCCGTAAAGGTTCACGCTACGTAGTTCGCGTAGTTGAAGCAGGAGATGCTCTGGCTCGTCAGACGGGTCTGATCGATGCCAATGGTCGACCGGTTCGTGGACTTCCACCGCAAGTAGTTGCTGCAAATGTCTGCGATGCAGAAGCGGCATGGCGTGGCGCGTTTATTGCGCATGGATCACTCACAGAACCGGGAAGATCTTCATCTCTTGAAATCACGTGTCCTGGTCCTGAAGCAGCGCTTGCTCTCGTAGGAGCAGCCCGCCGCCTCAACATCGTCGCTAAGGCGCGCGAGGTTCGTGGAGTAGATCGCGTTGTTATCCGAGATGGAGATGCAATCGGAGTTCTTCTCACTCGCCTGGGTGCACATGAAAGTGTCCTTGCATGGGAAGAGCGACGCATGCGTCGCGAAGTTCGCGCTACTGCAAATCGGCTAGCAAACTTTGATGATGCAAACTTGCGCAGATCAGCGCGCGCGGCAGTAGCAGCGGCTGCGCGAGTACAGCGCGCCATGGAGATTCTTGGTCCAGAAATTCCTGACCATCTCAAAGAGGCGGGTGAGCTTCGTATCGCACATGGGCAGGCGAGTTTGGAAGAACTAGGATCTCTTGCAACGCCACCGATGACAAAAGATGCAATCGCGGGTCGAATTCGTAGATTGCTCGCGATGGCCGATAAGCGCGCAGGAGAACTCGGTATTCCTGATACTGAGGCTGGGCTCTCACCAGATTTACTCGGGGATTCCTAACCGGTCGGTAGCCTGCGTGTAACTGATAGACTCTCCGCCAGGCCCCCAACGTTGTGGTGTAACTCTTAGCCACCTTTAATTGGGGCAATTCACTTTCTAGAAGAGGTTTTACAATGATTAATGTCGGAATCAATGGTTTTGGACGTATTGGCCGCAACTTTTTTCGCGCAGCGCTCACCAACCCAAATATCAATATCGTAGGCATCAACGACCTTACCGATAATGCAACCCTTGCCCACCTTTTGAAGTACGACTCAATATTGGGTCGTCTCGGCTTGGAAGTCTCACACACAGAAGACACCATTACTGTGGGTGGAAAGACCATCAAGGTCTTTGCAGATCGCGATCCGGCGAACCTTCCTTGGGCCTCAGTCAAAGCTGACATTGTTATCGAATCAACCGGCCACTTCACCAAGGCAGCAGATGCAAAGAAGCACATCACAGCCGGTGCCAAAAAGGTCATCATCTCAGCGCCAGCTACAGATGAAGACATCACAATCGTTATGGGTGTTAACCACGATAAGTACGATGCGGCTAACCACCATGTCATCTCAAACGCTTCATGCACTACTAACTGCCTAGCGCCAATGGCCAAGGTCTTGGATGAAAAGTTTGGAATCGTCCGCGGTCTTATGACGACCATCCATGCCTACACAAATGACCAGGTAATCCTTGATTTCCCACATAAGGATCTTCGCCGCGCACGCGCTGCAGCCACCAATATCATTCCAAGCTCAACTGGTGCTGCTAAAGCAATTTCATTGGTGTTGCCACAACTCAAGGGCAAGCTTGACGGTTTCGCGATGCGTGTTCCAGTACCAACTGGATCAGCAACTGATCTCACTGTTGAACTTGCGAAGGAAGCAACTGCAGCTGAAATTAACGCTGCCATGAAGGAAGCTGCAAATGGTTCACTTAAGGGATTCCTTACCTACACAGAAGACCAGATTGTTTCTTCAGATATCGTGACAGACCCTTCTTCTTGCATCTTTGATGCAGGCCTCACCAAGGCAATCGGTACTACCGTCAAGGTTGTTGGTTGGTATGACAATGAATGGGGTTACTCAAATCGCCTCGTTGATCTCGTTGGCTATGTAGGCAAATCTCTGTAATGACATCATTGGCTGACCTAGATGTAGCAGGTAAGCGCGTATTTCTTCGTTGCGATCTCAACGTCCCCATTAAGGATGGAAAGATCACAGATGATGGACGTATTCGCGCTTCGCTTCCGACAATTAACGCGCTCCTTGCAAAGGGCGCGAGCATTGTTATCGCGGCCCATCTAGGTCGACCAAAAGGTGAAGCAAAGCCTGAACTTTCGTTAGGTCCTGTCTCTATTCGCTTGGCAGAACTTCTTGGAAAGCCTGTCACTTTCGCTGGAGCAATTACTGGCGCAGATGTAACCGCCAAGGCAGAAGCGTTGGCTGCTGGTGAAGTACTTCTCCTAGAAAACATTCGCTTTAGTGCAGCTGAAACCTCCAAAGATGAATCTGAGCGCGCATCCCTCGCTGCCGAACTAGCCAAGCTCGCAGATGTCTATGTTGGCGATGGATTTGGGGCTGTTCATCGTAAACATGCATCAGTTTTTGATCTGCCTAAGTTGCTTCCACATGCCGCCGGAACTCTCGTTGCTGCTGAAGTTGAAGTACTCAAGAAGTTGACCGTCAATCCATCGCGACCTTACGGCGTTGTACTTGGAGGATCCAAAGTTTCCGACAAGATTGGCGTGATTTCAAATCTGCTTGGCAAAGTTGATGTCATGGCTATCGGTGGCGGAATGCTCTTCACCTTCTTAGCTGCCCAAGGAAAAGAGATTGGTTCATCTCTCGTCGAACGCGATCTGATTGACACCGTAAAAGAGTTAATCCACCAGGCCGAAACTTCTGGGGTAAAGCTTCTTCTTCCGACCGATATCGTCGTTGCTCCAACTTTTGCAGCAGATGCGTCTCCAACGTTGGTCAGCGCAGATAACATCCCAGCAGATCAGATGGGGCTAGATATTGGACCTGAGACTGCGCGCGCCTTTGCAGATGCAATCAAGGGTTGCAAAACTGTCTTCTGGAATGGACCGATGGGCGTCTTTGAGTTCCCCAACTTTGCAGCCGGAACAAAGGTTGTTGCTCAAGCTCTGACTGAAGTTTCAGGAATATCTGTTGTTGGTGGAGGAGACTCAGCTGCGGCAGTACGTGCACTTGGCTTTGCAGATTCAGCCTTTGGCTATATCTCAACTGGCGGGGGAGCATCTCTTGAATATCTAGAGGGTAAAGAATTACCTGGTTTGAAAGCGCTCGATCTTTAATTCAATTTAATCGTTTGTAAGGAGCAAGTAATGCGTAAACCGTTGATGGCTGGAAACTGGAAAATGAACCTCAATCACCTCGAGGCTATTGCAGTTGCACAGAAGCTTGTCTACTCACTAGATGATAAAGATTACGACGCCGTTGATGTTGCAATCATCCCGCCCTTTACGGATATTCGCTCTATTCAGACTATGGTCGATGGCGATCGCTTGCGCTTGCAGTACGGAGCTCAGGATTTATCTCCCGAAAGTTCGGGAGCATTTACAGGTGACATTTCAGGTTCAATGCTGGCCAAGCTTGGTTGTACCTTTGTAATCATTGGCCACTCAGAGCGTCGCGCAATCCATAAAGAAGATGACGCTCTTATAAATCGTAAAATCAAGGCGGCGCTAGCAAATGAGCTAACACCGATTTTCTGTGTAGGCGAAGAGCTTGCCATCCGCGAATCCGGAACTCATGTCTCTCATGTCATCCGTCAGGTGCGCGCAGGGCTTGAAGGTTTCCATAAACCAGAGTTGAAGAAGATTGTCATCGCCTACGAACCTGTCTGGGCAATTGGAACTGGAAAGACTGCAACCCCTGAAGATGCACAAGAAGTCTGCGCGGCTATCCGTGAAGAGGTTGAACAGATTGGCTCGGCAGAGATTGCAGCGAATATGCGCATCCTCTACGGCGGTTCAGTTAAATCTGCCAATATCGTTGAAATCATGAAGCAGGCCGATGTCGATGGCGCCCTTATCGGTGGAGCCAGCCTCGACCCAGAAGAGCTCGCAAAGATTTCCAAGTTTTACGCTCAGGTTTAAGTCGAAGCAAGAGCGCCCGCTCAGGTATCCTTATCCCCTATCTCTAGAGGAGTTTTACAGTGGCTTTAGCGTTATCAATCTTTCTCGTAATCTCGAGCATCGTGATGATCCTCTTGGTTCTGCTCCACAAGGGCAAGGGTTCTGGACTCTCTGATCTCTTTGGTGGCGGAGTGTCTTCAAACTACGGTGGGTCTTCAGTTGTGGAACGTAACCTTGATCGACTCACTATCGTGGTTGGTGGACTCTGGTTCGCTGGCGTCGTCGGCCTCTCTCTTGTTTTGAAGGGTTAATCAATGGCAAGTGCAATTCGTGGAAGTCGCGTTGGCGCCGGCCCAATGGGCGAAGCTGAGCGCGGAGATCAAATCGAACGCGCCACAGTTTCATACTGGTGCGCAAATGGACACGAAGTTCGTCCATCATTTGCAGTAGAAGAGACGGTAGTTATTCCAGCTGAATGGGATTGTCCTAAGTGCGGTCTACCAGCAGGGCGCGATCGCAACAATCCACCGAGTGCAGTCGTGAACATCCCTTACAAGACTCACTTGGCCTACGTAAAGGAACGTCGTACCGATGCAGAGGGTGCCAAGATTCTGGAAGATGCACTTCGCAAGTTACGTGGAGATGATCTCGACTAGGTCAAAGTCTCTTCGCCGCAGCAATTATTTCGTCAATACCCGCACTTCTACTCTGCAGATGCAGACGAAGGAGCGGGTATTTTCGCATTGCAAGGGCGCGGTTATCTCCGATCGCCTG
The DNA here is from genome assembly GCA_029977785.1 of Actinomycetota bacterium. Classification (GTDB taxonomy): domain Bacteria; phylum Actinomycetota; class Actinomycetes; order Nanopelagicales; family Nanopelagicaceae; genus Planktophila. The sequence continues at coordinate 22,631 of JAPOKG010000001.1, read as the reverse complement.
TGCCATCAAGAGCGTGCGTAGTGAGAATGGCTTTCCTTCAATCTGATAGTCGATGCTAGTTTCACCGGTAATCTGCAAGAAAGAACCGTTCTTCTGTCCACCCTTATGAAATTGGCCAGTGGAGTGCAAGAATCGTGGGCCCCATCCAAATGAAGTTGGTTTACCTGATTTCTCTGAGAGAATTTCTCTCAACTCTGCAATCTTGGCATCATCACGTCTATCAAGATAAGCCATGATTGCTATATATCCACCATCTTTAACATCCTCAATAAATGTAGCAAGTGCATCCTGTAGAGATTGCCCATCTCCAAAAATTTCGACAGATTTATCAGAGCATGTGGGTGCAAGAACGGGAAGTCGGTTATTCCATTCAGCCAAAATCGCCGAAGTAGCTTCCTTGGCTTCTGTGACATTTGGTTGATTAAATGGATCGATTTTAAGAGCAGCTCCCATAAGAGCAGTGACCCACTCCCAGAAGATGAAGTGGGCCCCAAGTGAGCCTTCAACAATCAGATCGGTACCGATACCACCATAACTCACGGTGAAGGCGCCTCCGATAGCAGCAACTTTTGCGTTCTCTGTCGCAATGGGAAGTCGACCTGTTCCGTCCTTACCAGTGGATTCAGCGATCAACTGCTCAATCCAATCCGAAAGACCGGGAACTGCCGAACCAGCATCTGTAAAGGCAATGTACTGAGATGCGCGCGCTACTAAGAGATAGGCGGTATCGAGAATTGTCTGCGGATGGGCGAGAAACTCAGACTTCTCGTTCTGCGCATCGTGCAACAGTTGCTCAATCGGAGCTCCTGCGAGAGCTGTTGGTGTTAACCCAAATGCGCTTAAGACGCTAAAGCGACCTCCAACGTGGGGGTCCGCATTAATGACGCTAAATCCTGCATCGCGCACTTCAATGTCGAGTGGAGATCCTGGGTCCGTGACAAAGAGAATGTGTTCTATTGGGTTTAAGCCCGCAGCAGTAAAAGCGGCTTGAAAGAGAGATCTCTGCGCAGAAGTTTCAATGGTGGAACCAGATTTAGAACTGACAACTACGACTGTCTTCGCAAGATCTCCACTGAGTGCGTGCTTGGCATAATTTGGATCCGTTGAATCGAAGATGAAAATATCTTTCTTATAAGTGAGCGAGATGACTTCTGGGCCAAGGGAAGATCCACCCATGCCACAGAGCACAACTCGGCTCTGCTCTTTAAAGCGTGCGACAACTTCGGCGATGTGGGGGAGAAGTGCCTGAGATGTCTCGGGTAGGTCGACCCAGTTGAGTCGAATGGCTGCCTCTGCTGCAGCCTTGTTTCCCCACGTTGTTGCATCTTTAACTGCGATTCGTTCATGCGCTTGTTCTAGAAGGCGATAGAGATCTGATGAGCGATCAACGTGCGCCAGGCTAGGACCAGAGATCTTCATTGGTTAGAGCGCTTTCTTGATATCGCCAACAATTCTTTCAGCGCTAAATCCAAACTCAGCGAAAAGTTTGCCTGCGCCAGCGGATGCCCCGAAGTGATCGAGTGAGATAACAATTCCTTTATCTCCTACATATTCGCGCCAACCTTGTGCGATACCAGCTTCAACGCTTACACGTAGCGCTGTAGTTGGAATTACGGAGGAGCGGTAGCTCTCTGTCTCTTCGTTAAACCATTCCAGGCAAGGAGCGCTCACAACGCGAGTTGCGATGCCATCTGCTTCAAGAGCAATCTGTGCATCGAGTGCGATTCCAACTTCAGAACCTGTTGCAATGATGACGACTCGGGGAGCAGTTGAAGCATCTTTCAAGATGTATGCGCCCTTATCGACACCACTTGCTGCGCCATGGGTCGAGCGATCAACTGTGCGCAGGTTCTGCCTTGAGAGCAAGAGGCCTGCTGGCTTTTGGCGCTTCAAAATTGAACGCCAAGCTTGTGCGACTTCATTGGCATCTGCTGGTCGAATAACAGCAAAGTTAGGGATAGCGCGTAACGCTGCAAAGTGTTCGATTGGTTGGTGAGTTGGACCATCTTCACCGAGACCAATGGAATCGTGGGTCCAAATAAAAGTTGATGGAATATCCATCAGGGCTGCCAGGCGAACTGCAGGGCGCATGTAATCGCTAAAGACAGCAAAAGTTCCACCGAATGTTCGTGTTAATCCATGCAGGGTAATTCCGTTGAGAATCGATCCCATTGCGTGTTCTCGAATACCGAAGTGAATAATGCGACCGTAAGGGTCTGCATCTTTCATCTGACTGCTGGCCGGAAGGAAGGATTTACCGCCTTCGATTGTCGTGTTATTGCTCTCGGCCAAATCTGCCGATCCACCCCAGAATTCAGGTAGCGCCTTTGCAATGGCGTTGATGACATGGCCAGATGCTGCTCGAGTAGCTAAATCCTTTCCACCTTCAAAGACGGGAAGAGCTGAATCCCAACCTGTTGGAAGTTCGCGCTTTTGCAGACGATTGAGCAATTGCGCGCGTTCAGGATTTGCGGCGCTCCATGCATCAAATTTCTTATTCCATGCCGCGTGTGCTGCCGCGCCACGATCTTTGACTGAACGCACATGTGCAAAAACTTCTGTTGGCATTGCAAACTTTTCGTCAGGGTTAAGGCCTAACTCCTTCTTTGTGGCCGCAATCTCTTCATCACCGAGCGCTGACCCATGTGATTTTGCTGTGCCGCGCAACTTTGGGGCGGGCCAGGCAATCACTGAGTGCATACGAATCAAGGATGGCTTTCTTGTCTCCGCCTTTGCCGCCAGCATCGCAGCATCGAGTGAAGCTAAATCAATATTTCCATCAGCGAGTGCTTCAACCTCTTGAACATGCCAGCCATAGGCTCGATAGCGCGCTGCAACATCTTCGGTAAAGGAAACGTGGGTATCACCTTCGATAGAGATGCGGTTATCGTCATAGATCAGATTTAGATTGCCAAGCTCTTGCGTTCCGGCAAGTGAGGAAGCTTCTCCAGATACGCCTTCTTGTAAATCGCCATCGGAGCAGAGCACCCAGATCGAGTGATCAAAAATTGATGAACCCACAGGAGCGTGGGGATCAAGTAACCCTCGCTCGTAGCGCGCTGCCATCGCAAAGCCAACTGCCGTTGCAACGCCTGCGCCTAATGGACCTGTGGTCATTTCAACGCCTGCCGTGTGGCCATACTCAGGATGTCCCGGCGTTAGCGATCCCCAAGTACGAAATGACTGCATGTCCTCCATTTCAAGTCCATAACCACTAAAGAAGAGTTGGGTGTAGAGGGTCAGCGATGAGTGGCCGCAGGAGAGAATAAAACGGTCACGGCCGAGCCAATGTGGATCTGCTGGATCATGAACGAGGTGGCGTTGAAAGAGATTGTAGGCAACTGGCGCTAGCGACATTGCCGTTCCAGGATGGCCATTGCCAACCTTCTGTACTGCATCCATTGCAAGCGCACGCGCGATAGCGACTGCCTTATCGTCTAACTCACTCCAACCAGCGATCTTTGTCATTTCTACTCCTTAAGCGGGTTTTCTTACAACTGAAAGACGGATACGCCACGCTGCGATCCACACTAAGACTGAACCTAAAAGATGAAAGCCAACAAGCAGTTCAGGTACTGCTAACCAGTATTGGATGTAGCCAAGGGCACCTTGTGCGATGGCTAGCAAAATAAAAATATTTAGCCATTTCTTCGTTTCAAAACGGAGATCTTTAGAGCGATAAAAAATAAAGGTGATTATTAACAAGGTCCAGACAGAACTGCTGTGAAGTCGAGTAATGGCTGAGATATCGAAGTCGAGGCGAGGAGCGTCAACATCTCCTGCATGTGGACCACTTCCAGTAACTAGAGTTCCAAGAGCGATTGCAATGAATGCCACAACGATGTGTGCTAGTGAAATGCGAGAAATTCTCACTTGAGGAGATGAAGTTCGCACCTGCGGATGATGACGACGAGAATGTAGCGATGTTGCAGCTGCAATCAAAATGATTGAGAGAAGTAAGTGCGATGCGACAGATAGTGGATTGAGATTGGTGAGTACAGTGATTCCACCAAGAACTCCTTGCCCCAGAATTCCAAGGATTTGTGTTGCTGCAAGAAAACGGAGATCGCGACGACCACTTCGTAGGACCGCTATTAAAGTGGCAACAGCTGCGAAGAAGAGTGCGAAGGTAAGAAGTCGATTCCCAAATTCAATCCACGCATGCAAGGCGCCCTCTGCCTGACCTTCAACAGGTAGATAGGAACCGGGGACGCACTCTGGCCACGTTGGGCATCCCATTCCAGAACCTGTGAGGCGGACAGCGCCTCCGGTGAGGACGAGGGCCGCTTGTAGGAAGAGGAGTAGTCCAGTTATCGGGCCTAGAACTCGGCGTGCAATGGTGCGCGTTTTACTCACGCTCGTAGCCTATGACCTTTGCCGTTCGCCGCGCCTCTCTTCAACTGGCAGGGGTTAGGGAATTAAGACACAATAGTGTTGTGAAAATCGACGACCTAAGCACCCGCGAGGCTATCGCTCGCTCTGTGCTGGAAAATGGCCCGTCGACAGCTGTCACCCTGGGGGAGCGCCTCGGCCTCACTCCGGCAGGTATTCGCCGCCACCTCGATCTCCTCGTACTTGATGGAATTCTGGAAGCGCGCGAGCCGCATCAGGCTCTCAGTCGTGGTCGCGGCCGACCTTCAAAAGTTTTTGTGATGACCGATGGTGGTCGAGAGAAGTTTGAGCACTCATACGATGACTTAGCAGTGGCTGCTCTGAAATTTATGTCAGCGCAATCGGGTGGCCAACTTGTTCAAGCTTTCGCACAATCGCGCGCAGATGATATCGAGCGCAAAGCAGTTACATTTATGGGCAAGAAGTCTCAGAAAAATCAGGCGCTTGCTACTTTCCTTACAGAGCAAGGTTACGCCGCCAGCATTGAGAGCAAGCCGACAGGGGATCAACTCTGTCAGCATCATTGCCCAATCGCACACGTTGCAGCTGAGTTCCCACAGCTCTGTGAGGCAGAGACTGAAGCATTCTCAAAGATTTTAGGTACGCATGTGCAACGTCTGGCCACAATCGCACACGGTGATGGCGTCTGCACTACGTACATTCCAGATACTTCTCGAGTAATAACAAAGACGAAAATCTCACAAACATCAAGAACGATAACCGCTGGAAAGGCGACCAAATGACAACTGCACATCCTGAACTCGATGGCCTCGGCAACTATGAATACGGCTGGTCAGATAGTAATGATGCGGGATCTAATGCCAAACGTGGCTTAAGTGAAGAAGTCGTTCGCGATATCTCTTCCAAGAAGAGCGAGCCACAGTGGATGCTCGACCTTCGCCTTAAAGGTTTAGACCTCTTCTACAAGAAGCCAATGCCATCATGGGGATCTGATCTGTCAGGAATCTTCTTCGACACAATCAAGTACTTTGTCCGCTCTACCGAGAAGCAAGCTACAACATGGGACGACCTACCAGACGATATTAAAAATACCTACGATCGTCTCGGCATTCCAGAAGCTGAAAAGCAGCGTCTGGTATCTGGCGTTGCAGCCCAATACGAATCAGAGGTTGTCTATCACTCAATCCGTGAAGACCTCGAGAAGCAGGGCGTCATCTTCCTTGATACCGACAGTGGTTTAAAGCAGCATCCGGAGCTCTTTAAAGAGTACTTCGGTTCTGTTATTCCAGTGGGCGATAACAAATTTGCAGCACTTAATACCTCCGTTTGGTCTGGCGGATCATTTATCTATGTTCCTAAGGGTGTTCATGTAGATATCCCACTACAGGCTTACTTCCGCATCAATACCGAGAATATGGGTCAGTTCGAGCGCACTTTGATAATCGCCGATGAAGATTCATATATCCACTATGTTGAAGGCTGTACTGCCCCTATCTACAAATCTGACTCACTGCACTCAGCAGTTGTTGAAATCATTGTGAAGAAGGGTGCGCGCGTTCGCTATACGACAATCCAGAACTGGTCTAACAATGTGTACAACTTGGTAACCAAGCGCGCAACATGTGCCGAAGGTGCAACCATGGAATGGGTCGATGGAAATATCGGCTCGAAGGTCACCATGAAGTATCCAGCTGTCATGTTGATGGGCCCACACGCAAAGGGAGAAACTCTTTCACTTGCATTTGCAGGCCCTGGCCAACATCAAGATTCTGGTGCAAAGATGGTGCACGCAGCTCCTTACACATCGTCTTCCGTTATCTCTAAATCTGTAGCTCGTGGTGGAGGTCGCACTTCATACCGCGGACTTGTTCAGGTTCAGGAAGGTGCACACCATTCAGCAAGTACTGTGAAGTGCGATGCTCTTCTCGTTGACACAATCTCGCGCTCAGATACATATCCGTATGTTGATATTCGTGAAGATGATGTATCTATGGGCCACGAAGCGACCGTCTCCAAGATTTCAGATGATCAGCTCTTCTATCTGATGTCTCGCGGACTCAATGAAGATGAAGCGATGGCGATGATCGTCCGCGGGTTTATTGAGCCAATCGCTCGTGAACTTCCTATGGAGTACGCGCTGGAGCTCAACCGTCTGATTGAACTTCAAATGGAAGGCGCAGTTGGATAATGTCTTCATTGCAATCAAATGTTCTAGAAAATCACACCCCTACGGGGCGTGAGGAAGCATGGCGCTTTACACCACTCAAACGCTTAGGTGGAATGCATGACGGTTCTGCCACTGCGGTAGAGCGCAATTCACTTGCGGTAAAGGGCTCACTTGCAACGGGTGTGACTTTTTCTCACCAAGAGATTGAGGCCGTAACGCAGACTGATGATGTAATCGTCAATCGTGTTCGTCAGTTCACCAGCAAGGGTGCGGTGCTATCAATTGCACCTAACGCAGAGATTGCTGAGCCAATCATGCTCAATCGATCCTCCTTTGGAACTGACTCTGCTGAATTCTCACGAGTTCTCATCAAGGCAGGTAACCATTCCAAGTCTGTCGTGGTCATTGAAAACACGGGCGATACTCACCTTGCAGAAGATTTAGAGATCGTTGTTGAACCGGGTGCTCATCTGACTCTTATCGCTCTACAAGAGTGGGGAAGCAAGACGATTCATGCTGCGCGCCATCACGCGATTGTTGATCGCGATGCAACATTTAAGTCAATTGTTGTCACCGTCGGGGGAGATGTAGTTCGCCTACTTCCTACCGTTGATTTCATCGCACCAGGTGCATCATGCGATCTATCTGGCGTGTACTTTGCAACTGCCGGCCAGTTCTTCGAACACCGCATGTTTGTCGATCACAAGGTTCCAAATGCAAAGTCTCGCGTGAACTACAAGGGGGCACTTGCTGGAGATAAGGCCCATACAGTCTGGATTGGCGATGTCTTTATTCGCGCTGCAGCTGAGGGCACAGATACATATGAACTCAATCGAAACTTGTTGCTCTCAGATGGGGCGCGAGCTGATTCAGTTCCAAACCTTGAGATCGAAACCGGTGAAATCGTAGGCGCGGGACATGCATCTACGACAGGACGCTTTGATGATGAGCAGCTCTTCTACTTAATGTCGCGTGGAATCAATATGGATGATGCTCGTCGCCTGGTTGTGCGCGGATTCTTCAATGAAATCGTCTCTGAAATTGGTATTGAAGCGATTCAGGAACGAATCATGGCTCGTATTGATGGCGAACTTGCAAAGGCTGGTAAGTAAATGTCTGATCTTGCATTTTCATCACTTCAAGCAGGTAAGCCTGTTCGCATTGAGAAGAACGGCGAATCCATCTGTGTTACCCGCGTGGGCGACCAGGTCTTCGCAGTCAATGATGTCTGCAGCCACTCAGATGCATCTCTTTCAGAAGGTGATGTCACAGATTTCAAGATCGAATGCTGGCTCCATGGAGCTGAATTTGATCTTCGCACTGGAGAGGCGTTAACGCCTCCAGCAGTAGCACCCATTAAAACCTATTCAGTAACTGTCGACGGAGACTCCGTCACGGTAGAGATGTAACGGAGATAGATATGAGCACTCTAGAAATTCGCGGATTGAAAGTATCTGTCGAGACCGAGCAAGGCGCAGTAGAAATTCTTAAGGGAGTAGATCTGACCATTAAGTCAGGCGAAACTCATGCAATCATGGGCCCAAATGGTTCAGGTAAATCTACCCTGGCTTACTCAATTGCAGGCCATCCTAAGTACACCATCACCGAAGGCACAGTCACGCTCGATGGCGAAGATGTCCTTGAAATGTCTGTCGATGAGCGCGCTAAGGCAGGACTATTCCTAGCGATGCAGTACCCGGTAGAAGTACCTGGCGTATCTGTCTCTAACTTCTTACGTACTGCAGCTACCGCTCTTCGTGGCGAAGCTCCAAAGTTGCGTGAATGGGTAGGCGAAGTAAAGAGCGCAATGGAGTCACTGAAGATGGATCCATCATTTGCTCAAAGAAATGTCAATGAAGGATTCTCTGGCGGCGAGAAGAAGCGCCATGAAATCATGCAACTCGAACTCCTCAAGCCAAAGTTCGCCATCCTCGATGAGACAGATTCTGGTCTTGATGTTGATGCGCTCCGCATCGTTTCTGAAGGAGTAGTGCGAGCTAAGGAAGCCAATAACCACGGCATCCTCTTGATTACTCACTACACAAGAATCTTGAAGTACATCAAACCTGACTTCGTACATGTCTTTGCAAATGGACGCATTGTTGAAGAAGGCGGACCAGAGCTTGCTGACAAGCTTGAAGCGCAGGGTTACGCGGAGTACGTCACCGCTTAATATGTCATTTAACGCAGGCGCGGTCATCGCGGATTTTCCGATTCTTTCTCGGACAGTTCGCGATGGCAAACGCCTTGTCTATTTAGATTCTGGGGCAACTAGCCAGAAACCAACCGAAGTTATCGACGCTGAGAGCAATTTCTATCGTATGCATAACGCTGCCGTGCATCGCGGTGCGCATCAATTGGCGGAAGAGGCCACCGATGCCTACGAGGGAGCTCGATCAATCGTTGCGCAATTTCTTGGCGCATCAGTCAATGAAATTATCTTCACCAAGAGCGCGACTGAATCACTCAACCTTGTGGCTTATGCAATGGGTAACGCTCCAGCTGGCAATCGCTTCCACCTCACATCAGGTGATGAAATTGTTATTACTGAGATGGAGCACCACGCAAATCTCATACCGTGGCAGCAATTAGCCGCACGCACCGGAGCAACTCTTAAGTGGTTTGAAGTAACTCCCGAAGGGCGTCTCGATCTCAGCAATATTGATTCGTTCATCACTTCAAAGACCAAAGTCGTCGCTCTCACGCACCAATCAAATGTCCTAGGAACGATTAATCCACTTCCTGAAATTGTGAAACGCGCACATGCAGCAGGCGCAGTTGTCGTACTCGATGCCTGTCAATCAGTTCCACACATGCCTATTAACGTGAGAGAACTTGAAGTTGATTTTCTGACTTTCTCAGGACATAAAGCTGTTGGCCCAACTGGCGTTGGCATCTTGTGGGGGAGAGAAGATTTCCTCAATGAACTTCCTCCCTTTCTCACTGGCGGTTCGATGATTGAGAACGTAACGATGACATCAGCGACCTGGGCAAAGGCGCCGAAGAAGTTTGAAGCTGGTGTGCCAAATATGGCCCAAGCAGTTGGTTTAGGTGCAGCTCTTACATATCTGCAGAGAATTGGAATGGATCAGATCTTTTCTCACGAGAAAGAGCTCACGAAGTACGGAATGTCGGCGCTCTTAGACATTCCTGATCTTTCGATCGTTGGACCGACAGATTTAGAGATGCGTGGTGGAACACTCTCCTTCACCGTTGGAGATATCCACCCTCATGATTTAGGGCAGTACTTAGATAGCCAAGGAGTGGCAGTTCGCACGGGGCACCATTGCGCATGGCCATTGACGCGCAAGCTAGGCGTTCCAGCAACCACGCGCGCTTCGTTCTATCTGTACAACACCACCGCTGATATCGATGTACTTGTCGACGGCATCAGAAGCGCACAGAAATATTTCGGATAATGCAGCTCGATAACCTTTATCAAGAGGTGATCCTTGATCACTATAAGAACCCACAACATAAGAAGTTAAGCCCTACTTACGACGCTCAGGTTCATCACATCAATCCAAGCTGCGGCGATGAAATCACTCTCAACGTCACTCTCTCAGGCGAAACTGTGGCTAATGTTTCATGGGATGGAGTCGGCTGTTCTATTTCGCAGGCGAGCGTGTCGATTCTCTCTGACTTAGTTCTTGGTAAAACTCTGGCGCAGGCGCAGGAAATCTCAGATTCATTTATGGCGCTGATGCAGAGCAAGGGAACACAGACGGGGGATGAGAACCTTCTCGAAGATGCGGTAGCTCTCGCGGGAGTTTCTCAATATCCAGCTCGTATTAAATGCGCTCTTCTGGGGTGGATGGCTTTCAAAGATGCGAGCGTGCAAGCGCTGGCGAAGAATCAGTGAATAAGAAAGTAGGATAAGCAGATGGTCGCAAAAATAGAAGATATCAATGAGGCAATGAAGGATGTTGTCGATCCTGAACTTGGTATTAACGTCGTTGATTTAGGTCTGATCTACGACATGATGGTCGATGACAACAACATCGCCGTTCTTAACATGACCCTGACTTCTGCCGCATGCCCGTTACAGGATGTTATTGAGGACCAAACTCGACAGGCGCTTGCACCATTTACCGATGATGTGAAGATTAATTGGGTCTGGATGCCACCTTGGGGGCCAGATAAGATCAGTGACGATGGACGCGAGCAATTGCGCGCTCTCGGCTTTACTGTCTAATTAACCTCAATCACCTTTAGACTCTTTCTATGTCGCAACACGCAGTGTGGATGACCTTTCGGTCTATGACTGCAGACCCATCTGTTAAATCACAGAAGTTAAAGCCGGGGACAGTCCGCCGAATATTTTCTTACGGAAAGCCTTATCAGAGACAGATTTCGATTTTTCTTATCACCGTAGTCATTGAGGCGCTCCTGATAATCTCAACGCCATTATTGTTGCGCGAACTCATAGATAAAGGCGTTATCCCTCAAAACGGAAAGCTTGTTACTCAACTGGCTCTTCTTGTGGGGTTGCTTGCGGTCGTTGACGCTGGCTTTAATATCTTTGGACGTTGGTACTCAGCGCGCATCGGTGAAGGCCTTATCTATGATCTTCGCTCTCAAGTTTTTGCGCATATTCAACGCCAATCAATCGCCTTCTTCACCCGAACTCAAACTGGCGCGCTGATTTCGCGAATCAATTCAGATGTGATGGGTGCGCAGCAGGCATTCACCGGAACGCTATCGGGGGTCGTCAGCAACGTTGTATCTCTGATCCTGGTCGTAACGACGATGCTCATTCTCTCTTGGCAGATCACTGTCGTATCGCTCCTGCTGTTGCCAGTCTTTCTGCTTCCTACTAAGTGGGTGGGCAAACGAATCCAAGCTTTGACGCGGGATTCCTTTAATCTCAATGCGACTATGTCGAGCACAATGACCGAGCGTTTCAATGTTTCGGGTGCCCTCTTGGTAGCGCTTTACGGGAAACCAAAGAAGGAAGAGACCTTCTTTAGAACTCGCGCCCGCAAAGTTGCAGATATCGGCATCCATACAGCGATGCTCAATCGCGTCTTCTTTGTTGGAATAACGAGCGTGGCGGCTATTGCCACCGCCTTCGCCTATGGAATCGGTGGACATTTAGCAATCTCAGGAACTTTGACAGTTGGAACCCTCTTAGCGATCACAGCCTTGTTGGCACGCCTCTATGGTCCACTGACTGCTCTTTCAAATGTACGCATTGATGTAATGACAGCGCTTGTATCCTTTGAGCGAGTCTTTGAAGTTCTCGATCTACAACCGATGATTACTGATAAACCAGATGCAATTGAGTTCAAAGATAAGCGCGCAACTGTTGAGTTTAAGAGCGTAAAGTTTGCATATCCAAGAGCCGAAGAAATATCACTCGCATCACTCGAATCTGCTGCAAAACCAGAGACCGTTGATAGCGGTGAAGTGCTTAAAGGAATTTCTTTCATAGCCGAGACCGGAACTATGACAGCCATTGTTGGACCATCGGGTGCGGGCAAGACGACTATGAGCGCTCTTCTGCCCAGGCTTTATGACGTTACTCAAGGCGCAATCGAAATTAATGGAGTAGATATTAGGGATTTCACTGTCCAATCTTTACGCGACTCAATCGGTGTAGTGATGCAAGATGCTCATCTCTTTCACGAAACCATCGCTGAGAATCTTCGCTATGCAAAGGAGGATGCAACCGAATCAGAGATGATTGAGGCATGTAAAGCAGCTCAAATCTGGAACTTGATTGAGTCACTTCCCAATGGTTTCGACACTATGGTGGGAGAACGTGGCCACAGACTTTCGGGAGGCGAAAAGCAGCGTTTAGCTATCGCCCGTCTTCTACTCAAAGCCCCAGCGATTGTCATTCTCGATGAAGCGACTGCGCACTTAGATTCCGAGAATGAATCTCTCGTTCATGAAGCCCTCAAGGTTGCTCTGCGTGGTCGCACCTCAATCGTGATCGCCCACCGCTTAAGTACAGTGATGGAAGCTGATCAGATACTTGTCTTAGAAAAAGGCGAAATTAAGGAGCGAGGAAGACATGAAGAGCTAATCGCTCGAGGTGGACTTTACTCAGAGCTCTTTATGCGACAAGACATCACGACGAATTAGTATTCGCCCGTAGATCACTAACCCACCGAAGAAGACCCACTGCAGCGCATATGCCATGTGCGGGCCATCAGATAACTCAGGAAGTTCTGCTGCAACAGCAGGTGTGAGCTCTGGCTGGCTGCCTCGAAGCAAATCAATATAAAAATTTTCAGAAACTTTTGATTGTGACTGAGCATTTGCTTGTGAGATCAGACCGCTAGATCCATCGCTAGGAAGGGCAAAGAAAGCACCTCGTGGAAGTGAAGAATCAAGGCGCAGGCGTCCTTCGATCGTGACTTGTTTGCTGGGTAGTTCAGGGATAACGGGCGGAGTTAGAGCGTTTGGGCCAGCTTTTATCCATCCACAATCAACCCAGAAACTCTTTCCATCTTGGGTTTCAAAACGTGTGAGCAGTTGAAAACCGTATACGCCCTCAAAATATCGGTTGCGAAGAAGAATTTGTTGGGTTGTATCAAATGACCCCGTGGCGCTTGTTGTCTGCCATTCATGTGCGGCGACATCACTTGCCAAATCAATCAGAGGCTGGACGGGACGCGCAGTGTTCTCTTCAATGGCGTCATTGCGTGCTTGCCTATCGAGACCGCGATTAAATTGCCACTGCGCTGCCCATAAACATAAACAAATCAGAAGCAGTGCAACAGCGCTCTTTACTAGCGAATAAGATTCTTTCTTCTTACTCAATTCCTCGCGGCCTCTTCTTCAAAATCGCGGCCCCCGGAATCACTGTCTCACGACCCGCATTGGCAACGACAACTGCTATGTACGGGAGAGTAACCGCGCCAAGAAGTGCGAACCAACGATATGGGCTGGGAAGAACGACGGTGAGGATAAAACAGGCGGTGCGAATCATCATTGAGATGAAATAGCGACGCTGACGAGCCGACTGATCAGTAGATAAACCTTTAGGCGCACTCGTGATGTCGAAAACGTCATCTTCTTTAGCCATGGAGCAACAGTAGGGTAGTTTTCTCTCATGAGCGACTCGACTTCCATCGCACTAGTTACAGGTGGAAACCGTGGCATCGGTTTGGCGATAGCTCGCTCCTTGAAATCAGAAGGTCATCGAGTCGTCATCACTTTTCGCAGTGGCACGCCACCTGAAGGTTTTGACGCCGTACAGATGGATGTCACAGATGGGCAGAGCGTTGAAGCCGCTTTCTCCAAAATTGAAAGCGAGATAGGTCAACCCGAAATCATCGTGGCAAATGCCGGAATTACCAAAGACACATTAGTGATGCGTATGTCTGATGAAGATTTTGAGAGCGTGATAGACGCCAATCTCACCGGAGCTTTCCGCGTTGCAAAGCGTGCCACGAAGGGTTTACTCAAACTGAAGCGTGGCCGCCTGATATTTGTCGGTTCTGTTGTGGGCTCTGTGGGCGCAGCTGGACAAGTGAATTACTCAGCATCTAAATCTGGCCTGGTTGGGATGGCGCGATCGTTTGCCCGCGAACTTGGCAGCCGTGGAATTACTGCAAATGTAGTTGCGCCTGGATTTGTAGAAACGGATATGACGGCATCCCTTGATGAGAAACGCCGGAGCGATATCGCAGCTCAGGTTCCACTTGGACGTTTCTGTTCTGCCGAAGAAATTGCAGAAGTAGTTTCGTTCATTGCATCGAATAAGGCTAGCTATATCACCGGGGCGATTATTCCGGTCGATGGTGGATTAGGAATGGGGCATTAACTATGGGGATTCTGCAAGGAAAAAATATTCTCGTTACAGGTGTACTCACTGATGGGTCAATAGCTTTTCATATTGCCAAGATTGCACAAGAAGAAGGCGCAACAGTTCTTTTAACTGGGTTCGGTCGCGCACTTAGTTTGACTACTCGCATTGCTGGTCGGCTTCCTCAAGCAGCGCCCATCATCGAACTTGATGTCACTAACCAAGAGCATCTCGATGGGTTGGCCAGTGAAGTAGCAAAGCATGTCCCTCATCTTGATGGAGTAGTTCATTCAATTGGCTTTGCGCCTGAGGCGGCTTTGGGCGGAAACTTTCTCAATACTTCCTGGGAAGATGTTGCTACAGCGGTTCATGTTTCTGCATATTCTCTGAAATCACTTGCCATGGCATGCCGACCAACCTTTAAAGGTGGAGCATCAATTGTTGGGCTAGATTTCGATGCACAGGTGGCCTGGCCTAAGTACGACTGGATGGGAGTTGCAAAAGCTGCTCTTGAATCCACATCGCGATATCTGGCACGTGATTTAGGAAGCGAAAATGTACGAATCAACTTAGTTGCAGCAGGTCCTATTAGAACTATGGCCGCAAAATCCATTCCAGGTTTTGATGAATTTGAAAAGGTTTGGAATGAACGCAGTCCTCTTGAGTGGGATGTGACCGATCCGGTGCCTGCAGCAAAGGCGGCAGTTGCGCTCTTGAGTGATTGGTTCCCAAAGACAACGGCTGAGATCATCCATGTAGATGGCGGACTACATGGAATGGGCGCATAACTAGAGTTATCGCCCCGTATGGAATGGGCGCATAACTAGAGTTATCGCCCCGTATGGAATGGGCGCATAAATACCCGGATTTTTGATTTAACCCCCTCACAGGTATCCTTACGCCAGACCAGTAGCCCAGGCTGCTGCAAGAGGAGCTCACCGCTCCCACCTCTTTCGCTTCGGCGGATTGGTTAGTCGGTAGTAAAACTGATTCGAGTTTTACTCTCTCTATGCGGTGCGCGCTTTTTGTAGCGACTTGGATACTCAAGAACCGAACATAGGAGCAGAAATCACAACAGAACCGCGCATCAACGACCGTATCCGCACACCCCAGATTCGTCTCATCAATTACACCGGTGAACAAGTTGGAGTTGTAGATATCGAAGCAGCGCTAGCAATGGCAGATGAAATCGGACTCGATCTCGTTGAGATCGCACCTGATGCAAATCCACCAGTGTGCAAGATTATGGACTTCGGCAAGTACAAGTACCAGGAAGCACAGAAAGCTCGCGAAGCGCGTCAGAACCAGACCCACATTGTGGTGAAGGAAGTGCGATTGACACCGAAAATCGAAAATCACGACTACGAAACCAAGCGTTCTGCAGTCGAGAAGTTCCTCAAAGGTGGAGACAAGGTGAAGATAACGATGAAGTTCCGCGGCCGTGAACAAACACGTCCAGAGCTCGGGTACAAACTCTTACAACGTCTTGCAGAAGATGTAAAAGAGATTGCATTCGTGGAGTTCGCTCCTAAGCAAGAAGGTCGACAGATGACGATGGTCCTAGGGCCAACGAAGAAGAAGACCGAAGCGGTAGCAGAGCAGAAGGCGGCGCGAGCTGCCAAAGTGAAGGCTGCTGAAGAAGAAGCAGCCGCACAATAGTTTTAGAGATTTTCACAACGACGAAGTAACAGGAGAAGATAAATGCCAAAGATGAAAACCCACAGTGGTGCGAAGAAGACCTTCCGCGTCACAGGTACCGGAAAGATCATGCACGAGCGTGCAGGCAAGCGCCACCTTTTGGAGCACAAGTCATCACGCGTTACTCGTCGTTTGAGCCAAGAGTCATCAGCAAAGTCAACCGTCACAATGACAGCCAAGCGCATGCTTGGTTTGAAGTAAGGGAGCGTGACTAAATGAGAGTCAAGCGCGGAGTACACGCAGCAAAGAAGCGTCGCACAACTTTAGAACGTGCCAGCGGATATCGCGGACAACGTTCACGTCTTTTCACAAAGGCGAAGGAGCAAGTTACGCACTCAATGGTTTATGCCTTCAACGATCGTAAAGATAAGAAGGGCGATTTCCGTCAGCTCTGGATTCAGCGTATCAACGCTGCAGCGCGCGAAAATGGAATGACATATAACCGTTTCATCCAGGGCCTCAAGGCATCTGGTCTTGAGATCGATCGTCGCGTTCTTTCAGATATCGCAACCAACGATCCAGCTGCATTTAAGGTTCTCGTGGATGTTTCACGTAAGAACCTTCCAGCAGCATAAGTAATAGATATCAATGATTGAGAGCCTTCACTCGCCGCATATTGGGCGAGTGAAGGCTCTTATTGGCTCTAAAGGGGCAAAGGAAAGACGAGAACAAGGTCTCTTCGTTGCCGAAGGCGTTCAATGTGCTCGAGAAGCCCTTGCTTCCCACGAAGGCCCGGAACTAAAAATTCTCTATGCAACCGAAAGCGGTCTCTCAAAGATCTCTGAACTCGATCTCAATTCAATTGAGATAGTCGAAGTATCTGAGGCTGTCATGAAAGCTATGTCAGATACCGTCTCACCGCAGGGGCTCATCTCACTCTGCTACAAACCTGAGTTAGATATTTCAGAGCTAAAGGCGACAGGCTCTTCACGATTCATCTATCTTCACGAGATTCAAGATCCCGGTAATGCTGGAACAATTCTTCGCACAGCTGATGCGATGGGAATCTCAGCTGTGATTACTTCACCAGATTCTGTTGATATGTATTCTCCAAAAGTAGTTCGTTCTACAGCAGGTTCGTTATGGAACGTCCCGGTATACGAAGGCATCTCTTTCGACCGTGTTGCCTCTCAATTCCCTGCTGCTCAAAAGTTACTCCTTTCATCTCATGCAAAAACCTCAATTCTCGATCTCTCAATTTCGGGTGATTGCATTGCAATCTTTGGCAATGAGGCCAGGGGAGTAGATGCCGCAGCACTTGGCGCAGCAGTTACCGAAGTAACAATTCCTATGGCAGGACGAGCCGAGAGTCTGAACTTATCGGCCGCCGCCTCTATCGTAATGTTCACGCTTTCTTCAAAGGTCGCAGGTTAGAATTAGCGCCATGAATCCGGCAGATATTGCATCGTGGATAAGCGATGCGCAGAAGGCTTTCTCTGCCGCAAATGATCTTGAAACTCTCAAAGTTGCACGCCTTGCACACACTGGAGATAAAGCTCCTATCTCTCTTGCCAGCCGCGCCCTTGGCTCACTTGCACCCGATGAGAAAGCATCCGTTGGAAAACTTATAGGCGATGCCAAGGCTGAGATTGCTAAGGCGCTGGCTGTTGCTACCGAGAAGTTAGAAGCCGAACGAGATGCAAAGGTACTTCTCGAAGAGGTAGTCGACATTACCCTGCCAGTATCTCGACGCCACCGCGGGGGGCTACACCCAATAACAATTATTAAGAACGAGATCTCTGACTTTTTTATCGAACAGGGATATGCAGTTGAAGAAGGGCCAGAGCTTGAATCAGGTTGGCTCAACTTTGACGCTCTCAATATTCCAGCAGATCACCCTGCACGAACCATGCAAGATACTTTCTTTATCGAACCTATCGAATCAGGTGTAGTTCTTCGCACACAGACTTCACCGGTACAGATTCGTTCGATGCTGACGCAAGAGCCCCCTATTTACATGATCTGCCCAGGACGCACCTTCCGCGCTGATGAACTCGATGCCACACATAGCCCTGTCTTCCATCAAGTTGAAGGTCTCGTTATCGACAAGGGCATCACGATGGCTCATCTGAAAGGAACGCTCGATAACTTCGCGCGTCACATGTTTGGGCCTGATGTTGTTACTCGACTTCGCCCTTCGTTCTTCCCATTTACCGAACCGAGCGCTGAAGTAGATATCTTCTTCAATGGTCGCTGGATCGAATGGGGCGGTTGCGGCATGGTCAATCCCAGAGTTCTTACCACCTGTGGGATCGATACCGATATTTACACAGGCTTTGCATTTGGCATGGGCCTTGAACGCACCTTGATGGTTCGCCACGGAATTACGGATATGCACGACATTGTCGAAGGCGATCTTCGTTTCACTCGCCAGTTTGGAGTAGGGCTCTAAATGCGCGCACCTTTATCGTGGATTCAAGAATTCGTTGAGATTCCTTCAGCAATTACTGCAGAAGAGATTTCTGATGCGCTTATCCGTGTGGGTTTCGAAGTCGAAGAGATCATTAAGCAGGGTGCCGACCTAACTGGCCCTCTCGTATTCGCAAAAGTTCTGAGCATCGAAGAGCTCACTGAGTTTAAGAAACCTGTGCGTTACGTTGGGCTCGATTGTGGCGAGAAAGAGACAAGGTATGTCATTTGTGGCGCCACTAACTTTGTCGTCGGCGACCTGATTGTGGCGGCGCTTCCAGGTGCTGTATTGCCAGGGGATTTTGCTATCGGTGCGCGCGAAACTTATGGCAAGACATCTAACGGAATGATCTGCTCTGCCCGCGAGCTCGGGTTAGGAGATGATCACTCAGGAATTATGACCTTTGCCGAAGGCACAGTAAAGATTGGTGACGATGCAATCACTGGATTGATGATCAACGATGTCATCTTCGATATCGCAGTAAACCCTGATCGAGGCTATGCCCTCAGTATTCGCGGTATCGCGCGAGAGGTGGCAGGTTCACTTGGTCTACCCTTTAAGGATCCAGTTGATGCGCTGCGCGGTCTGACATTTGCCGATACCGGTAAGGGTGTTCCTGCAAAGATAGCTGACCCAACAACGGCATCAGTCTTTTACCTTCGTACCCTCTCAAATTTTGATCCATCTGCAACTACTCCGCTCTGGATGCGCCGCCGCATTGAAAAGATGGGGATGCGCTCAATCTCTCTCGTGGTTGATGTCACCAACTACGTCATGCTCGAACTTGGCCAACCACTCCATGCTTTCGATAAGTCAAAGATCAAAGGTGGGCTCACCATTAAGCGCGCAGGTAAGGCGCAACCATTCACAACTCTCGACGGTCAAATACGCCAACTTGATCCAGATGACCTCATGGTCTGTGATGACGAGCAACCTCTTGCGCTAGCCGGAACGATGGGTGGCGCTTCATCTGAAATCTCTGAGACGACAACTGATATCGCACTTGAGGCAGTGCGCTTTGATCCGGTCTGCGTCGCTAGGAATTCACGTCGCCATAAATTGTCATCAGAAGCATCTCGCCGGCTAGAGCGCGGCGTTGACCCATCTCTTGCAGAGTTCGCTTCTGCACGCTTTGTACAGCTATTGACCGAGAACAGTTCCGCAAAACATGTCGCAACTATCGTTGATGGGAAGCCTCGATTTTCTCCGATCGTAAAGGTTGACCCTACTTACATATCTCGAATACTAGGGATAGAAATTTCGCCAGCGAAGATTGCAGCGGTTCTGCGAACTATCGGCTGTGACGTGAATGAGAAGACTTTCGAGGTGGATCCTCCTGCTTGGCGATCAGATCTTTTGACTCAGGCAGATTTCACCGAAGAAGTCGCTCGCATGATTGGCTATGACAAGATTCCATCGGTTTTGCCTCCTCGTCCAAAGCATGCATCACTTACCCCAACCCAGAAGCGCCGCCGCGCGATAAGTGCGATGTTGGCAAGCCGCGGCCTCGCTGAAGTTCAGACTTTCCCATTCACGAATCAAGAGACTATTGATTTCATGGGGTTTGTGGGCGAACGCGCTGCGACCTACCGAATCGCGAATCCAATGTCTGAAGAGTTTCCACTGATGCGAGTTCATCTCGTTCCAGGGTTGATTGAAGTTGCGCAGCGCAACATCAGCCGTGGCGCAAAAGACTTCGCAATCTTCGAGATGGGTTCAATCTTCCGTAGCTCACAGAAGCTAGTTCCTTTTATCTCTCCTGATTTATCTAAAAGACCTACTCAGAAGGTGATTGATGAGATCTTTGCCAGCGTTCCACCTCAGGCCTATCACGTAGCAGGGCTCCTGGTTGGCAAAGTTGAGAACGAAGATTGGCAAGGCAAAGCCCGTGACTACAACTGGCAGGATGCAATCGCATTTGCACAAGATATTTTGCAGCTCTGCAACCTTGATTGGACAATCAAGCGCTCTGACTTCGCACCTTGGCATCCAGGGCGATGTGCTGAACTGGTTGTTGATGGAAAGGCTGTAGCTCATGCAGGTGAGCTACATCCGCGAATTGTGGCCAAGTACGGACTACCTGAACGCTCTGTCGCATTTGCGGTGGGCTTAAGCGCTCTTCCAGATTCAGCCCTTGTCCGACCAACAAGAGTAGGAACTATGCCAGCAGCTCTTCAGGATGTTGCACTTATCGTCAACTCTGATGTGAGCGCTTCTCAGGTTGAGAGCGCTTTGCGTGCAGGTGCGGGTGAACTCCTAGAGTCAATTACCCTCTTTGATCGCTACGACAAGCTAGGCGATGGAAAGATCTCACTCGCATTCTCGCTAGTTTTCCGCGCTCCGGATCGAACTCTGACTGGCGCAGAAGTAACCGAAATGCGCGAGGCGGCGGTGGCTGCGGCAGTCAAGGCCACAGGAGCTATTCTCCGTACTGCATAAATATGCAAAGTGGTGCATAAATATGCTATCCTGGGACCATGAAAATCGGTGTCGTAGGAGCTAGCGGGTATGCAGGGGGCGAACTGCTGCGTCTATTGGCATCCCATCCCCATTTCGAAGTAACTGCCATTACAGCTCACTCCAATGCGGGGGAGCAGATCACTTCCGTTCACCCACATTTGCAGAACTATGCCGGAAAGCGATTTAACGAATTCTCTGCCGTAGATTTTAAAGATTGTGATCTAATTTTCTTAGCCCTCCCTCATGGAGAATCAGCAAAAGTTATCGCTACCTTGCCGACGAGCGCCAAGATTGTTGATCTTGGGGCTGACTACAGATTAGAGAGCGCCGAGCAATGGAATAAGTATTACGGTGGGGATTATGCCGGAGTGTGGACATATGGCCTTGCCGATATTGAGCCTTTCAAATCTTTGATTTCAAAATCCATAAAGGTAGCTAATCCAGGTTGCTATGCAACATCAATCGCATTGGGTGCAGCACCGGCAGCTTCAATCGCTGATCTCTCTGATGTCGTGGTGGTAGCCGCCTCTGGAACAACAGGTGCGGGAAGAAGTGCCAAAATCAACCTGATTGCAAGTGAAATTGCGGGATCGCTTACCTCTTACAAGTTCGGGGGAGTTCATCAACATACTCCTGAGATTGAACAGGCGTTGACCAAGCTTTCGGGAACTGCCGCGAAGATTTCCTTTACGCCAATCCTCGCCCCGATGCCACGTGGAATCCTTGCAACAATCACAGCAAAGATGATGAAGAAGATGTCTACCGAAGAGGTGCACGCTCTCTACACAAAATACTTTGCAGATTCACAATTCGTGACAGTTCTTCCAGTCGGAAGTATGCCTAAGACTGCTTCCCTTACTGGTTCAAATCATGTGCAGATACAGGTAGCAGTCGATGGACACACTTCTCGTTTAGTTGTATCTGTGGCACTGGATAACCTTGGAAAAGGCGCTGCGGCGCAGGCAATACAGAATGCAAACCTTATGTGTGGTTTCGATGAGGCTGCAGGACTTGCCTTTGATGGGTTGGGAGTATGAAATCCCTACCCAAGGGCTTTCGCGGCGCAGCTATTGCAGCAGGGCTTAAGTCAACAGGTGCACTCGACCTCACAATCATTGAGAATCTAGGGCCACACTTTGATGCAGCGGCCGTTTATACATCCAATAAAGTCGTTGCTGCTCCAGTTATCTGGTCTCGTGAAGTAACGAAGGGAAGGCAAGTTCGTGCCGCGGTCCTAAATTCAGGTGGTGCAAATGCCTGCACCGGCCCCAAAGGATTTGCCGATACTCATAAGACTGCAGAAAAGGTCGGAGAACTTCTAGGAGTTTCAGCAGGTGAAGTAGTCGTCTGTTCAACCGGACTGATTGGCGAACTTTTGCCAATGCCGAGGATTCTGGCCGGGCTTGAATCAATTGCAGCAAACCTTACAACTGATTCACTTGATGATGTATCTCGCGCGATTATGACTACAGATAGTGTTCCGAAGGTTGCGACCGTTTCAATCCAAGGCGTTGAGTTTGCAGGTATCGCTAAGGGAGCTGGAATGTTGGCTCCAGCTCTGGCCACGATGCTCTCGGTTGTTATGACCGATGCGTTATTGCCTGATAGCGCGCAAGAGATTTTCACACGTGTGGCTGATCGCACCTATAACCGCATTGATTCTGACGGGTGCACTTCAACAAATGACACTGTGCTACTGATGGGCAGTGGAGCTTCGGGAGTATCGCTCTCAGAGAGCGAACTAGAGAGCTCTCTCATGGAAATTTGTGGCTCTCTTGCTTCAC
>JAPOKG010000019.1 GCA_029977785.1 Actinomycetota bacterium | reverse complement strand
TAAACACCAAGGCCACCACTTGTTGCAAAATCAATTGCTGAGATAGCCAATGCAAATGAAATTGTTCTACCGACAGGCCACTTATCTCCGCGCTTCGTTAAAACGACAACGCCTTTGATATAGAGCGCGACCAATAGGATCAGAATTCCCATAATGAGCGCATCTGGCTGATAGAGCAGCAATATGCGCGCCAAAGTTGGTTCTGCCGGAGTTGCAAAACCAACAATAGAAAGTGCTGGAGAGATGCTGAGGTCACCACGTGTCGGCGGTTCGGTCTGTGCTAACCAACTTCCGAGGAAGAGCAGCGTTGTCATAATCAAGGCTTCAACGACAACAAAACGTCCTATTAATTTGATTCCAGTTGAACTACCTTGCGCTAATCCGCGGCGATTGCGATAACCCAAGAAGAGCAACACAAATGTGAGCGCAGCTTTCAAGACCACTATGCGCGCATAACCAGATGACCAGGCATCCATGAAATTTAAGCGTGCCCAAGCGTTGGCAATTCCGCTCACAACAACTGCAATTGCAGTCCAAAGCGCCATCTGACTAAAGCGAGGAAGTGCGAACTTACGTTCACTATCGGGCAGAGCCACGATGGCAAAGATTCCACCAACCCAGAGCGAAAGTGCCACCACATGCACAATAAGAGAGCCAATCGCTAACTGGTGTGAACCGCTTGCAGCGCTATGGCTTTGGAAAATTGGAATTATTAGTGTGATCAGCGAAAAGAGCAAAAGCATGGCTGCGGCGAGGACGGACCGAACAAATCGAATTGCCAGTGCAATCACTGCGATCAAGAGAGTTTGAACGCCCAGATACTGACCAAGATCTACCTGCGTGAGAAATGAACGCACGGTATTGCGCTCGAGCGCATCTGCAAAAGATGTACCCAGAATATTGGCTAACGTCAGAAAGATATGAAGAACGCTGGCGACTAACCAAATTCCAGCAAAAGCAGTTGCACGTTTACGTACCTTGAGAGCGCCCTCTTGTAGCTTTCCTTGGTTTTCAACTAAGAGAAAAGCCATTGCCAGCAACGCACCTACAACTGCAAACGCTGCAATGAAAGATATGGACTTATTGAAAGTTGCCAGTTCGCTCATCGATCGCGATAAAGCTTTCGGGCATATAGCGATAGCGCAATCGTGACGATGATTGCTGCAGCTAATAGGCCTAAGACAAAGATGGTTGTGCCTAGGTCATTACCCGATGGCGTTGGAGTCATGGATGGTTCAGGCGCTGGGGTTGCAATAACTGTGGGTTCTAAAAAGTTAAATGTGTAACTACCAATGAGAGGAACTTCGTTTTCGGCTAGAAGTGAGTAGTTGACTGTATAGATTCCAGTCTTTACCAACTGCTTGAGCCCGATGACCGCATTAACTCCATCGACCATAAGAGCGCCATCATCTACACGAACGCCAGTTGGATCCGTCACCGAGATTTCATTGCCAGTATCCATTAATGGAAATTCTGTGGTGATTGTTATTGCACTTGGCGCACTTTCAAGAGATGCACCTGGGATCGGAGATGTCGAAACTAAAGTATTTGCAGTTGCTGGAGAAATGGTGAGAACGAGAAGCCCAACAACAAGTGCAAGTACGTTGGCCCGCTTCATTTCATCCTCTTTCTCGTCATCACTTATGCTCAGGAGCACCGTGGATTCGCGCCTATCGTCTCACTTCTTTAGACTTAGGGCTAGACAACCCTTACGAGAAAGGTCACACACTTTGCCTACATACCAATATGCATGCATCGCATGCGACCACGCCTTTGAGGCTTTTCAGTCTTTCTCTGATGCGCCCCTTACCGAATGCCCTGAATGCAAGGGCGAAATTCGAAAGGTCTATTCAACTGTAGGAATTGTCTTTAAGGGATCTGGTTTTTACAAAACTGACTCTGCAGTCAAGCCAGCACCTGCTGCAAAGACTGAAACTTCAAGCAGTTAACTAATCCAAAACGCTAACTAGTCATGGTGCGGGGGTTTGTCCCCTTTTATTTCAGCGATTCGCTTAGCATCTTCGCTCTGATCTTCGCGTGGATCGCGTTCATCTTCAGTTGTTGCAGGAAACACATCGCTCATGCGTGCAATCATCTCACTTTAATTAGAGTCAGATAGGCACTTCCACCATAATTAGGTCTATGTTTGAGAATCTAGGTCGAGTACTCGTTAATTACCGAAAAGCTGCAGTTGCTCTCTTTGTTATTGGAATACTGTTAGCTGGCGCTGTCGGTTCACTCATCTTCTCTCGCCTTGATTCAGGTGGCTACTCAGACCCAAATAGTGACTCATATAAAGTCTACGAATACTTAAGAGATGACTTGAAGGTAGAAGATCCTGCCGTCGTTGTTGTTATCGATGCCGGTGATCGCGATGTAACAGATCCTGCGGTTGCGCAACGAGCAATTGCTCTAGAAAAGAAGATGGCGCAGGAAGAGGGAGTCACAAAAACGCTTTCATTCTGGGGAGCTGGTTCTGATGCCAATCTAAAATCTGCCGATGGTAAAGCTGCCTATGTTTTAGTTTTTGGCAAGGGTGAAGCCTTCTCTGCAGACAGTGAAGATCTTGGAAAACTCTTCCAGGAAAAATACGATGGTGAGTTCGATGGGCTGCGGCTATATGCAGGTGGTGTCGCAGTCGTTGGACATGCAATCACAAAGAAGATTTCTGACGATCTAAAAATCGCCGAAGCAATCTCAATTCCGCTGACCTTTATTCTTCTTGCTTTTGTCTTTGGCGCACTTGCCGCATCTGCTATGCCGCTTATTGTTGGAGTTTCAGCGATCGTTGGCGCATTCTTTATTCTCTACTTGATCTCGCTCTTCACAGCAGTAAGCGTGTATTCCCTTAACCTGACTACAGGTATGGGGCTCGGATTAGGTATCGACTATGCGCTTCTGATGGTCAATCGATTCCGCGAAGAGCTAAAAAAAGGTAAGAGCGTTGATGAATCGGTAATCACAACGATGGCTACTGCCGGAAAAACAGTCTTCTACTCAGGTCTCACTGTGTTGGTCACAATGGTCTCTCTTACCTTCTTCCCACTTCCATTCTTGAAATCATTCGGTTACGCAGGAGTTTCAGTTGTAGCTCTCGCTGTGGTCGGTGCCATCTTCGGCCTGCCGCCAATTCTGGCGATGATGGGTAAGCGAATTAATAAAGGGCCGGTTCGTAAATCTGCAATGGAACCTAAAGAAGATGGCCGTTGGGCTGATACTGCTCGCTTTGTTATGCGTCGCCCTGTTCCAATTGTGCTTCTCTCTCTTATCGCACTTGGCATCATGGCAGCTCCTTTACAGAATATTTCTTTCTCTCAAGGTGATTCACGCATGCTTCCGGCATCAAACCCCGCAGCCATTGCTACTGCGATTCAAACTGAGAGATTCCCTGGTCAGACTGGTACTCCCATTGAAATTATTACCTTTGATGGCGCAAATAAAGTAGATGCGCTCAATGACTACGCAAATCGCATCTCACAGGTTGAAGGAATCGTTGGAGTCGTTCCACCTCAAGTAATCGGCGAAGATGTACGAATAGTTGCCTACCAATCTATGTTGCCGCGTACACCAGAGTCACAGAAGCTAATTCATGACCTGCGTGATGTGAAGGCGCCAGCCGGAACTCTTATTGGTGGCGTTGCAGCCGATTACACGGATTCGCAAGATGGTATTTCGCGCACCTTGCCTTGGGCCTTTGGCTGGATTGCCATCAGCGTCCTACTTCTAGTTTTCGTCTTTACCGGATCAATAATCTTGCCAATTAAGGCTGTAGTTCTCAACGTTCTTTCACTTGCCGCCACAATGGGAGTACTTACCTGGGTATTTATCGACGGCAATTTGCAATGGTTGGTTGGTTCATTCACAGTTACCGGAAGCCTTGATACTTCTATTGTTATTTTGATTGCAGTAGTCGTCTTTGGTCTATCTATGGACTACGAACTCTTCTTGCTTTCACGTATTCGCGAAGAGCATCTAGAAGGTCGTTCGAATGTTGAATCTGTGGCAACGGGTCTACAGCGCTCTGCACGCATCATTACTGCAGCTGCAGTTCTACTTGCAGTTGTCTTTGCCGCTTTCGTTACAAGTGGAGTGACATCCATTAAGACCATGGGCTTCGGTGTAGCACTTGCCGTTCTTCTCGATGCCACACTGATTCGTGCACTACTTGTACCTGCCTTGATGCGCCTTATGGGTGAGCGCAATTGGTGGGCGCCAAAGAGCCTGCAGCGATTTACCTTAAAACACTAGAGTCCTTTAGAATCCTCTAATGGATCTCATCGCTTCCCTGCAATGTGCGGATCAGCCTGGCATCGTGCATGCCATGACATCTGCTGTCCTCAATTGCGGTGGCAACATCATCGAGAACCAACAATTTACCGACACCACAACCAATACCTTTGTGATGCGTACCCGCTTTGAAACATCGCAAGGGCTAGAAGCTGCGCAGACAAGCCTTCACGACGGTCTCGGCAAGTTTTCTCCAGCCTTGCATATTCGCCCAACAGCGCAGAAGCCTCGCGCACTAGTTCTAGTAACTAAAGAGAGCCATTGTCTACGCGATTTGATGTATCTGCTTGAACTCGGTGAACTTCCTATCGAAATCCCACTGGTTATTTCAAACCGTGAAGAGCTTAAGTCTCTTGTTGAATCACATGGGATTCCATTCCTTTATCTTCCAGTAACACCAGTTAATAAGGCCGAGCAAGAAAAAGTCATGCTCGCCAAAATTACTGAGCTCAAGATCGACTTCGTAGTTCTAGCTCGCTACATGCAGATTCTTTCTAAAGATTTCTGTGCTGCGATGCCAGGAAAAATCATCAATATTCATCACTCATTCTTGCCAGGTTTTAAGGGCGCCAAGCCTTACCACCAGGCTCATGACCGCGGCGTAAAGATTATTGGCGCAACCGCACATTTTGTTACAGCTGATCTAGATGAAGGTCCAATCATTGAACAAGATGTTGCTCACGTGACTCATTCAGCAACACCTGAAGAGATGATTGCACTTGGCCGCGATATCGAACGCCGCGTTTTAGCACGCGCAGTAAAGCTCTTTGCTGAAGACCGTATCTTTATTGTCGGTCATCGCACCGTTGTCTTTGCCTGATTTTCGCAATCAGCGACAGCAGAGGTAGTCGCAAAAGAGCGTTCTGGCACTTTGGTTAGGTTGTTAATCACAAATGGCATTAATTTATAGCTGATTTTCTTTTCTGGGCTAATGCGAATCTTCAATATTCCAGTGGTGCGATTTTCAATCTTTGAAGAATAGAAGATGAAATTACCTAAGGAATAAGCAACCAACTTATTTTTTTCAAGTGCTATTGGTTGCACAGTATGCGTGTGGCTTCCGACGATGATGTCGGCGCCCAATGTGAGCCATTTCTTAGCACTGGCAATCTCCCAATCGCGAGTGCAGAAAGATCCTTCTTCACCCCAATGGCTCAGAATGATGAGCACATCACTGAGCTCACGCAGATGGGTTATGGCGCTCTCTGTTGAACGGGCATCGTAACCATCGGTTATTCCTGGCTTATCTTTCTTAGCTATCGAATCGGGGCCGCCGTTGACCTTGCAAAACCAAGAACTCCGATCCGCATTCCTCTGACTTTGTACACCCGGCCGTGATAAGCGCTCTCACTATTTTTGCCACCGCCAACATAACTAATTCCAGCAGCTTTAAGGTTTTGCAAGGTATCCATAAATCCTGGAAGCCCGTAGTCATAGCTGTGGTTATTGGCAACTGTTGCAACGTTAAAGCCAATCTCTTTAAGAGCTTTTAGGAAAGCAAGATCTGTCTTGAAGTTGTATTCCTTCTCTTCCTTTACATCCGCATCAGTGACTGCAGTCTCGAGATTGAAGATGTTGAGATCACCTGATCTGAAATACTTTTTGAGCGTTGGCAGCGCCTCACGCTTGATGGCTTTTTCGCCATGAACATCACCAACGATGTGAATGATGATGTCTCTATTTGATTTCTTATGCGCCAAAGCTTGAGATTGACCGAAAATGACTTGAGAACTGATTGCGAAAATTGAAAGAAATATCGCAATCTTTGATTTCATAATTGAATCTTAGGTGAGTGTCCCCGGCGGGAGTTGAACCTGCGACCTACCGCTTAGGAGGCGGTTGCTCTATCCACTGAGCTACGGGGACGTGACATCTTCGACAGCAAAGATGCTTGGCAAAGGTTATCGGTACGGCTAGCCTTCCCTAAACGAGCTTAATTACAAGCGCGCAGAACTAACTATGAGAGGCCACCCATGAAAGCGCTCGTTATCGGCGCAGGCGGAGTTGGCAGTGCAATCGCAAATATCGCATCACGTCGATCATTTATCACTGAAATGGTCATTGCAGATCGCAATCTGTCACGCGCAGAAGCAGCCGTAACCAAGTTAAAAGACTCTCGATTCTCCGCAGCGGAGGTGAACGCCGCAGAACTTGAAGATGTCCGAGCTCTCATTCGTAAGGCAAACCCAGATATTGTCGTTAACGCGGTAGATCCGCGTTATGTAATGCCCATCTTTTTGGCATGCGAAATCGAAAATGTGAACTACATGGATATGGCGATGTCGCTTTCGCGTCCACATCCCCATTACCCAAATAGCGAAACTGGCGTAAAGCTTGGTGATGAACAATTTGCACGCGACTGGAACTGGTGCGAACGTGGCATCTACGCCGTCGTAGGTATGGGAATTGAGCCTGGCATGAGCGATGTCTTTGCGCGTTATGCATCTGACGAGCTCTTTTCACGTCTAGATGAGGTCACTGTCTTTGATGGTTCTAACCTGACTGTTGAAGGAGCTGACTTTGCTCCTTCATTTTCAATCTGGACCACTATCGAAGAATGTCTCAATCCTCCTCTGGTTTGGGAAGATGGTCGCGGTTGGTACACCACAGAACCATTTAGCGAACTTGAGGTCTTTGATTTTCCTGAGGGAATTGGACCAGTTGAGTGCGTCAATGTGGAGCACGAAGAAGTCGTTCTTATTCCACAGAAAGTAGATGCTAAAAAAGTTAAGTTCAAATATGGACTCGGCTCTGAATTTATCTCTACCTTAAAGACAATTCATATGCTCGGTATGGATCGCAAGGAACATATCAACGTACAAGGCGTTGAGGTTTCTCCTCGCGATATCTTGGCTGCATCTTTACCGGATCCAGCAACGCTGGGTGAACGTATGCGCGGAAAGACATGTGCTGGAACGTTGGTAAAAGGGCTTGATAAAGAAGGTAAGCCGAAGGCTGTTTACATTTACAACGTTGTCGATAATTCTTTGTCGATGGAAAATTACGGCGATCAAGCAGTTGTATGGCAGACAGCTATCAACCCAGTGATTGCTATGGAATTAATTCATAAAGGCGTTTGGCAACCAGAAGGCGTCAATGGCCCTGAATGGTTTGCACCTAAGCCATTTTTGGATTTAATTGCTGAGTACGGTTCTTCTTGGCATATTCGAGAAGAAGATACAAAGGGGATTGTGGTCTGATGACTTCACAAGGGTGGGCTCTCGTCACTGGCGCAACAGCCGGAATTGGCGAGAGTTTCACCCGCCTTTTAGCCGCTAAGGGATACAACATCGCGCTGGTAGCTCGCGATGAAGCGCGATTGCATGAACGTGCCGCAACTTTGCGCGAAAAATTTGGAATTCAAACCTTTGTGCTGCCGGCTGATCTTTCTACAGAAGCAGGATGCAAAGCTGTTGAAGATTACATCGCCACTTATCCCATTGAAGTACTTATCAATAACGCTGGATTTGGTATCAAGTACTCATTCACTACAAGTGAACTGGTTGCAGAGCAAGAGCTTTTGGATGTCTTGGTACGTACGCCTATGCGTTTGATGCATGTGATCTTGCCGGGAATGAAGGAGCGTAACTCTGGAACGATTATCAATGTTTCATCCGTTGCCAGCTTTATTGCCGGAGGCACATATAGCGCAGCGAAGTCTTATCTCACTGTTCTTACTGAAGCAGTGAATACTGAATTGAAGAACACCAATATCAAAGTTTCGGCTCTCTGCCCTGGCTTTACCCGAACCGAATTTCATCAGCGCGGCAAAATGAAGATGAGCGGTCTTCCCAACTTTATGTGGCTGAACGCAGATAAATTAGTAGAGCAATCTTGGAAGGATGCTCAAGCCAATAAGCCAGTCAGTATTCCAGGTTGGCAATACAAATTACTCGTTGCAGTAATTTCACTGGCACCAAGAAAATTTGTTCGCAATATCGGAATGAATATCCGCAAGAAGCAGCGAACTTAACGCCCGCGGCGGCTGGCACCACCACGGTATCCACCGCGGCGGCCTCCGCCAGAACGTTGTGGAGCTTTACGTTCAACGATGGGCGCGACATATGGAATTCCCGATGGCTCTTGTGCGCCGGTAATGGCCATGAGCTTCTCATCCAATGGGCGAACATCATGAAATTTCGGCGTTACTCCTGCGCGAGAGAGCAGACCTGTGACAGCGCGCTGGCTCTTTGCGGATGACAGAGTGACAACAGTTCCTGATTCACCAGCGCGCGCTGTTCGACCAGAGCGGTGGAGATAATCCTTATGATCTTGCGGAAGATCAACATGTACGACGAGTGAAATTCCGTCAACGTGGATTCCGCGGGCTGCCACATCTGTTGCTACAAGTGCTGAATTTTCTTGTTCCTTAAAGAGAGCCAAGGTGCGGGTACGGACCGCTTGTGACTTACCTCCGTGCAAAGCACCAACTGGAACACCTGCATTAGCAAGTTTGTCGGCAAGGCGATCTGCACCACGCTGCGTCTTGACGAAGAGAATTGTCTTTCCGTTACGTGCAGCGATTTGTGAAGTGATGTCATCTTTATCGCCAGGATGCATCTGCAAAACATGGTGCTCCATCGTAGAAACCGAGGCACGATCATTTTGCAATGAGTGAGTCTTTGGATTCTTGAGATATTGACGTACCAATGAATCAACACCGCGATCGAGAGTTGCTGAGAAGAGAAGACGCTGTCCATCAAGATTTGCCTGATCAAGAATTTCCTTCACAACTGGAAGGAATCCCATATCCGCCATCTGATCTGCTTCGTCAAGAACAGTAATCTGTAATTGATCAAGCTGAACTTCATTTTTATTGAGCAAGTCGATAAGACGTCCTGGAGTTGCAACCAAGATCGCTGTTGCCTTGCGCATTGCAGTGATCTGCTTTGCATATGGCATTCCGCCTGCGATAACGACTGATTCATGTCCGACTGCGCGCGCAAGCGGGCGAAGTACTTCATCAATCTGCTGCGCAAGTTCGCGGGTAGGGGTCAAGATAAGAGCCAGTGGCTTATGAGGGCGCGCGACCTTATCTGAAATATTTGTGAGCAAGGCAAGGCTAAATGCCAGAGTCTTTCCTGAACCAGTCTGACCGCGCCCCAAAATATCGTGGCCGGCGAGCGCATCAGGAAGTGTTGCGATCTGGATTGGGAATGGCTGGGTAATGCCTTGTGCATTGAGTGCATTAGCCAGTGCCGGCGTAACTCCTAGTTCGCGGAATGTTGTGGTTACTTCTGTTCGTGGCGTAGCTTCGACAAGATTGGCATCAGCCAAATTGACGGAGATGTAATTGTCATCGGCACCGAAATCTGTTGCGACATTTGAGCGAGTCTTAACAAAGGACTCACGTCGATCACGAACCGGAGCAGTGCGAGCAGAATCGGCTCGACGTGGCGCACCTGGTTTAAATTTTTCGCGCTTCTGCGGAATAAAGTTTGGACGACCATCATCAGTGCGAGCAATCTTTGCCTTTACAGCTTCGCGACGAGTTGTTGGACGAGTATCGCTCTGTGCTCTGCGCTCTGGACGGAATGGACGATCAGCCTTGAAAGGACGCTCTGCACGTTCGGTGCGTTCTGCGACAAACTTGGCAGCGCGTGATGGCGCCTTACGAGGTGGCTTTGCAAAGGTGCGCTCTTCGCGGCTCTGCTTTGGATTTCCCTTTGGTGCGCCTTCAATATTCTTTGACTTCGAAGCGGTGCGTTCTTGGAAACGCTGCGCGCGCAATTTAGAGCGATCGGCCAAGCGAACTTCCTTCTTCGTTACCGTTTCGCGATCTGAATAACGCTTTGTTGAAGCGCTCTTCGCAGGAGCTGCGCTCTTTGCAGGGGCAGCCTTCTTCGAGAATGTGGACTTCTTTGCTGGAGCTGCCTTCTTCGCTGCCTTTTGAGCTGCAGTATGGCGAGGCTTTCCTTTGGCGGCGCGACGAGCTTTTCCGGGCGCGGCAGTACGTGTTTGTAGAGACATGAAAAATGACACCAATCGAGACGACAAGCGCGTCTCGGTTAGATGGCCAAACTAGTTCGAAACTAGCGCCACCTTAGGTCTTGATAAGACTCGCAAGTAAGTGGCCATTCGGCTCACTTTGGGGGGAAGTACATCGGTGCGGATGCATCGATGGCTTAATCATACAGGGTCAATGGCGGCTCGATTACCAGTGCTAATTCACATGAAATTCAATGGCGATACCGCCAAGTCACGCTCACTTTCTAAAACTCCCTCGGTACCATAGCCACGTATCCAATGGAGGTTTTCATGTTTCGCAAAGTATCGGTCGCGCTACTTTCATCGATTGTCGTTCTTACTGGAGTAACCGCTCCGACAGCAAGCGCAGCGGCGAAGGTCAGCAACGGAGTCGCCTGTTCAAAGGCAAATTCGACGACAACTGTTAACGGCTACAAGTACCGTTGTGTGAAGAATCCATTGGTAAAGAATGCAAAACTTACTTGGCTCTCATTTGAATGCCTTACGGCAACAAGGCAGTGGCAGGCAGCAACAAAAGCGCAACAAGATTTGGTCAACGTAGCTGATCAGACAGCAGCACTTGATACTGAATATGTTGCGGCAACTACTGCTCTTGCCAGCACAACAGCAGCTCTTGAAAAAGCTCGTGCGCAGGTAACGCAATTCCAAGCTCAGATGAACGCGGCGACAAACGCCGCAGATAAGCAGAAGTTTGCAACTGCTGTATCCAAGTTGGCAAATGCTGTTTTAGTTCTCAGCGGATCACGTACTAAGTTGGCCGCTCAGGTTAAAGACCTTGAATCTAAGAAGGCGCTTCTGCAATCTGCTCCAGAGCAGTTGAAGGCAAATGCAACTGATGCTCGCGCATCCGCCAGCCTTCTCTGCGCTAAGGGGTTCTAACAAAGCGCTAAAGAACAAGCTTTGAAGTAAGGCTTCCCCTATTTATAGGTGGAGGCCTTACTTATTTAATCTGTAGATGCATCGAGCGGTGAAATGGCTTCCGGCTGCGCTTCTGACCTTCCATATTGCGGCGAAGATTTATTCTCCGGGGCAATCACTTCTTATCGATTTACTCGCGTACAACGTAATCTGGCTAGCCGCCGTCATTGCGATTACCCAAGCCACACTAATGAACGATCCCATCGCACTCGCCTGCACATGTTTGGCAATCTCTTTCTGGGGAATCGGCTCTTCGCTCAATAGTTACAGCAACTTCTATAACGCCAGCGAAAGCTCAGATTTACTGGCACAAATTTGCTACACACTCTTCTATCCCTTTGCGCTGATTGCCCTACCGCGAGTGGTAACTAGAGGGCGAAAACTCAACCCAATCGAGCTACTAGATGCTGCCATTTTCGGACTTGGCATTTCCTCCATTGCTACCGCGCTCTTTATCTCAAGGGTCTTTCCAGAATCACTGATTAACTTACAAGATCAATTCTTTTCTCTACTCTTTCCTATCGGCGATTTACTACTGCTGACACTTTCTGCAGTTGCCACCATTACACATCGCTTACATCCCAGAGCGCTCTTTCTCTTTCTAGGTTTTGCACTCTTTAGTCTGTCGGATCTTCTCTTTCTCTGGCTTGCCATCAACGATAGTTATCAATTTGGGCAACTGACCGATGATGGATTGCTTTTGGGAATAGTTCTTATCGCTCTTTCATTCTGGTCGATACCCGCACGCGATGGACGCGAAATCACCATCCATCCAATCTTTATTGCCATCTCTGTCTTCATTAGCCCAACTCTGCTTGCATATTCAGCACTTGTGCCTGGAGCATTTCCTATCTTCATCATCGCTCCCACAATCGCAACCTTGTTCTTGGCATTTATCCGCATGACTATTGTTATTAGGCAGGCGCGAAATTTAGGCGAAGAGAAGGTATTAGCACGCACCGATGAATTAACTGGTCTTCCTAATCGCAGGCGTTTGATTGCAGATTTAGAAACTTTTTCAAAGAGCGAAGGGGCTCTGCTTTTACTTGATCTCAACCAATTCAAACCAGTCAATGATCAATATGGCCACGAGTTTGGCAATTTGGTGCTGCAGCAAGTGGCGCAAAGATTCAGTCGCTCACTTCCTACGGGCGCAGTCCTTGCCCGATTAGGCGGCGATGAATTTGGAGTCTTGGTCAACGGCACATACGAGCAGACTCTGGAAACTGCCTATGCGCTGGAAGCAACGCTTAGCTATCCATTCGTGATTGAGGGCAACACCGTCAAGATTGGTGTGAGCATCGGCCATGTGCAAAATGATGGTTCTCATAACGCGCTAGAGCGAGCAGATGCTGCGATGTATGAAGCAAAGCGCAGCGGAGTTGGAGTTGTGCGCGCTCAGCCAGTCTTATGAAGCTTTAACTTAATTCCTACAAAAGATCCTAGGAATACAAAGATAAAGAAGATCCATCCAGAAACTGCAAATGCTTGAGTACCTGATAGCAATACACCTATGGTGCAACCGAGTGAGGTCATAGATCCCCAACCCAAGGCGACTCCACCAAGCAGAGCTGTACCGGTATTTGTCACTGTAAGTCGTGAAGGTTTGAAACGTCCACCCGCAAAAGCTGCTGCAAATGAAGATCCAATAATGCCGATAGCGAGCCAGCCATTATTGGTCAGCGCCTGCGAGACGACTGCAATACAACCTGCCATGCGATCGAGGCCTGTAAGGGTCTCGGGTCCAATTCCATTGGAGTCCATAAAGGTGCGTGCAGTTGTGCTTAATTGACGTGTAACGCCAAGTGGTTCAACGCGCAGGTATGCCACAGTGCCAACAACGCCAACCAACAAACCTGTCGTGATTGGGCTCCAGCGTTCAAAGATTAATTTTTTAAGTGTTTGGCTCAAGGAAAGCGTGCTGGCGATACTTCTAATTGGCTCTGAGTTAACGCCCTTTTTCATTACAAAGATTGCCAGTGCCAAAAGAACAGTAAGTGTGAGAACGAGCGAACCTGAATAGCCAATGTAATGCGGCAACCACAGAGTTGGCGCATCAGCGATTGCGTTGAGGTAGAACCAATTCCAGGTAAGGAATGCAAGAACAAATCCACCGAGGGTTCCGATGAGCGCAGGTATTGCACGTAAATAACCTTGGCCCAATCGATATAAGTGGCCGCTGATGCATGCGCCTGAGAGCGCCATACCAATTCCAAAGGTAAAGGCAGAAAGTGCCAAGACCCAACTGACCGGTCCGATGTGGGCAGCAGGTGGCAAGCGATCTGTTGTTGTATCAGGTAAGAACTGACCAAAAATCAGCGCATAACCCACTGATCCAGTTGCAATAGCAACGAGCACAGAGAGAAAGGGCGTTGTGTTCTTATCTTCAATCCCGTCCCGGAAGATGCAGAAGAAACAGAAACGACCTCGTTCGAGTAAGAGCCCCAAACTGATTCCGATTAATAGAGAAATCGGCGCTGTTGCATTGCTGGTATTTGACGAAAGAATAAATGCAGTCAGTAGAAGCGCTGCAATTACTGCAAATGAGATTGCAGTGCGAATTTTTTCTGCACGAGTCCAGGCAGAAGCAGCAGCCCCGATGGTGCTGGGACTGCTGCTCTGCTGTGGATTAATTGAAATTACGCTGCTCCCCAAATGGTTCCAGCGTTGTTAACGATTGGAACACCGACAGAGTTTCCGTATTCAGTCCATGAACCGTCGTAGTTCTTGACGTTGTAGCCAAGGATTTCATTGAGCACGAACCATGTAAGTGATGAGCGCTCTCCGATACGGCAGTAGGTGATGATGTCCTGCTTTCCATCGATGCCCTTATCTGCATAGAGCTTCTTTAGCTCTGCCACAGTCTTAAAGGTTCCATCGGCATTAACGTTAAGTCCCCAAGGCACATTGATTGCACCTGGGATGTGGCCTGCGCGAACTGCAAGTTCCTGAAATCCTGGAGCTGCAAAGATCTTGCCGTTGTATTCATCAGCACCTCGGATATCAACCAAAGTTGCCTTGGCGCGCTTCTTTGCTACTGGAAGAACGTCATTGATCAAAGTTGCACGAAGAGACTTATCTCCCTTGGAAACCGAGAAGTTACCTGGAGCAAATGTAGGCACAGCTGTTGTTAGTGCACGGCCATCCTTCTCCCACTTCACACGTCCACCATCAAGGACGCGAACATCCTTCTGGCCGTAAATATTAAAGATCCATGCGCCCCAGGCAGCAAACCAGTTGTTCTTATCTCCATAGAGAACGACAGTGGTGTCATCGCTGATGCCAGCCTTCTGCACCAACTTGCTGAAGTTCTTGGCGTTGATGATGTCGCGGTTTACAGTGTCAACAAGATCTGTGTGCCATACAAACTTAATTGCATTCTTAATGTGGCCACGCTCGTAAACTCCTGGCTCAGTGCTTACTTCGATGATACGAACCTTTGGGTTATCAAGGTTTGCTTCCAACCAATCTGGCTGGGCCACCGCGCGAGCCTGGTTCTTTGGCGCAGCGCTTGCTGGGACCACACCAACAGTTGAAACGAGTCCAGCAACGACTGTTGCTGCAAGTACTTTCTTCAAGATAGACATTATTTTTCCATTTCTAAGAGTTAATTTGATTTAAGGTAAAAACTAAAAAGGTTTGAGGTATAACTTAAAGACAGCAGCTAGTGCTGTTAATGCGGCAGTAGTCAATAATGCGACGCTTAATAAAGTACATCGTGACTTACCCTTCCGCTTAGTTGTTACTAGGTGAGAAAGATAAAGAGAAATATTGAGAATGTAAAAACGCTAACTGTTTGCAGATGCAAGAAAACGC
Source organism: Actinomycetota bacterium (assembly GCA_029977785.1). Classification (GTDB taxonomy): domain Bacteria; phylum Actinomycetota; class Actinomycetes; order Nanopelagicales; family Nanopelagicaceae; genus Planktophila. The sequence continues at coordinate 2,110 of JAPOKG010000019.1, read as the reverse complement.
TATTTTTTCTTCTTAATAGGCTGTTCGGCTTTTTCTACCTTGATCTCTTTTAGCCGTTCGAGTGACTCAACTCTCTCGAGTGCATGATCCACGATGCGTTCTGGGTATCCATGTGAATATCCATCGAGAAATAGCCACGGTTCGTGGATTTCAGAGGCGCTTAAGTGGGCCAGTTCTGCAACATATTTGCGAATGTAATCGCCGTTTTCGTCGAATCGTCGACCTTGTTCGATGGGATTAAAGACTCGGTAATAAGGGGAGGCATCTGTGCCAGTGCCAGCTGTCCACTGCCACCCATGAGCATTTGAGGCAACGTCGTAATCAACAAGATGCTGAGCAAAGAAGCGCTCACCCAGCTGCCATTCGAGGTGAAGGTCTTTAACTAAGAATGAGGCGACAACCATGCGCGTGCGGTTATGCATCCAACCTTCAAGGACAAGCTGTCGCATGGCAGCATCTACAAATGGATAACCGGTCTTGCCATCACACCAAGCCTGAAATTGCTTACCTGGCTTGTCATAACGCATCGCCTTAAACTGCTTGGCGTAATACTCGGTATCGGTATCTGGATTGTTAAAGAGAACATCTGCATAAAATTCGCGCCAAGCTATCTCTTTGCGGAAAGTGTCGTGAGACTTACTTTCACCAAGACCGGCCAACAAAGTACGTGGATGGATTTCGCCAAACTTAAGATAGGTACTCATCTTTGAGGTGCCATCAATGGCAGCAAAATTTCTATTCTCGTCGTAACTATCTAAACCTTTTTTAGTAAATTCTTTAAAGCGAGCAAGGGCTGCCTTTTCACCTGCTGCAATCACGTTAACGCCAGCCGGCATAGGAAAATCTGGAAAAGCGCGGTACTTAGCCGGAGGCTTCACCGCTGGAATTTTTGTGGGCGTCTTAGCCGGTGCGCGCCAACCATGTGCACACCATGCGCGATAGAAAGGTGTGTAGACGCGATACGGCGTTGCATCACTTGGCTTTACAACGCGGCCAGGGGCTACTGCATAAGGGCTTCCGGTACGAACCAACTTAATTCCCGCTGCTTCTACGCGCGCATCACGCGCTGCGCCGTATCGTTCATATTCATCTGAGATATGTACTTCAGATACGCCATACATCTCGATAAGTTCTTGCAATACTTCTACTTGATCACCTTCGATGATGTGCAGGCAATTACCTAACGATTCGTCGAGTGCCCGAAGTGATTGCCCCATATATGCCAGCAACTTGTCGCCTGCTTCAGCAATTTGTGCCTTATCAAGGATGAAGACAGGAACGATTTCATCGCTACCTGCGATTGCTGCGTTGAGCGCTGGATGATCACCTACGCGCAGGTCTCTGCGAAACCAGACGATATTTCGCACAGACATTAAAGGCTACTTATGCAGCTGTTCGACTGAAGCGTCCCAGCCCTTTACATCTTCAGGCTTACGAGGAGCCTTTCCAACATAGCGAGCAGATGGACGAATCAAACGGCCAGTGCGCTTTTGTTCCAGGATATGTGCAGACCATCCTGCAGTACGAGCTGCAGTAAACATGGAAGTAAAGAGAGGTGCCGGAACTTCTGCGAAGTCCAACATGATTGCCGCCCAGAATTCAACGTTGGTTTCAAGTACGCGATCTGGTTGGCGCTCACGAAGTTCTTTGAGGGCTGCTTTTTCAAGCGCTTCTGCAACTTCGTAGCGCGGAGCTTTGAGTTCTTTTGCCGTACGGCGAAGTGTGCGTGCGCGTGGATCTTCGGCGCGATAGACGCGGTGACCAAATCCCATCAGACGTTCCTTGCGATCAAGAATTCCCTTGACGTAAGCCTCGGCATCTCCAGTTTTTTCAACTTCTTCAATCACTTTTGAAATTATGTTATCTGTTAAAACTTTTTCACTCTGAATACCAGATAAATAAAGCATATTATTTCCCTTACCTCCACCTGTAATACCAACATCTGTTAATGCGGCCTCGCCAGGTCCATTTACAACACAGCCTATGATAGATAATGTTATGGGGGTTGTAATATGAGATAATTTTTCTTCTAAAATTTTTACTGTATCTATAACTTGAAATGCTTGCCTTGCGCAAGAAGGGCAAGAGATTATTTTTACTCCTCTATTTC
>JAPOKG010000018.1 GCA_029977785.1 Actinomycetota bacterium | reverse complement strand
GTCCAGCCAGAAAAGCACTCACGGAGGCTTAATACATGTCAGTAACACTGAACAGCTCAGAATGGAACCTCGTTTATAACGTATTTTCATTTGGTTTGGTTTCAATGCTTGCCTGCACCATTTATACATTGGTGTCGCAGTCACGCGTTTTGCCTAAGTACCGCAATGCACTCGTGATGTCATCAATGGTTACTTTCATCGCTGGCTACCACTACTGGAGAATTTTCAATTCTTTCGGTGAAGCATCAGAAGGTATGGCAGTAAACGTGTCAGGCGAGCAGGGCGCATTCAACGAGGCATACCGCTACGTTGACTGGCTACTCACTGTTCCACTTCTACTTGTAGAAGTAATTGCAGTGCTTGCACTAGCTAAGGAAGTTTCACGCTCACTCATTACTCGTTTGGTTCCTGCTTCAGCTGCGATGATCGCACTTGGTTACCCAGGCGAAATCTCATCAGATCAGAACACACAGGTTCTTTACGGTGTTCTTTCAACAATCCCATTCCTCTACATCCTCTACATCCTCTTCGTAGAGCTTGGTAAGTCACTTGAGCGCCAGCCAGCTGGCGTTGCAGAGACTGTAGGACGTTTGCGTCTTCTTCTCATCGCAACATGGGGTGTATATCCAATCGCCTACATCTTCAACATTGTTGGAGATGAATCAGCATCATCATTCGTTGCTGTACAGGTTGGATACACAATCGCTGACGTTCTAGCGAAGTGCGTATTCGGTCTTACAATCTTGAAGATCGCACGCATGAAGTCACATGCTGAAGGCATGGCAGCAGATCACTAAGTGATAGGCAATTAACAGAAGGGCGTCGGGAAACCGGCGCCCTTCTGCTTTACACTCACACTATGAATACGCACCGCATTAATAATTACAGAATGGCCGCCTACGCAGCCCTTGCTGCTGGCCTTATCAATCTGCGTTACCAAACCGGCGCTGAAGCGAATCTTTCCAAGAGTTTGGTCTTAATCATTCCGGGCGCACTTCTCTTTGCACTTTCATTTACAGGATTTGGCAAGCGCTGGCTACAAACACAGACCGCCGCTGCGATTGCAATCGCTGGCGGCGGCCTGTTACTTCTCTATAGCTTTATTCTGTAAGTCATTAACCCTTTGCTGCAGTAAAGCCAATCTGTAGATCAGCTTTTATATCTTCAATATTTTCTAGGCCAAGACTTAAGCGAACTAGCCCTGGAGTAACACCAGCCTCTAACTGTTCTGCAGGCGATAGTTGCGAGTGAGTTGTGGTTGCAGGGTGAATCACGAGCGAACGCACATCACCGATATTTGCCACATGGCTAAAGAGGACTAAGGATTCGACAAATTTCTTGCCTGCTTCGACCCCACCCTTGAGCTCGAATGAGAGAACAGCTCCAGGTCCCTTGGGCGCATACTTGGTTGCCAGCGCATTCCACGGCGAGGATTTCAAGGCAGCGTAGTTAACTTTCTCTACATCAGGATGGGCTTCTAGCCAGGTTGCTACAGCCTTCGCATTCTCAATGTGTCGCTCGATTCGTAATGAGAGGGTTTCAAGACCTTGCGCAAGTAACCATGCGTTAAACGGTGAAACTGCGGCTCCTACATCGCGGAGTAGTTGCAAGCGAATCTTGAAGATGTATGACAGGTTCGCACCGAATGCAGAACCAACACCGAGTGCTTGTGCGTAAACAAGGCCGTGGTAGCTAGGGTCTGGCTGGTTAAATCCTGGGAAGCGTTCTTGATGCTTTGCGTAATCAAACTTGCCAGCGTCGATGATTGCTCCAACTACAGCATTTCCATGGCCTGATAAGAATTTAGTCGCTGAGTGGACTACAACATCGGCGCCGAAATCGATTGGCTTAATTAAATATGGTGTCGCCACGGTGTTATCAACAATAAGTGGAACACCAACAGAGTGAGCAACATCAGCGATGGCCTTGATATCAAGGATTTCATTCTTTGGATTAGCAATAGTCTCACCGAAGAAAGCCTTGGTATTTGGCTTTACTGCCCTCTTCCAAGATTCTGGATCACTTGGATCTTCCACGAAAGTAACTTCAACACCAAACTTTGGTAGCGTGTAATGGAAGAGGTTGTAAGTTCCACCGTAAAGACTTGGGCTGGAAACAATGTGGTCGCCAGCTTCGGCTACGTTGAGAACTGCAAATGTTGTCGCAGCAGATCCTGAAGCAAGTAGAAGTGCAGCAACACCGCCTTCGAGGGCGGCCAATCTCTGTTCAACAGCATCTTGAGTTGGGTTCATGATGCGGGTGTAGATATTTCCAAGCTCTGCTAAACCAAAGAGATTAGCCGCATGTGTTGTATCGCGGAATTGGTATGCAGTAGTTTGATAAAGCGGCAGTGCACGAGCTCCAGTGGTTGGGTCGGCAGTCTGCCCTGCATGAATCTGCAGAGTTTCAAAAGACCAGTTGTTAGACATTTTTTCTCCATCGCAGTAGGTGTCAGTTGTTGGCGAGTGAGAGAGATATATGAATCAACCGCACTTGCCAGTTTCCTGACCTGTTCGTCACCCGGAGCACCCCACCGCGGTGGAGGGTTGCCGTCTACTGAGCCGGGGCTAATACGTAGAACTCGTGAACACAACAAACTTTATACAGTCGATGCGCAAATGAAAAATTGCAGTTGAGTCTTCTTTGCAAAGAACTTGCAGGTTCACTTTCTGAAGGAGAGATCAGCCTTCTTCATAGCGCTCGTGATAATGCGAATGGCATTTGGCCCCATGCCATGGAGATCCTTGATGGCATCGAGAGATGTTTTTCGTAGGTCGCTCAACTTGTAGTACCCATCATCAATCAGGGCTCTTCGCGCGGGCGCCGCCAAACCTAGTTCGCGCCAAACGCCATCAACCTGCGCATAGGCATCGAGATCTACTTCTCCTCGAGTTACCTCACATCGAGATGCAGCTTTTGCTGCTCTTCGTTCTGCTGCAGCGCGCATGGCTTCGCCCCTCAGCTTCTTAGCCTTAGCTGGAGATTGTTTAGCCATAGATATATTCAATCGTAAATTTTGGTGCGGGAGGCGGGACTTGAACCCGCACGCCGGAGCACAAGTTCCTAAGACTTGCGTGTCTGCCATTTCACCACTCCCGCGGCATGGCCAAGATTAGAGGTACTACTGCACAAGTAACAAACTCTCCTGCGATGAAGGCGAACCGCTAACCTTGCCAAGTGGAAGCCTCGCTTACAGATCAACTATCGGCCGATGTACAGGCGGCAGTTACGCGCGCCTTCGCTGCCGCGGGGTTCACAGGCCAAGTTCCCGCAACTATCACTCTTGAGCGCCCCAAGAACCGCGATCATGGCGATTACGCCACTTCGATAGCGCTGCAATTGGCAAAGGAGGCTGGCAAGAGCCCGCGCGAAGTTGCCGAAGTTCTCCTTCCGGAGATTGCAAAGATTGTTGGCGTAAGCGCTGTAGATATTGCCGGCCCAGGATTTATTAACATCACACTCAACCGCGCAACACAGGCAGAACTCGTACGGACGATTCTTACAAATAAAAAAGAGTACGGCCGAGGCAAGGCTTTACATGGAGTCGCAATCAATCTTGAATTCATCAGCGCAAATCCAACTGGCCCACTGCACTTGGGACACACACGTTGGGCAGCGGTGGGAGATGCCCTGGGTCGAGTACTTAGCGCGGCAGGAGCTGCCGTAACACGCGAGTTTTACATCAATGATCGAGGTCGCCAGATGGATCTCTTCGGACAATCAGTACAAGCAGCAGCCACTGGCCAACCGATTCCAGAAGATGGTTACCAAGGAAATTACATTACAGAATTAGCGAAAGAAGTTTTGGCAGCCAATCCCAAGATTGCAACAGCAGAAGAATTTCGCGAGGCTGCCTATAAAGTTCAATTGGCGCAACAACAGCGCGTTCTTGAAACTTTCCATACATCTTTTGATGTCTGGTTCTCTGAACGCTCGCTCCATGAATCAGGTGCGGTTGAGCACGGCCTTGAAAAGCTGCGTTCGCAAGGCCATGTCTTTGAAGAGGCTGGTGCAGTCTGGCTACGCACAACAGATTTTGGTGATGATAAAGATCGCGTCATTGTTAAAGAAGATGGCGACCTTACCTACTTCGCATCTGATACTGCCTATTACATTAACAAGCGCGAGCGTGGCTTTGATATCTGCATCTACATGTTGGGCGCAGATCATCATGGCTATATCCATCGCCTCAAAGCCACCGCAGCTTGTGCGGGCGATAACCCTAACTACAACGTCGAAATCATGATTGGCCAATTGGTAAAGATCATGGAGGGCGGCGAAGAACTTAAGCTTTCTAAGCGCGCTGGAACCATTATTACTCTCGAAGAACTTGTCGAAAAAGTTGGGGTAGATGCAGCTCGCTACACACTTATTCGCTATCCGGTAGATACACCAATGGTGATGGATGTTGATGTCTTACGCCGTAACACCAACGAAAATCCCGTCTACTACGTGCAGTATGCGCACGCGCGTATCGCTGCGGTACTGCGCAGCGCCAAAGAACTCAAGATTGGTGCAGAGCTCGATACCTTCGACCCAACGCAGTTAGTACATGACCGCGAGAACGAATTACTTGGCGCCCTTGCCGAGTACCCACGTGTTGTTGCAAGTGCAGCAGAATTCCGCGAACCACACCGCGTTGCCCGCTACCTGGAAGAGTTGGCGGGCGTTTATCACGGCTTCTATGCAGATTGCCGCGTTCTGCCATTGGGAGATGAAGTCGCAACTGCTGTTCACTCAGCGCGCGCTGCGCTATGCGCTGCAACAATGCAAGTATTGGCGAATGGTCTTGATCTCTTAGGTGTCAGCGCACCGGAGAGGATGTAGCTATGTGGTCAAAGAACGTTTCATTTGAGTCTGGAGTGCTTCATCTTTCAGGAATTCCAGCAGCAAAGTTGGCGCAAGAATTTGGCACTCCTGCATTCTTCTTGGATGAAGATGCATTTAAATCGCGTGCAATCGCTTGGAACAATGGTCTTCGAGATCAGTTTGGAGACCATGCCGGCACAATCTTTTACGCAGCAAAGTCATTTATTAGTACTTCAGTGGCCCAATGGATTGAAGAAATTGGAATCGGAATCGACGTGTGTACGGGTGGAGAATTAGCCGTCGCTCTCGCTGGTGGCATCAATCCAGCGCGCATCGAGGTTCACGGTAACAATAAATCAGTTGCTGAGATTGATCGCGCTGTTGCCGTCGGTGTAAAAACCATTGTGATGGATTCTCTCTTTGAAATTGAAAGAGTTGCTGCAGCTGCCAAGAAACATGGAAAGCGCCAAGCAGTCATGCTCAGACTCACTCCAGGCATTGAAGCCCATACACACGAGAAGATTTCTACTGCACACGAAGATGTGAAATTCGGATTCTCAATCGCCTCAGGGGCTGCTTGGAGCGCTGTGCAGAAAGTACGAGAACACCCTGAACTAGAACTTCGCGGAGTGCATTGTCATATCGGTTCTCAAATATTTGGTTCCGATGCGCACGAGATCGCAACCGATCGCCTCATGGAATTTATGGCAAGGTATCGCGATGAATACAAGGTTGAACTTCCAGAGCTTGATCTCGGTGGGGGATTTGGTATTGCCTATGTGACTGGCGATGTGACAGTTGAACCGAGTGATGTTCTTCCTGCGATCGGCAAAGCTGTCGATGACGCCTGCAAGAAATACTCTCTACAGATTCCTTTAATTTCTTTGGAGCCAGGTCGAAACATTGTTGGGCCGACCATGTTTACGCTCTATGAAGTTGGAACTGTAAAAGATGTCGAAATAGACTCTGGAGTAATTCGCAAATATGTTTCAGTTGATGGCGGCATGAGTGATAATGCACGTCCCGCTCTTTATGGCGCCGAATACACAGCAGTAATTGCACAACGTCTGAGCAGTGCACCATTAACTCTTTCTCGACTAGTTGGAAAACATTGCGAGACGGGTGACATTATTATTAATGAGATCCAATTACCGGCAGATATTGCCCCTGGAGATTTGATTGCAACGCCGGCCACTGGCGCATACGGCCGCAGCATGGCAAGTAATTACAACCACGTGCCAAGACCACCTGTAGTTGCAGTAAAAGATGGAAAAGCCCGCGTAATTGTGCGCCGAGAAAATGAGGAAGATTTACTCGCCCTTGATGTGAAAGAATAGGTTTATGAGCCCCGCAGATAAACCAGTTCGCATTGGCATGCTCGGCTGCGGCGTCGTTGGCAGCCAGGTAGCCCGCCTCCTGTTGGCAGATACTGAGGAGTTATCAACTCGAGCTGGCGTCAAGATTGAATTGGCTCGTATTGCGGTGCGCACGATTAAACCCTACGAAGGTCTTGACCCATCTCTGTTCACGACCGATCCGTTTTCAATTGTTAATGATCCAGAGATTGATCTCATCGTTGAAGTGATGGGTGGTATCGAGCCAGCGCGCGAACTAGCGCTGCTAGCAATCAATAATCGTAAATCTATCGTGACTGCCAACAAGGCTTTGCTGGCCAGTCACGGCGCCGACCTCTTTAGTGCCGCCTACGCCAAGGGTGAAGATATTTACTACGAGGCATCTGTAGCTGGTGCGATTCCAATTATTCGCCCGCTCCGTGACTCACTTGCGGGTGACCATGTTGTTAGATTGATGGGAATTGTTAACGGCACAACAAATTACATCTTGACCAAGATGCATGAAGACAATCGTGAATTTGCCGATGTCCTTAAGGAAGCTCAGAAGTTAGGTTATGCCGAGGCAGATCCAACTGCAGATATCGAAGGTTTTGACGCAGCAGCCAAGGCAGCGATTCTCTCTGGCTTGGCTTTTCATACGCGCGTCACAGTTGATGATGTGTACCGCGAAGGAATCTCGAAAATCACTCTAGAAGATGTTTCCATCGCAAAATCAATGGATCACGTCATTAAGTTGCTAGCCATCTCAGAACTCACCCCTGCTGATGAAATCTCTGTCCGTGTTCATCCAGTGATGATTCATAAGAGCCACCCATTGGCTTCGGTACGAGATGCATTTAACGCAGTCTTTGTCGAAGCAGAATCGGCCGGTCCACTTATGTTCTATGGACGCGGTGCTGGCGGGCAACCAACTGCATCTGCAATTTTGGGCGACATAGTTGCTGTTTCTCGCCACATTGCCCTTAATTCAATTGGGCAGCGCGAGACAGATTATGCCGATCGAGACATTGCTCCGATTGAAACAACGAAGACTAAGTTCCTTATTCGCCTTGAAGTTGAAGATAAATCAGGCGTTCTAGCTGCGATTGCACAATGTTTTGCTTCTCAAGGAGTCTCTATTCAGACTGTGGATCAAAATGGACGAGATAGCGATGCTGAGCTCATCATTGTGACCCACCGTGCAACAGAAGGAGAGCTCAAAGCTACTGTTGAAGCTCTCAAGAAGATGGAAATTGTCAATAAGATTTCTAGCGTTATCCGAGTTGAAGGTGCGATTGCATAATGGGAATTTTTTCAAAGAAGACTGGTGCGCATCAATGGCGCGGAGTTATTGAGGAATATCGCCATCGCTTACCAGTCTCCGCAAAGACTCCCGTTGTCACACTTTGCGAAGGTGGGACTCCACTCATTTACGCTTGCAATCTCTCTGAACTTTTGGGCAACAATGTTTGGATAAAGTACGAAGGCCTAAATCCAACAGGCTCATTTAAGGATCGCGGAATGACAATGGCGATTTCAAAGGCGGCTGAAGATGGCGCAAAGGCAGTTATCTGTGCATCAACAGGTAACACATCTGCATCAGCTGCGGCTTATGCGGTTAAGGCCGGAATGCGTCCAGCTGTTCTTATTCCCAAAGGCAAAATCGCAATGGGAAAACTTGCCCAAGCAGTAATTCATGATTCAACAATTTTGCAAGTTAATGGAAATTTTGATGATTGCTTGACGCTTGCGCGTGAACTTTCAGAAAATTACCCAGTAGCACTGGTTAATTCAGTTAACCCATTCCGCATCGAGGGCCAAAAGACAGCCAGTTTTGAAGTTGTAGACATGTTGGGTGATGCGCCGGATATTCATGCACTTCCAGTAGGTAATGCCGGAAACATAACCGCATACTGGAAAGGCTACAAGGAGTACAACAAGGATGGGTTAACAACAAAACTCCCGATGATGTACGGATTCCAAGCATCCGGTGCTGCGCCAATCGTTAAAGGTAAAGTTGTTAAGAACCCAGAGACAATCGCAACGGCGATTCGCATTGGAAATCCAGCATCATGGCAACAGGCGGTAGAAGCCCGCGATGTGTCTGGTGGAGTAATCGATTCAGTAACAGATCGCGAAATCTTGGCGGCATATCGTTTAATTGCAGCTAAAGAAGGAATTTTCGTGGAGCCATCATCTGCTGCTGGTCTTGCAGGTTTAATCAAGTACAAAAAGGCGGGCAAGTTGCCTAAGGACAAGACAATTGTTATTACAGTGACAGGACATGGATTAAAAGATATTCCTTACGCACTAGAGGCTGCAAAGAAGCCTGTCGTGGTTCCTGTCAATGCAAAGATTGCAGCTAAAGCGTTAGGTCTTGCTTAAAATGAAACCAACTTTTAAAGCTAACCCAATTCAGGTGCAGGTACCGGCAACTTCTGCCAACCTCGGCCCAGGCTTTGATTCATTTGGCCTAGCCTTTGGAATGTATGACCGTTACGTCGCACAAATTCTTGATGAAGGCGGACTAGATATTGATGTTACCGGCGAAGGCGCTGCTGAAGTTCCTCGCACTGATAAGAATCTCTTGGTTAAAGCGATGTATAAAGGTTTTGACTTTTTAGGTGGAAAGCCAAAAGGCATCGCAGTTCGTGCGCTCAATGTCATTCCTCATGGAAGAGGACTTGGTTCTTCAGCATCTGCAATTATTGGCGGCTTGGTACTTTCTCGCTCATTGGTTCTCACTGGGGCTGACAAGATGAGCGATGAAGTTCTCTTAAATCTTGCTAATGAGATGGAAGGCCATCCAGATAATGTGGCAGCAGCCCTTTATGGTGGCGCAACTGTTGCTTGGCAAGATGAAGTGAAGGCAAAGATGGTTGCGCACGCACTCCATTTGCCGGTTGATCCGCGTATCAAGGTGATGGCATTTATTCCATCCACGCCGCTTGCAACAAAGAAGGCGCGCACCATGCTGCCTGATTCCATACCTTTTGCAGATGCGCAGAGAAATAGCACCAATACAGCGATCATGATGCAGGCCCTAACAATTCGCCCAGATCTTTTGCTCACTGCTACAGAAGATTTCCTTCACCAGAGTTATCGCCAAGAAGCTATGCCGGCCTCATATGCGCTTATGAATAAGTTGCGCGCGGCCGGTGTCGCTGCATTTATCTCTGGAGCAGGCCCTACAGTCCTGGCTCTTCACACGGGCGATCTTGAAGAGAGTGAGCAGTTAGCTCGTGCGGGAGGCGCTAAATTTGAGGGTAAATCTCTCGAAATTGCTAGCCGCGGCGCCACCCTGCTATAGTTTTGGTATCAGTTCAACCCGCAAGCTAGGGTCAAAGTAAGAATTGATGAAATAAAAAAGTAGAAAATCTTCAAAACTTTACTTCATAAAAAATAAACCATGGGCTTTATACCTTAAGCCCCAGACTGAAAAGATATACATGACAACAACAGAACCTGTTCGTTCTAGCAGCCCCGAGCTTTCAGCGATGACCCTTCCGAAGTTAAAGGAAGTTGCGTCTCAACTCGGTATCGAAGGAGCTGCCAAGCTCAAGAAAGATGATCTTGTAGTGGCGATTGCAGATCTCCAGGCAGCTAACCGCGAAGCGGCAAAAGCAGAGCGCGAAGCACGTCGCGCAGCTCGAGATGCAAAGAAGAATAACCGCGAACCTAAGAACTCCAATAATTCATCTGACGAAGAAGGCGATGACGAAGACTCATCTGATAGCGGCGCCCCACAAGACCGAAACTTTGATCGCGATGATCGCGGCGGACGTAACCGCCGTGATCGCAATCGTGGCCGTGATCGCAATCGTGATCGTGGACATCGTGAAGAGCGTGAACCTGTCATTGGTGAAGATGACGTTCTCGTTCCAGTTGGTGGACTCGTTGACATCATGGAGAACTATTCATTCATTCGAACCGGTGGGTATCTGCCGGGTCCTAACGATGTCTATGTATCACAAGGGCAGGTACGTAAGTACGGTCTGCGCAAGGGAGATGTTGTAACCGGACAGGTACGCCAGGCTCGCGAAGGCGAAACCCGTCAGAAGTACAACCCACTTATTACTCTTGAAACCATCAATGGCATGCCATACGAAGAAGCGCGTGGACGCGTTGAGTTCGGAAAGCTTGTTCCGCTCTACCCACAAGAACGGCTTCGTCTTGAGACAGAACCAAACATTCTCACAACCCGTGTTATTGATCTGATTGCACCAATCGGTAAAGGTCAGCGCGGACTTATTGTTTCGCCTCCAAAAGCAGGTAAGACGATGGTTTTGCAGTCGATTGCAAATGCAATTACGACAAATAATCCTGAGTGTCACCTCATGGTCGTCCTTGTTGATGAACGTCCAGAAGAAGTTACAGATATGCAGCGAAGTGTTAAGGGCGAAGTTATCGCTTCAACCTTTGACCGTCCTGCCGATGACCACACAACAATTGCTGAACTAGCAATTGAGCGCGCAAAGCGCCTCGTTGAAATGGGCCATGACGTTGTAGTTCTCCTTGACTCAATCACTCGTCTCGGACGTGCCTACAACATTGCGGCTCCCGCATCAGGCCGTATCCTCTCTGGCGGTGTGGATTCAGCAGCTCTCTATCCACCGAAGAAGTTCTTCGGTGCTGCTCGTAATATTGAAGATGGCGGATCACTGACCATTCTTGCAACAGCCCTTGTAGATACAGGTTCCCGTATGGATGAAGTTATCTTCGAAGAGTTTAAGGGAACCGGAAACATGGAACTCATCCTTGATCGCAAGATGGCTGATAAGCGCATCTTCCCTGCAGTTAACGTAGTTGCTTCAGGTACACGTAAGGAAGAAATTCTTATGGGTACTGAAGAGCTCAATATTGTCTGGAAGCTTCGTCGCGTGCTTCATGCGCTCGAGCCTCAAGCGGCCCTAGAACTCTTGCTTGAGAAGATGAAGGGTACGAAGTCCAACGTAGAATTCTTGATGCAGATTCAGAAGACAACTGCAGGTCCTGACGACAGCAAGTAAGCCCTTCTCCCGCGTGGATTTTGGGATTCCATCAATATGCGAGAGACTTTTGCCCTATTGCCGATGACCTGGTTCACCGCAGAAATGCGGACCCAGCCATAGAGAAGGAATGAAAGATGAAGCCAGAGATCCACCCAGAATATAAAGACACCCAAGTAACTTGTGGTTGCGGTGAAAAGTTCGTTACCCGCTCAACAGTTGCCAGTGGTTCAATCTATGTAGAAGTTTGTTCAGTCTGCCACCCGTTCTACACAGGTAAGCAGCGCATTCTTGATACCGGTGGACGCGTCGCTAAGTTTGAAGAGCGCTTCGGTAAAAGCAAGTAGCTTTCTTAAAAGACCGCATCGCAACCCACTAGTGGTTGCGGGGCGGTCTTTTTATTTCTCCAATGAAGTATTAATTACGAATAAAAGGAATTTCGAATAGAAGGGATGAAGTCATATGGCCAACGATCGTTTTGCATCCGCTCATGAGATGGTGCGTGAATACAAAGAGCTCGAAATAAAGATGGCTGACCCTTCCATCCATGAAGATCAAGGCACTGCCCGCAAACTTGGTCGACGTTATGCACAGCTTGGTCCAGTAGTTGCAGGCTTCAGCGCCTGGAAATCTGCGGCCGATGATTTAGAGGCTGCTAAGGAGATGGCCGCTGAAGATCCTTCTTTTGCCGCCGAAATTCCAGCGATGGAGGCAGCTGTAGAAGCCGCAGCCACAAAGTTAGAAGAGTTGCTTTTACCCCGTGACCCAAACGATGATCGCGATGTCATCATCGAAGTAAAAGCCGGAGCAGGTGGAGATGAATCTGCGCTCTTTGCTGGCGACTTAGTACGTATGTACCAGCGCTATGCAGAAAAGCGCGGCTGGAAGATTGAAATTATTGATATGACCGAGTCAGAACTTGGTGGCTATAAAGATATTTCTATGGCTGTGAAGTCAAAGGGAACTCCAGAACCTGGAACAACTCCTTATGCCCGCTTGAAGTTTGAAGGCGGCGTTCACCGAGTACAGCGCGTTCCAGAAACAGAGAGCCAAGGACGCATTCATACATCTGCAGCCGGTGTGCTCGTTTTACCCGAAGCTGAAGAAGTTGATGTGGAACTGAATATGAACGATGTTCGAGTAGATGTATATCGCTCATCTGGCCCTGGGGGACAGTCTGTAAACACCACTGACTCAGCAGTTCGCTTAACCCACGTTCCAACTGGAATCGTTGTTTCGTGCCAGAACGAAAAATCGCAGTTACAGAATAAGGAATCAGCGCTTCGCATCCTTCGCGCCCGCCTTCTTGCGGATGCTCAAGAAAAGGCCGAGGCTGCTGCGATGGCTGAACGTAAGAGCCAGGTGCGTACCGTTGATCGTTCAGAACGAATCCGTACCTATAACTTCCCTGAAAATCGTCTCAGTGATCACCGGGTTAATTACAAAGCTAACAATCTTGATGCGGTCCTCAATGGTGAGCTCGATGAAGTTGTACAAGCCCTTCTCGATGCCGATAGAGCCGCAAAGCTTTCATCAACAAATTAATTACTACTATGGAACTCACCTTCAAAGAATTCTTACAAGGCGGAAAAGAACAGTTAGCTCGTGCCGGATTCGCCGAAGTTGAGGCAGAGCACTTACTTGCTCATACTCTCGGTATCTCTCGCATGGATTTACACAATCCACTGACAGTCGAGAGCGCACTTTCAGCAATTGGCGATATGACCATTGTCGAAGAGACATATTGGAAGTTGCTAGATCGCCGTTGTGCACATGAGCCGCTGCAGTACTTAACCGGTACTGCCTATTTTCGCCACCTTGAACTCAAAGTAGGGCCAGGTGTATTGGTTCCGCGCCCAGAAAGCGAACTCCTTGTCGAAGCAGTTCTACAACATATTGAAAAGTTGAAAGGCGCAGTAAGCGTTGTAGATCTCGGTTCTGGCTCTGGTGCGCTGGCGTTAGCGATTGCTACAGAGGCAACACAAACGCATGTGATTGCGGTTGAAAAAAGTGCAGAGGCCATTTATTGGCTAAAAGAGAATGTCTCATTCATCAATGAAAAGGTGCGCATCCTAGAAAGCGATGTAGCCACAGCCCTCGAAGGTGTTAAGTGCGATGTAGTTATTGCGAACCCTCCTTATATTCCAGATGACGAAGTACTGCCAAAAGATGTTGCAACGCATGAACCTGCAGTTGCGCTCTTTGGCGGACCAGACGGTATGCGCTCACCACGTCTATTCATTTCGGCAGCAGCAAGATTGTTAAAGCCTGGGGGATTTTTGGCTATTGAGCACCATGAGACCCAGGCAGCAGAAGTGGGTGATGTACTAACGGTGGAATTCGAAGATATTCTTCTGCACAAGGATCTCAATGGTCGCCCCCGATTTACTACTGCAGTGAGGAGATAGCGATGCCTCGTATCGACCTCAAGCAAGGCGAGCAGAAGAAGCATGTTGCCCGAGCTCTTAAAGAGTTACGTGATGGCTATGTCATCGTCGCGCCCCTAGAACATGGATATGTTTATCTAGCGGATGCCTTCTCTCCATATTCTGTACGCGCAATGCATGTACTGCGTAAAGATGCTGATGGAATCGCATCACAAGTTTTGGCCCATAGCGCACAAACGGTGGCTTGAATTGCGCGGGACATTTCTGATGAAACTAAGGCCTTGATGGCTGAATTTTGGCCGGGACTACTTTCACTCAATCTCAAACCAATGAGAGCGCTCACCTGGGATTTAGGTGATGACACCGAACTTGATCTCTTTAGCGTTCGTGTTCCAAAATCAAAGTTTGTTAAGGCTATTCTCAAAGAGTCAGGTCCACTTGCAGTTGCGAGTGCATCGCCTGCTGGACAACCACCTATGTTGAAAATCAACCGCACGCAAGTCAAAGATTGGGATGTGGCTGTCGTCTTTGACAACGGGCCACTTAAGCGCGGGCCGAGCTCCACTGTTGTAGAAGTCTCAACATCAGGGCTGCGGATTGTGCGCGAGGGAGCGATATCCCGAGATGCGCTGAGCGCGGTTGCACCGAGCCTTTCTGGGCGGTAACTATTAGGCTGGCGCCCATGTCCGAAACCTTCTATGGCCCAGATTTCACGCTACTTCAAAAGCAAGACCCAGATGTTGCTGCGGTTCTTCTCTCCGAGCTCAAGCGCCAACAGACTAACTTGCAGCTGATTGCATCCGAGAACTTCACATCTCGCGCAGTTTTAGCGGCGATGGGTTCAACCCTTTCCAACAAGTATGCCGAAGGTTATCCAGGCAAGCGTTATTACGGTGGGTGTGAAGAGGTAGATAAGGCAGAAGTTATTGCCATAGATCGTGCAAAATCTCTCTTCGGCGCAGAGCATGCCAACGTCCAACCACACTCAGGTGCGAGTGCAAATATCGCTGTCTATCAAGCATTTACCAAGCCGGGGGATACCGTTCTAGCGATGTCGCTGCCACACGGTGGCCATCTCACACACGGCTCCAAAGTCAACTTCTCCGGTAAGTGGTTCAACATAGTTTCTTATGGCGTCAGACAAGATAACGAGCTTATTGATTATGACGAGCTGCGCGATCTAGCGATTGCCAATAAGCCGAAGATGATTTGTTCAGGAGCGACTGCTTATCCTTCACTGATTGACTTTGAGAAGGTGCGTGCAATCTGTGATGAAGTCGGCGCCATTATGTGGGTTGATGCAGCTCACTTCATTGGGCTAGTTGCCGGAAAAGCGATTCCATCTCCAGTTCCATATGCAGATGTTGTCTCATTTACGACTCACAAGGTTTTGCGCGGTCCACGCGGTGGAATGATTCTTTCAAAGGCAGAACATGCTGCAGCGATTGATAAGGCAGTCTTTCCTGGAATGCAAGGCGGACCAATCATGTCGGCAGTTGCCGGAAAGGCGATTGCGCTCGCTGAGTGCGCAACTCCTGCCTACCAAAAGTATGCAAAAGATGTCATCGTCAATGCGCAATCTCTGTGTACCGCTCTCGAAGCCGAGGGTATGCGCGCTGTCTCCGGTGGCACCCAGACACACTTAGCCCTAATTGATATTCGCTCAACTGGCGTCAATGGCAAAGTTGCCGATGAACGTTGTGGCGCAGCTGGAATAGTTCTTAATAAAAATTCAATTCCATATGATCCAGAAGCGCCTTCCGTAACGTCAGGAATCCGCGTCGGAACTCCTGCGACTACAACGCAAGGAATGGGAGTCGACGAGATGAAGACCATCGCCTCATTGATTTCACGCGCCATCAAAACTGATGATGCCAGCGCACATGCTGCAATTAAATCTGATGTTCATGCGCTCACTGCACGCTTTCCTATTTATCAGGCTTAAAGAGAAGTAGCTCAATGCGCGAGTACTTAGTAACACTGCTGCTGGCAGCGGCGCTCTGTTACACAGTCACTCCACTGGTGCGCACCTGGGCTTTGAAGTTTGGTGCAGTCGCACATATTCGAATTCGTGATGTGCATACAACTCCTACTCCTCGATGGGGTGGTCTAGCAATGTGGATTGCCATGGCGCTCACCTTTGCCATGGTCAACCATTTATCTCTGGTTGGAAAATCATTTGGTCGTGAGACTCTAGGTATCTTTCTAGCTGCAACTCTCTTAGTTTTTATTGGACTTATCGATGATCGTTTTGAACTTGATGCACTCACCAAGTTGGCTGGACAAGCTCTTGCCGCTGGAATTCTTTTGCTCCACGGAATTCAAGTGCTTTGGTTGCCCATCAATGGGGTCATCACGCTTCCACCAAGCATCGGCCAACTCGTGACTGTCTTAATCGTTTTGGTAACAATTAATGCCGTTAATTTCATTGATGGCCTTGATGGGCTGGCTGCAGGAATTGTTGCCATTTCAGGAGCTGCTTTCTTCGCCTTTGCCTACTTACTTGCCGTGATTTATGGCTTTAGTCGTGCGGGCGCTCCATCACTTATCACTGCAGTAATTATTGGAGTCTGTATTGGATTCCTGCCCCATAACGCACATCCTGCGCGCATATTTATGGGGGATTCAGGCTCTATGTTCTTAGGTTTATTGCTAGCAGCATCTGCAATTACGTTAACGGGGCAGATTGATCCCAACGCTATCTCTGCAGAAAATCTCGGACCAACACTCTTGCCGCTTGCTCTTCCCTTTGCTGTATTAGCGATTCCGCTGATTGATTTATCGTCGGCTATTTTCCGCAGATTGCGCGCCGGACAATCTCCATTTAGTTCAGATAAAGAACATATGCACCATCGAATTATGCGCGCCGGTAATTCTCATTTGCGAACTACTTTGATTATGTACCTCTGGACAGCAACAATCGCCTTCCCAGTTGTTGTCTCGGCCTTCGCCCCTTTATGGGTTGCAGCAATCGTTGCTGGCGCTGCTCTGGCCTTTACCATTTTCTTCTCTCGCGCCAAGAACTTGAGTGCGATAAATGGATAAGCAGCTCACAAATGAGTCAGCACTTCTTAAGGGAGCCCTGCGGCCAACTCTGATCGTGGGCGCGGTGGCGATAATTATTTCTACATTTGTACAAGGTAGATCTGGATTTACTGGCGCACTTCTGGCGCAAGCCGTGGTGTTCATCTACTTTGTCGTCCACATCTTTATCTCAAAGATCTCTCGCAATCTCGATCCCATGAGCACAATGGCGCTGGCGATGTTCTCGTACTTTGCCAAGTTTCTGCTTTTAGGCGCTTTTCTCTGGGCGCTGACCACCTACACCTCCCGCTCGACTATCGATAGAACGAGCTTTGGGGCGAGCGCGATTGCCCTGACTTTCGCTTGGCTAGGCGGGGAAATTGCCAGTTATTTAAAGCTCAAAACTCATCTACCATTGCCGCATGACCCACGAGCCCAGCAATAGTCGCCGCGAAGATAACGCCCTCTGGTCGATCTTCGGATATATGGTCTCGGGCCTCCTCTTTTGGGGTGGCATCGGCTGGGCAGCTGATCAATTCTTCAATACTGGCTATCTGACCCTCATCGGCCTCTTGGTCGGAATGGGCGGGGCTCTCTATCTCATCTGGCTCCGCTTCGGCCGAGAGTAACGAGGCCGATAAAAGTGCCTAGCGGCCGAGAGTAGAACTCTCAGGGCGGTTGGCCGCGACACGCCGAAGGTGGCAAAAGGCAGAAAATAGGGGCCCCTGGCCCTCACGAAGAGTAAAAGGGCCGTTTTGACCTTTCCTGCAGCGTGCCGATACCTTTCTCCTCTGCGCTTTTTGGGCGCGCTTGTTGCGTGACATCCTGTTAAGAAATTAATCGGAAAAGAAATGCGGCTTGGGTGCAACACACCCGACCGCGTGGGTCGGCGGATGAGCGTAACTAAAAGTTCAGACAACGTTATTGGTGCACAAGACACAGTCTTTGCACCGAAGTTATTGGTGCAGAAGATTAGAAGTCTTTGCACCAGATGAAATGGAGAAATGTAGTGCCAACAATTCAGCAGCTAGTGCGTCGTGGTCGTGCAGAAAAGACTACGAAGACATCAACACCTGCGCTCAAGGGTTCACCTCAGCGTCGCGGTGTTTGCACACGTGTGTATACAACAACACCTAAGAAGCCTAACTCTGCGCTTCGTAAAGTTGCACGTGTTCGTCTTACTAGCGGCATGGAAGTTACTGCATACATTCCAGGTGAAGGTCACAACCTACAAGAGCACTCCATTGTTCTTGTTCGCGGTGGTCGCGTAAAAGATCTTCCTGGTGTCCGTTACAAAATTATTCGTGGATCACTTGATACACAAGGTGTAAAGAACCGTAAGCAATCACGTTCACGTTACGGTGCTAAGAGAGAGAAGAAGGCTAGCTAATGCCACGTAAAGGTCCTGTAGTAAAGACTCCTGTTGTTGCTGATCCTGTTTACAACTCACCAGTTGTTACAGCTCTAATCAACCGTGTACTTCTTCACGGCAAGCGTTCAACAGCAGAAGCAATCGTTTACGGTGCTCTCGAAGGTACTCGCAAGAAGACCGAAGTTGATCCACTTATTACGCTAAAGCGCGCACTCGACAACATCAAGCCTGCTGTTGAAGTTCGCTCACGCCGCGTTGGTGGAGCTACCTATCAGGTTCCAATTGAAGTAAAGGCATCACGCTCTTCAACTCTCGCACTTCGCTGGCTCGTTGATTACTCACGCGATCGCCGCGAAAAGTCAATGTCAGAGCGCCTTCAGAATGAATTAATCGATGCAGCAAATGGTCTCGGAGCAGCTGTAAAGCGCCGCGAAGATACCCACAAGATGGCGGAAGCAAATAAGGCATTTGCTCACTACCGCTGGTAATAAAGAAGAACTTTAGAGAATCCGACGAGAAGAGGAATATAAGTGGCCACGTCAACAGTAGAGAAGATCGATCTAGCTACGGTTCGCAACATTGGAATCATGGCTCACATCGACGCGGGCAAAACCACTACTACTGAGCGCATCCTTTTCTACACAGGTATCTCTTACAAGATTGGTGAAGTGCACGAAGGTGCCGCAACAATGGA
>JAPOKG010000017.1 GCA_029977785.1 Actinomycetota bacterium | reverse complement strand
GATACCGATTGCTTTATCTGAGTTACCGATTTCAGCAGCAACAGCGACTGCGCCTTCTTTGTCACGATCGGCAACGACAACACAGGCACCTTCTGCAGCAAGTCGTAGAGCTGTAGCTTTGCCAAGACCTGATGCTGCACCGGTAACGAGTGCGATGCGGCTGGCAAGTGGCTTGGGCTTTGGAGCACGCTTAAGTTTTGCTTCCTCTAGATCCCAGTATTCAATGCGGAACTTTTCAGATTCTGCAATTGGGGCATAGGTAGATAGCGCTTCCGCACCACGCATGACGTTGATTGCATTGATATAGAACTCGCTGGCAACGCGCGCAGTCTGCTTATCTTTACCGTACGAGAACATGCCCACGCCTGGCACCAAGATGATTGCTGGGTCAGCTCCGCGCATTGCAGGAGAGTCTTTGGCAGCATGACGCGAATAGTAAGCGGCATATGTTTCGCGGTATTTTTCATGAAGTTCAGCGACTCGTGCCAAGACTTCTTCAAGAGGCGCATCTGGCGCGGTGTCGAGCACCATTGGCGAAATCTTTGTACGCAAGAAGTGATCTGGACAAGATGTACCAAGGGCGGCCAACCTAAATAGTTCAGCACTTTCGGTGAAATCGAGTACAACATCTGCATCAGTAAAGTGGCCAACCATTCGAACATCGCGAGATGCCACACCACGCAAGTGAGGCGCCAGTTCTGCAGCACGCGCTTTACGAGCTTCAGGATCCAACGCCTTGTACTTAGCTACTGCTGCACCGAATGGATTCTTCTTACCCTTGGCCTTGATAAATTCTTCAGCCTTGGTGATGGCGTCAATCGAGCGCTCTTCGCACTCTTTACTTGATGCGCCCCATGTTGTGAGTCCATGCCCACCAAGAATGCAACCCTTAGCTTTCGGATTTTCAGTGGCGATCTTTGCCATATCTAAACCAAGTTGGAATCCAGGACGACGCCAATCGACCCAGAGAATTTCATCGCCAAAACATTCACGAGTTAACTTCTCGCCATCGATAGCCGTAGCAAGAGCGATAATCGAATCTGGATGCAGATGATCGACATGATAAAAAGGAACCAGACCATGCATCGTTGTATCAATACTTGGAGCAGCCCCTGATGTACCAAAGCGGCAGTAATCAAAGAGAGCGACCATCTCATCTTCATGTTCAACGCCGCGATAAACATTCTTGAGCGCCTTAAATTTCTCTAATTCAAGCGCTGCTAGCCCCGGCTCAGTGAGCGTTCCAAGATCTCCACCAGAGCCCTTAACCCAGAGCACCGTTGTCTCTTCACCTGTTGCAGGATTGGGAACAGAACCCTTTGCCGAAGTATTTCCACCGGCATAGTTGGTAAATCGCGGCTCTGAACCTAAACGGTTACTTCGCTCCAGAAGTTCTTTTACGACCTTCGGTGTCGACATTATGCTCCCCATCCGGCTTGTGCGCCGCCAACTCGTTCTGCTGCAATCTTTTCGGCATAACCACTACGCGCGTATGCGCTCTTTGGATCAGCTTCCACGCCAATCTCGCTACGAAGCTCGTCAAGGAGTCCGCGTACATCTGTGTTGTATGCATTCATCAAGATGTCATTACCACCAAGAACGTCTCCTGCCTGCTGTGCCTTCTTCAAGGCTGCATGATCTACAAGGAGCGCCTTTGCAACTGCTTCTTGAACGTTTGTAATTGAGCGAATCTGTGCAGGAATCTTTGGCTCAATGTTGTGGCATTGATCGAGTACATAAGAGACAGGTGTTCCGACATCAAAGCCACCATTCTGATTTACCTCGTGCATGATGCGGAAGAGCTGGAATGGATCTGCGGCTCCTACGATCAAGTCATCATCGGCGTAGAAGCGTGAGTTGAAGTCAAATGCACCTAGGCGCTTCTTACGAAGCAAGAATGCAACGATGTATTCGATATTTGTGCCTGGCGCATGATGGCCTGTGTCGACACAGACTGATGCCTTCTCACCAAGTTCAAGGCAGTGCACATAGGAAGTGCCCCAGTCAGGAACATCGGTTGAGTAGAAGGATGGCTCAAAGAATTTATATTCGAGCAACATGCGCTGGTCTGGCCCTAGTCGGTCATAACACTTGCGAAGTGATTCAGCCAAGCGGTCTTGGCGCTCAGCCAAGTTATCTTGGCCAGGATAGTTAGTGCCGTCAGCAAACCAGAGTTTGATGTCTTTAGCGCCAGTCTTATCCATGATGTCGATACATTCATAGAGATGATCAACTGCCTTCTGGCGAATCTTTGCATCAGGATGACAGACAGAACCTAGCTTGTAATCATCGTCTTGGAAGGTGTTGGAGTTGATGGTGCCAAGGCGCACACCGAGTTCAGCCGCGTAATCAGCCAGGTGCTTGTAATCATCTACTTTATCCCAAGGAATATGCAGCGCTACTGATGGAGCAGCGCCAGTGAACTTATGCACCTGTGCCGCATCAGCGATCTTTTCGTAAGGATCGCGGGGTACGCCAGGCTGAGCGAATACCTTGAAACGAGTTCCGGAGTTGCCGTAAGCCCACGATGGAGTTTCAATCCAAAAGCGCTTGAGTACTTCCTTTGCTTCCTTTGGTGTTGCCATTATCTGTGCTCCTTTACCTCGTTGTTAGTGAATCTTTTTTGGACTTTACTGCAAATAGAAAACATCTTCGAGCTGCAAGAAACCTTCATCTGGACGCTTGCCATCAAGGGCTATGAAAAATGGCGCCATATCTGCCTGCCAACGCGCATTTACTTCCCGCGCTGCCATTCCGGCCTTTGCTGCCTCAAGATCAGGGGTCTCAAAGTAACCAAAGAGAGTTCCATCGCTGCGATCTAAGAAGAGGGTGTAGTTGGTCCAACCGGTTTCGCGTAGCGCCTGCAACATATCGGGCCAGACTTCTGCATGGCGGCGCACATATTCATCCATCATCTCAGGACGAACCTGTAAGCGAAAACCTACCCGTTGCATTATTAGATGCGCTCCTTCATAAATGCGAGTGCTGTGCTTGCCAGATCATCCGAATCGCTCCAGAGATTTCGCCAGACACAGAGAGTATTTGAGAGGGCAGGATCGACAACTGCTGATGAGAATGATTCAAAGGTAATTGGCCCTTGATAGTTAATCTTTTTAAGGGCTGCGAAGAAGGTATCGAAATCTACATTTCCTGAGCCAAGGTAGCCGCGGTGGCTTTCACCGATATGAACAAAACCTAATCTGTCACCTGCTGCTAAAACTGATTTCTCCATACCGTCTTCTTCAATATTCATATGATAGGTATCAAGGTGAACAAATGCATTAGGTCGATTTACTTCATCAAGGAAGGCGAGGCCTTCAATTCCAGTATTGATAATGTTTGTCTCGTAGCGATTAACTACCTCGAGATTAATATTGATGCCTTTGTCACCAGCGTAATCAGCTAAACGTTGCATGGCAGCGACAGAGTTTGCACGATTTTCTTTTGAGGCAGGGCCTGGATACTTGCCCAGCGAGCAATACAGAACACCACAGAGCTCTGTTCCGCCGAGTTCGTGTAGAACATCAGTTGCCTTGCGAAGGAGCGCGTCTCCCTTTGCAATTATCGATTGATCTGTGCTTGTGACATCAGTTGTAGGGGATAGTACTAAAGAGGCATGTGCGCGAACACCATATTCGTCGAGTAAATCGCGAGTCATAGCGGTATCAACGTTCCAAGGATCTAGTAGAGCAATCTCAACATAGTCATAACCAGAACGTGCAGCCCCTGAGATTGCAGCGCGAGCACCTTTCTCTGACCAATCTCCAGCCCATACGAGCGCATGGCCACCGAATTCCAGTCTCTTCGCTACTGACATTATTTATCTCGATTCCTAAAAGTAACTTTCTTTAACTGTTCAACTTGGCTGAAAAGAGATTCAGGCAGTTCCCCGAAGGGAACTGCCTGAATCCGCAGAGCTTTTCCTCTAACTAATTAAATTAGAAGTTGTACTGATCTACGTTGCTCTTTGTGAAGACAGTTGCTGGTCCAAGGATGATTTCGTTTCCGACTGCACCCTTTGTCACCTTACGTGACTTCAAGCCCTTGTCGCCCTTACCGGACTTAACAGTTGCTCCAACATTTACCTTCTGCTTGTTGTTGATGATTGAGTTTGCAACCTGGACAGCTACGTATCCGAAGTTCTCAACATCCCAAAGTGATGCCTGTGCATCAGAACCATCCTTGATATATGTCTTCATATCGTTTGGAAGACCAAGGCCTGTTACGAAGACCTTGCCCTTTGATGCAGATCCGCTGACGTACTTAGCAGCTGCAACGATACCTACAGATGTAGGAGCGACAATTACCTTGAGGTTTGGATACTTCTGGATAAGTCCCTGTGTCTCAGTTGTTGGCTCTTCTGGTTTATCAAGACCATAAGCAGTTGCAACTACCTTGAGCTTTGGATACTTAGCTGCGATTTCCTTGTTCATGAAATCGATCCAGACGTTCTGGTTTGTAGCATCTGGTGTAGTTGAAAGAATTGCAATTTCACCTTCGCCTTTAGCAAGGTCGTTAGCTGAAGCAGCAAGTGCCTGGCCAATACCTTGTGAAGATGCCTGGTTAATGAATACTGAGCGACCTGGTTGAGCAACATCTGAGTCGTATGTAACTACTGTTACACCCTTCTTCTGTGCTGCACGCAGTGCAGGAACGAGAGCATCCTTATCATTAGCAGCAAGAATGATTACGTTGTAACCAGACTGTACTGCTGCGTTAATTTCCTTAACCTGTGCAGCTGCAGTAATTTCTGTTGGGCCCTTGTATGCACATTCGGCCTTCAACTCTTTACATGCGCGCTGTACACCCTTGTCAGCAGCTTGGAAGTATCCAATTGTGCCGAGCTTAGGAATATGAGCGACCTTCAATTTAGTTGCTGCAGAAGCAGGTGCAACTGATCCTGTTACAAGTGTTGTTGTAACAAGGGCAGCTGTTGCGATTGCTGCTAGTAGTTTCTTCAAGGTGTTTCCTTTCGTTGAAAACATTGTGAAATTATTTTTTAACTTCACATCGTGCCTGGTTCAGGACAGAGACTGTCTGAGCCCGTGCCGAAACTCTATGCGGGCTCACGCCAAACTACTAGTGTTGATTTATAACGATTTGGTGAATGTCTTGCTACTACAAAGAAAATCCCCGATGGCTAAACAATTGAATTGTTCAATCATCGGGGATTTCTCCCAAGTGAGTTAAGCCTTATTTGCCAAGGTTGCTCGAGCTCTCTTGTACTTATCGACCATAACTGGGGCAGCCACAGAAATTAGAAGCAAGATTCCTGTCACGATAGTGCGCCACTGGGCGTTGATTTCTTGAAGGGTCAGCCAAGATTCAACGCTGCTGGCAAGCAATACACCAGCGACAAGGCCCCACATAGTTCCTACACCACCGAAGATCGAAACTCCACCAAGCAAGCAGGCAGAGATTACGAGAAGTTCGAGACCGATTCCGTTATCTGCTTGCGCAGTTGAGAAGCGGAAGGTGTAGATAACACCTGCAACACCTGACATAAAGCCGGTAAAGGTAAAGACGATGATCTTGTGGCGAACAACGTTGATACCAGCAAAGCGAGCAGCCTCTGGGCTCTGTCCGATTGCAAGTGTGCGACGACCGAATGCGGTGTTGTGTAAAAGCAATCCGAAGAAGAGTCCAAAGAGAATAATGACTGGAAGAGTTTGGGGAATAAAAGTTTTTCCAAAAGTATCAAAGCCAAAGCTGGTCCAGAAATCTGGGAACTCATTAATGGTGTTTGTGCCTAAGATTCCGTTTGCAATACCGCGATAGAGCGCAAGGGCTCCGATTGTTACTGCTAGAGAACCCAGTCCTAACTTAGTGACCAAGAAGCCATTAATGAATCCACACGCTGTACCGACTGCCATTGCAATAAGAATTGCGAGCCAAATTGGCGCACCTGCCGCATATGACCAACCGAGCATTGCGCTGCTGAGAGCCAAGATTGAGGCGATAGATAAATCAATCTCACCGGTGATGATGAGGAAGATCATCGCAAATCCCATGATTAGGATTTCACTTGAATTTGAAAAGATCTGTGAGACGTTAATTGAACTCAAGAAGTTATCTGTTGTAAACGATGCCAAGACCCAGACTGAGAAGAGCAGGGCAAGGATTGCTGTGTCCCAGGACTTGCGAACTTTAAAGGTATTTTTCTCAGACACGGTTAAACCCTTTCCTTAATTCGTTGCGCCAGTAAGGCTTTCTCGGTTCTTCGTGCCAAGACACGATCTGCATAGATTGCGACAATAAGTAGGAATCCGTTGATAGCTGCCTTCCAGAATGCATCAACACCGAGAGCTGCAAGGGCGCCCTGGATCGTCTGTACGAGTAGCGCACCGATAACAACACCGACTGCAGTACCCGCGCCACCAAGAAGACCAATTCCACCGATAACAGCAGCTGCAACTACGGCGAGCTCTTGTCCGTAGAAAGCGGTGGAGTCGACTTGTGCAAAGCGCATCAAGTAGAAGACTCCGGCGACTCCAGCGATAAAGCCACAGAAGATATAAGCCAAGAATGTTCTGCGGAAGACTTTGAGGCCGACTAGATCTGCAGCTGGTGGATTGCTTCCGATTGCATAGCAATCACGTCCTGGCTTGGTGTACTTCATGTACCAACCCACAATTACCATCAAGATAATTACCATCAAGAATGGGAATGGCAACAGGCCGGCAAAAGTCTTCTGTCCGAGCGAGAGCAAGCTAGGTGGCATCTCTTGTGCGTTGTAATCCACTGAGTTCGAGACAACATATACGCCACCGCGAACAATGTAGAGAGTTCCGAGAGTCACAACCAGAGACGGAAGGCGCAGACCCGCAACGAGCAGACCATTGATAACACCCACCGCAATACCGACTGCTCCGCCGATTACAAAGCACTGCCACCATGTAAATGATGGATTTTTGGCACAGAAATCTGCAACCAACCAGGCAGAGAATCCAACAGTTGATGCAATAGAGAGGTCGATATGACGCATGATCATGACTGGCGCCATGCCGATTGCCAAGAGCGCGACAATCGCAGTTGCTGAAAGCAAGTCGCGGGTTCCATCCCCTGTCACGAAGCGAGGATTGATAAATCCAGTGCTAGCGATGCAGAAAATCAGGATTATGCCAAGGCTGGCTTCACGACCAAAGGTTCGCTTCTTCAATATGGATGCCACTGTTAGATGCCCTTCTTTCCGGTGGTAGCTGCAGCGATGACATTTTCTTGCGTCGCTTCCTTGCGAGAAAGCTCTGTGACTTGGCGACCTTCACGCATCACAATGATGCGATCGGCCATTCCGAGAACTTCTGGAAGTTCGCTTGAAATCATCAGAATTGCTTTGCCTTCACCAGCAGCTTTATCAATTAACTTATGAACTTCAGCCTTGGTGCCAACGTCAATTCCACGAGTTGGTTCATCGACGATTAAAAGATCTGGGTCTGTGGCGAGCCACTTTGCAAGAACTGTCTTTTGCTGGTTTCCACCAGAGAGGCGATCTACCGGATCTGATTGATCAGCGTATTTAATACTTAAATTCTCGCGCCATTGATTGGTAAGTGCACGCTCTTTCTTAAAGTTAAGGAAGATGCGACCCTTCAGACGGTCAAAGGATTCCATTGAGATATTGCGATTAACGCCTGCAACCATAAAGAGGCCTTGTTGGCGGCGATCTTCAGGAACAAGCGCAATCTTTTCAGCTATCGCAGTGATGGGCGAATTCTTTTTGAGTGGCTTGTTATTAATCTTGACTGAGCCTGTCTCATATGAATCAACGCCAAAGATAGAGCGTGCAATTTCAGAGCGGCCAGATCCAACCAGTCCAGCGAGTGCAACGATTTCTCCTTTACGAACAGTGAATGAGACGTTGCGGAAATATGCGGGGTTGGTGAGGTCGTTAACCTCGAGAACTACATCGCCAATAGGGTGATCGGTCTTAGGGAAGAGCTCTGTGAGCTCGCGGCCCACCATCTCTTTGATGACAGTCTGTAAATCTGTATTTGAGATGGCCTTCTCGGAAACTGTTGCACCATCGCGCATGACGGTGATGAAGTCAGAGATTGCAAAGACTTCATCGAGGCGGTGGCTTACGAAGATCACTGCCTTGTTAGCTGCGCGCAGATTACGCATCACGGTCATGAGGCGTTCTACTTCAGAGGCAGAGAGAGCTGCCGTTGGTTCATCCATCAAGATAATGCTGGCGTTCATTGAGAGCGCCTTAGCAATTTCAACGACCTGCTGATCTGCAATAGATAGACCACGTGCTTGTCGCTTGGGATCTAACTCAACGCCCAACTCGTTAAAGAGTTTGCGAGCTTGTGCTTCAGCCTCTTTCCAATCGATGGCAAGACCCTTTTTTGGTTGGCGACCAACAAAGACATTCTCGGCAAGGGAGAGATCGAGAAAGAGTGATGGCTCTTGATAGATAACTGCAATACCTTGATCGATTGAGGCTTGTGGTGATCCAGAGATAAATGGTGCACCACCAAAGGTGATTGTTCCGGCATCGTGCTCGTGTACACCCGCGAGAATCTTGAGCATGGTTGATTTACCAGCTCCATTTTCTCCTAGGAGCGCGTGTATTTCGCCAGCACGGACTGAGAGATTTGTTCCGCGAAGTGCAATTGCACCTCCAAATCTTTTCTTCACATCCTTCATCTCAAGAAGAAGGTCGCCCTTGTTTGCCAATGCAGTCTCCTGTCTAGTTATTGCAAGTCTTGCCTCGATTGTTGTGGAATCTTATTCAGTAAAGTTCCACCGTACTAGACATTTAATGGTTGGGTTTTCCAAGAGTTGTTGCAGCATCGAAGCCATTCAAGGGATTGAAGGGATTGAACAATTCAATACGCTACTTAAGGCTTCACCCAGTAGATGACTTGATAACAAAATGTTAGAAGCCATCCTCACTTTTTCTACCCTTTGCATAAGGCCTTTTCTTGCATAAGAGTGGGGGATGGAGAGAAGGGGGCGCCATGGGTCGGTATCTATCACTTGATATGGGAGCTGAGTCTGGCCGCCTTGTGATTGTCGAGATTGGCAAAGCAGGGATCTCGACCGAAGTTCTCTACCGCTTTGAAACCCCTGTAGTTCAGGATTCTTTGGGAAGACGATGCTGGGACTTTCCTAAGATAGTTGAAGAAGTAGTACATGCGCTTTCGACTGCAGCACCTCGTGGTCCATTTGAATCACTTGGCATTGATACGTGGGGACTTGATTTTGGTTTGTTAGATGAAAACGAGAAGCTGGTTTCTCTTCCTGTCAGCCATCGCGATCATCGCACTGATGGATATTTAGAGAAGGCGGCAAGCATTGTCGGGTTGGAACGGCTGCACTTTGATACAGGTGCACAGTTACTTGAGATCAATTCAATCTTTCAACTCCTTGCGATTGTAGATAACACTCCTGATGAGCTGGTGCGCGCCAAGTATTTACAGCTCATGCCTGATTTGATTATGCATGCGCTCACCGGTGAGATTGGCACTGAGTACACAATTGCAACGACAACTGGTTTGTATGACACCCAGGAAAATCAATGGGCCTATGGACTAGCGAAGGATCTTGGAATACCGATGCATTTCTTTGGCGAAGTTGAAGATGCTGGATCTATCCGCGGAGTACTCAGCGAAGATATCCAAGCCAAGACCGGACTCGGACCGCTCAGATGTATAGCTACCACTAGCCACGACACAGCAAGTGCTGTCGTGGCCACACCTCTTGAATCTCCAGGAAGTGCCTACATTTCATCAGGCACTTGGTCACTGATGGGCGTTGAGATTGATTCGCCAATTACCAATGAGATTACTTTGCATGAGCGCCTGACCAATGAAGGCGGCTTTGATCGCAGTATCCGTCTATTGCGCAACATCACCGGCCTTTGGATTATTCAGGAGGTCCGTCGTGACTTGAAATCACAAGGAATAGAAATTAATTACGTGGATTTAGTGGCAGCAGCAAAAGCGCAGAGTGATCCATGGCGCACTTTGTTCTTTGTTGATGCACCTGTATTTGTCTATGCCGGAGAAATGATTGCGCGGATTCAACAGTATGCGCGCGAGACTGGACAGCCAGTTCCTGAAACTCCAGGTGAAATCGCCCAAGCAACTTTTGCATCTCTCGCACTTCAATATGCTCATACGGCCGATGTCTTGGCAGAGTGCAGCGGTTTGGCGATGCCAGCGATTCATATTGTTGGCGGGGGAGCGCAGAATGAGCATCTTTCTCAGATGACCGCAGATGTATCTAATAAAGAGGTAATCACCGGACCCATTGAGGCAACTGCCATCGGGAACGCAATCGTGCAAGCGATTACTACTGGTGAAATCGCAGATATAGGCTCAGCGCGAGCATTAATTTCATCGAGCGATATGAAGTTTGGAACCTATCAACCAACCACTGATAGTTCTGCGCGCGAGCAGATCAAAGCTGTGCGCAACCGATATGAAGTGTTAATCGCCCACCAACGAGTCACTGATTAGTCGAAGGAGAGACATGACAACGCTCGCAGAGGAAATCTCAGATTTAGCGGTACGCGCTGGCGCACCAGAGGCAGACCTGACGATTTTGGCTGAAGGTAACGCCGCTGTACTTGATGCCGCCAATGATCGCTTTTTAGTTAAGGCAAGTGGCGTTGTCATGGGAGAAGCAACGGCCGAAGATTGGGTCTGGGTATCTCTGAGTAAATCAGTCGAGATTCTGGAGTCAGCTCACAAGAGCGGTCGTACTCCGGCGCTTGATAGCGCGTTAGACGCGATTTTAAAGTCAGCAGTAACACCAAGCGGAGTAACTAAGAAGGCAAGTATTGAGACCTTGGTTCATGTTGTCGCTTTCCATCTCTTGGAATCAAGTTGGTCTCTGCACACCCACCCCACACCAGTTGTAGCCCTTGCTGCAAGTAAAGATGCGGCAGCTCACTACAGCGGAACTGTCTTTCCGGATGAGAGCGTGATTTGTGGACCTATTCCTCTCTATCTTCCCTACGATGAACCAGGTCTCTCTCTGGGGCTCGGCTTCTACTCAGGAGCGCTTAAATATCGCGAACAATATGGAATGAGCCCACGCCAAATCATTCTTGGTAACCATGGCCTCTGCACCTTCGGTAACGGTAAAGAGGAAGCACTGGCAACGACGCAGATTGCTGTCAAAGCAGCGAGAGTGCGCTTGGGGGCGCTGACTGCTGGAGGCATTAATTTCATTCCTAACTCAGCAGCGCAGACGATTGCCTTTCGCCCGGATGAAGTTGCGCGTCGTAAATTGCTGACGGGTGATAGTAAGTAATGCAACCAAAAGCGGTCACCTTTGATATTGGCGGCATCATCTATTCAGATGACGTCTTCAAGCGAGCTATCTATGCAGCTCTTGAAGAACTGGCTGGCGATATCGATGGCGCTCGCTTTGAAGAAATCTATACCGAACATCTGAAATCGCAATCGGGGTCACTGCGCAGCAAGCTCTGCATAGCCTTTTTGGGTTCACTCGATGCCAAAGAAGAGTTAATGGCTAAAGCCACTGCACTCTGGAAGTTCAGTGATGCGGATCTTTATAGCGATGCCAAAAAATGTATTGAAGACATGCGCGCTGCTGGATGCGCCATTGGAATCGTTGCTAATCAAGCTGCGACCGTGGTTGATTCGCTCAAAGCTCACGGCATCGCACCCCTGATTGATTTCATGGGTGTATCTGCAATCGTTGGCATTGAAAAACCTAACCCAGAGATATTTAGCAAAGCGCTAGCTGCGCTCAATTTGCAAGCTGGTGATGTTATCCATGTTGGTAATCGCCTCGATACCGATGTGCTTCCAGCGCAAGGTTTAGGGATGCGTACTGCTTGGATTCTGCGGGGTGAAGCAAATCCAGATCCGACAGCTGCTGATTTAGCAACGCCCGATATTGTTTTGAAGTCTCTGGTCGGTCTTCCGGATGCGATAGCGGCGTTGTGATGAAGCAGCTCTGGCTTGGTATTGATTGCGCAACGCAATCTGCTCGTGGAACCCTGATTGATAGCGCAGGCGTTATACATTCACGAATAAGCCACGACTTAGCCCCCGTGCAACGAGGCGAGGACGGACGCCTGACACAAGATCCAGATAGCTGGACCACTGCAATTAATCAGATTATCTCTGAAAGCGTGCAGAGTGCAGATCAGAGCGGAGCAGTGGTTGCAGCGATTGCAATCTCAGCAACGTCTGGAACCTTTGTTCTTACAGATTTGTCTGGAACACCTATCGCACCTGCTGCGATGTATAACGATGGCCGTGCGGGTAACCCACTGGCACGCGCCGCTGCAATTATTAAGGAGGTTGGAAAAGGTAGCTATCTATTCGCCCATACCCCTGAATTTGTTGTGGCTGATCTCTGCGACAAAGCTTTGAGCGAAGTTGCAACTGACTGGAGCCACGCACTGAAAACAGGCGTTGATCTCACTGCAGAGCTATGGAGTAAAGGTGAGCTGTCACTGGCCGCAGAGTTAGGAATTGCACTTCCGCAACTAGTAGCTCCAGGAACTTTACTTGGCACAACATCTCAGCATGGGATTCCAATCTATGCAGCGATGACTGATGGGTGCACTGCGCAGATTTCAGTGGGTTCCTCTGCACTTGGCAGCGCCGTCACATCTCTTGGCACAACAATGGTCATCAAAATTGTTTCACCGAAAGAGGTGAGTGGACCAGGCTTCTATAGCCACTTACTTCCAGATAATCGCTGGCTTAGTGGTGGTGCCTCCAACCTAGGTGGAATCTCCTTTGCACAACATAGAGATGAGATTAATTTATGGAATCGCAAGGCAGCAGAGCACGGACCGGCGACTACGGTTATGTATCCGCTCGTTGGTACAGGAGAACGCTTTCCGATTTCACATAAGGAGTTGAAGAAGATTTCAACTGCTATTCCAGAGAGTGATGTTGATGAATTTCGTGCCACGCTAGAAGGCATCGCATTTGCAGAGCGGCTTGCCTATGAAACTTTGGCAAAAGCTGGTGCACCACTAACAGGAAAGCTCTTTACTGTCGGAGGTGGTTCACGATCTGCTCTCTGGAATTCGATTCGAGCCACGGTCCTTAATCGCACTATCTCTATCGTGGATGAATC
This sequence comes from Actinomycetota bacterium, assembly GCA_029977785.1. GTDB lineage: Bacteria > Actinomycetota > Actinomycetes > Nanopelagicales > Nanopelagicaceae > Planktophila. The sequence continues at coordinate 5,624 of JAPOKG010000017.1, read as the reverse complement.
TGGCTCATATATTGGCGCCGCGATGATTGCTTGTGCTGCGCATCAAGGAGGAAATCTCGCTAAAGCGCTCGATGAATTTAACAGTTCAACAGCCGAACAGGTGAAACCCACAGATGGTGAAGTAAAGATGTACGAAGATAGGTATCAAGAGTTTCTATCTCTCGTTGCACCTTTCCAAAGCCAAGAGATTCGATAAGGTAGCGCCCTGATGAGAAAAGTTCTGATTCTTGATCCGCGTGACAATATTGCAGTCTGCCTCGCTGACCTCGCCGAAGGTGATGTTGTACAGCAGGATGACATCACAATCACCGTGAAGAACAAGATTCCTCGTGGCCACAAGATTGCAACTGCCGAAATTGCCAAGAATGATGGCATCATCAAATATGGCGAACGTATGGGACATGCTGTGTCTCCCATTGCTATTGGAGAACATGTTCACGTCCATAATATTTTGGGCGACCGACTATCGGCGGAGCAGGTATGACAATCTCAATTAAGGGCTTTGATCACGGCAATCGTGGTGCAGGTATCCGCAACCACCAGTTAATTCTTCCAACTGTTGTCTGCTCCACCCATGTATCACGTCGAATTGCCACCGAAGTCGGCGCTGTCACCTTTGCGCACCAACATGGTTGCGGAATTATCGGTGATGATGTCGCCGGCATCGATAACTTCTTTGTATCTCTGGCTGACCACCCTAATGTCAGTTCAGTACTTGCTGTTGGCTTAGGTTGTGAAACGATTCAGAGCCAAGAGCTTGCTGCCAAGTTACTGAGTCGAAATAAGTCGACGCAATATCGCATCATTCAAGAAAGCGGTGGTGTCGAAGGCACTGTCGCAGCCGGAGTAAAGGCAGCTCGCGAACTTTCGCAAGCTTTTCCATCAGCTTCGGCCACCGTGACCAAGTTGCGAGTTGGTCTTGATCTTGGCCGCACGGTAGAAAGTGCTGCAGCACTTGAGCAACTCCTTAAAGACCAGGGGTGTGAAGTAGTTGTCGCGCACTCTGAATCAAGTTCAGCTGAGACCTTCTCCAAACTTTCACAAGAAAATGTTCACGTCATTATTAGTTTCCCAAGCGAGAGCCAGCCCGCCTCAGGCTTTCCGCTGATTCCAGTAATCAATGTGGCAAGTAGCGGAGTTCTGCACCAGGCGATCCGTGGGGATTTTGATATCGATGAAAATGCGCTGCTGTCAGGAATAGTTAAACTGTTGACGGATGTTGCCGCAGGCACCGAGACAGTTGCTGAAAAGAGTAAGAGTGGCGAAATTCGTGCGCCAAGAGTTGTGAGAAGCGCATAATGCAATCTCCTCTTAAAGCTTATAAGCGCGCTAACGGCGCATGGGGTCTACGTAATCAAGTACTTATCTTGCCGATGCACTCAGCACTTTCATCAACTGCCCGCGCTATTGCAGATAGCTCAGATGGCGCGGTCGCCATCAGCCACGACTGGTCAGGTGAAAAAGATAATGACTTAGCACGCATTATCTTCACCTTGAGTGGATACGCATCTAACCCAAATATCTTTGCAACGGTCTTCTTATCTATCGGTAGCCCAGAAGAAGAGCAGATTATTAAGGGTGCACAAGCGCTGGGCTTAACCCGTTTTACCAATCTTTTGTTGCCTGAAATTGGTTCGATGGAGAAGTTGCAGCAGCAAGCGCTCTCAATCGCCAATGGATATGTCAAAGAAGCTAATTCCGAAGTGCGAGTCGATGCACCATGGAGCGCCATCGTTCTTGGCCTTGAGTGCGGCGGTTCTGATGCACTCTCTGGCATCACAGCAAATCCAGCGTTAGGTGTTGCCAGCGATCGCCTCGTTGAGCTTGGTGCATCATCAGTTCTTGGCGAAACCACTGAAATTCTTGGGGCCGAGCACCTACTTGCTGCCCGCGCCATCGATCCAGCTGTCGGCAAGAAGATTGTTGAGATGGTTGCTCGTTATGAAGATTCAATTAATTATGAAGGAATAGATATTCGTGGCGCACAACCTTCGCGCGGAAATATTGAGGGTGGACTATCAACGCTTGAAGAGAAGTCATTGGGCGCTGCCAAGAAAGCAGGCAACGCACCCTTTACTGGCACTCTTGAGTTTGGTGAAATTCCTCAAGTTCCTGGTCTTTACTTTATGGACACACCCGGGCATGACATTGAACAGTTGGCCGGCTTTGGCGCAGGACATATCAACGTCGTTGTCTTTACCTCTGGCCGCGGTACTCCAACCGGGTCTGCCATCATGCCGACCATTAAAGTCTCAACAAATACGCCTATGTATGAATCAATTCCAGATTTGATTGATCTAGATGCTGGCACTATCGCTGATGGCATTGAGACGTTGGCGCAGGTTGGCGATCGCATCTTTAACGAAATCGTTCAAGTCGCCAACGGAAAATTGACCAAGGCTGAACGCGGGGGGCACCACGAGTTCGCGCTTTCAAGAATGTACAAGACGGTGGTTAAGTAACTCGTTTTGAACGCAATTCACCGCCGATTTACGCTTAAGAATTGAACGCAATTGACTTTGCTCAATTGAACAGTCCATCATTGCCGCTATGACCATCAGCCTGCGCGATATCGCCAAGAAGGCGGGGGTATCAGTTGGTACCGCCTCAAATGTGCTCAATCGCCCTGGCATTGTCTCTCCTGAAACTGCAAAGCGCGTACACCAAGTCATTGAAGAGTTGGGCTACAACCCAAACGGTTATGTAAAGCAGATGTCAGCGGGCCATAGCCGAACCTTGGGGCTAGTTGTTCCTAACGTTTCTAATCCATTCTTTGCTGAAGTGGCCCGTGGCGTTGAAGATGCAGCCGCGAAGAAGAATTACGCAGTCTTTATCTGCAACACCGGCGAAAGCAATCAGCGAGAAGAGCGCTTTATGAGCGTTCTCATTGAACAGATGGTCAAAGGCGTATTAATCACGCCAACGAGCTTGAAGCCAGCACACATCAAAATGCTTAAAGAGCGCGGAATATCTGTGACCCTGATTGATGCAGCTGGAAAGACATCAACTGAATGTTCAGTCTCGGTCAACGATGTACGCGGAGGTGAAATTGCAATTGAGCATCTGGCCTCTCTTCACCACACAAATATTGCTTGGGTCTGTGGCCCTGCCACTATCCCGCAGGCAGCCGATCGCTCTAAAGGAGTAGCCGCCGCCGCTAAATCACATAAGCTCAAGATTTCCTCAATCACAACGGCAACGATGACCTTTGCTGCAGGCGAGGAAGCAGTTGAACAATTCCTTGCCCTTGAAAATAGGCCTACTGCAATCTTCTGCGCCAATGACTTGCTGGCACTTGGAATGATGCGCGGATTGTTGGCCCGTGGAATTCGCATCCCCGATGAAGTTTCAATTATTGGCTATGACGATATTGAATTCGCACCATCTGCAGCTGTTCCACTGACATCGATTGCTCAGCCTGCCTACCAACTTGGCACAGTTGCAGCACAACTCTTGCTCTCAGAGTGTGAGGGAATTGAAACGCACGCTCATCAAGAGGTTAATTTCCAGCCAGAACTAGTTGTCAGAAACTCTACCCGCGATGTAGCAAGCGCACGTGCCGAGGCTGTAGTTCGTCGAGAGTACGCACACCTAGCAACTTCATATTTCGGATCATCTGCCCCTGCATAATCGTGAGTGCGCGTTCTACGCCATCTTGTCCGCCAGCCATTAGGCCATATAAATAAGCGCGACCGATGTAAGTGAAGTTAGCCCCATGTGCGATTGCCGCTAGTACATCTGCGCCATGCATGATTCCGGTATCAATGTGTAGTTCGAAATCTTTCTTAAACTCTTTCTTGATATCTGCAAGTAGGTGCAGAGGAATCGGTGCCTTATCGAGCTGGCGTCCACCATGGTTAGAGAGAAGCACTGCATCAGCGCCCAACTTGGCTGCCATCTTGGCATCTTCTAAATTCTGAACGCCTTTAACGATGAGATTGCCATCCCACTCTTTACGAATCCACTTCAGATCTTCAAATGTCATTGTGGGATCGAACATGTAATCAAGGAGTTCTGCGACTGTGCCGTTCCATGAGGACATTGATGCAAATTCAATAGCAGGAGTCGTTAAGAAGTTCATCCACCAGGCTGGTCGAGGGATGGCATTAAGCAGAGTCTTTACAGTCAGAGTTGGGGGAATAGTCAGACCGTTATAGGTATCGCGCAGCCTGTGTCCTGCAGCTGGAACATCTACAGTGAGGTGCAGAGTCTTCACACCTGATCGACGTGCACGTTCAACCAGCGCCATAGAACCTTCGCGGTCTTTCCACATATAAAGCTGGAACCAGTTATCGCCATTAGGAGCAGCCTTTACAACATCCTCAATAGAAGTTGTTCCAAGTGTTGAGAGAGAGAAAGGAATTCCAAACTTTTGCGCAGCGCGTGCACCTGCGATTTCTCCTTCAGTCTGCATCAAGCGAGTAAATCCTGTTGGCGCGATTCCCATCGGCATCTGATGAGTAACACCAAATACTTCACGAGTCAGATCTACATCTGAAACATCGCGCAAGATATTTGGAATGAGTTCGATATCGCGGAATGCCTGACGTGCGCGATCGAGTGAGGCTTCAGATTCAGCGGCGCCATCTGTGTAATCAAATGGACCTTGTGGCGTGCGCTTCTTAGCGATATCGCGCAGATCCCAGATTGTGGCCGCGCGAGCTAAACGCGCCTTTTTGCGATGAAGAGAAGGTCCACGAAAGCGCATCAACTGCGCAAGCTTTATGGGGTTCGGCAGCTGGCGCTTGACGTTCTTAGACATGCGCCTATCTTAGAACTATCGCTGCGATTTGTGCTTGTCGGCCATCATGTCCATGAGTGCAAAGAGCACGCCAGAGACTACGAATGTCATATGAATACCGATGCGCCATCCTTCGCGGTTGGCATCGAATGTGCCTTCCTTCATGAAGTCTTTGAGCAGTTCAATAACAGAGATGGCTACGAGTGAACCAATCAACTTAATCTTCAAGCCGCTGTAGTCAACAAAGCCCATCCAGTGTGGACGATCCTTGGCATCTTCTGCCACTGCAATCTTCGAGACGAAGTTTTCATATCCAGCAAAGAGAACGATGATGATGAGGTTACCCAGCAACACTGTGTCAAGAAGTTCGAGAACTTGCAAAGTAACTTCGCTCGTTGTTGATTCAGTCATATGAGTGACCATGTGCCAGAAGGCATGGAAGAAGCGATAAATTACTGGGACAAGTGCTAGCAATAGGCCGACATAGAGTGGAGCTAGCAACCAACGGCCAGCAAATATTGCTCTTTCAATAAAGCTTTCAAGGCTCTTCATATATAAATTATTGCAGTCAGCACCCTAAATACCGCTGAACTCGCCCAATAGGGCAGAATCACCTTGTGCATGAATTTACCCAAGAGGTGGAAGAACTCGCCAAAGCTGTCATGGAATACAGCCTTGAGCGATTGAAATCTAACCCGCCACTTGATGGTCCACGCAGTGAGCAAGATCTATATGCAGAACTTGGTAACACCATTACCCCGCAGGGTTTGGGCGGTAAGCAGACACTTAAAGTATTTACTGAAACGCTGGCACTGGCCTGTATTTCAACAGATCACCCACGCAACTTGGCATTTATTCCATCTGCACCAAGTGAATACGCAAA
>JAPOKG010000016.1 GCA_029977785.1 Actinomycetota bacterium | reverse complement strand
ATTCCTATAGAACCAAGATAGAGCACCACAAGCACTCCACGGATAGATCCGAGCCAACTTAGATCCTCTGAAATTAATAATGGAGTGAGGAAAAGTGAGCCGATGAGATATGCAGTTGCTGCTAATTCGGTCGGGTTTGCATGGTTGCGCATAGCAACCTTGGTAGCGTTGACATAGATCGCTACTGATAATCCGGCGCCAAATGCCATAAATACTCCAAGGGTGCTCTCCACTTTAATTTCACCCGAGAAGCGAAGAGCTAAACCGAAAATTGCCAGAGATGTTGCACCAAACCAGAGAGCTGAGAATCTCTCATGAAAGATAATCGCGCTCAATATTCCTGTAAAAATTGGAATACAGCCAACCGCTAATAACGTGCTGAGCGCTACTCCATTGCTCGTGGTGGCTGAGAAGAAGAATGGTTGAAAGGCGGCTGCACCAACTGCCATAAAGAAGACAGATTTCTTCTTCGCATGCACGAAGAAGTTGGTGCGCTTGCCACCAAAGACTGGCATAAAGATCAGAAGCAGCACGGCGCCGATAGCTAAACGCCCGATACCGAGAGCGGATCCACCAGCGTTTTCAGGTGCATAGGCAATTGCGGTGCCGACAGTTCCAAAGAGGATTGCGCTCGTTAAGACTTTAAATGCAGGAGCGTGGCTACTCACCTTGACCCCCTGAAACGAACACAGTGGATTCTAAAGGGGAGAAGTGAGTTAAACCTAATTAAATAACTGTGCGATTTTGTAGTAGATAGGAATTCCCAAAATTAAGTTGAAAGGGAATGTAATTCCTATGCTCGACATTAGCGCCAACGTTGGGCTTGCGGTAGGAAGTGCGACAGAGACTGCGGCAGGGGCCGCAATATATGAAGCGCTGGCAGCCAAAATTCCTAACATCGTTGCACCGCCAACGCTCATACCAATGAGTGAACCTGCAGTAACGCCAATCAATCCACTTAATAACGGAAAGAAAATACCAAAAGCTGCAAGTGGGGCTCCAACTTTTCTGATTTCTGAAAAGTTACTTCCAGCTAAATAACCAAGATGCAGCAGGAAGAGAACTAAGAGACCGTTTAATAAATCAACGAAGAATGGGCTAACTTTCATGTAACCCTCATTAGAAGTGATTAAACCGATGGCAAGTCCACCTGCCAAAAGCAGCACAGTTTTTCCGAGAAGCACTTCTTTAAGAGTGCTTGACCATCGCACCTTTGTCGTCAACGAACGTGAAGCTAAGAAGATACCGACAATCAACCCAGGAATTTCTAGAAGAGTTAAGAGAGCGGGCGCGTAACCTTCAACAAAGACGTTATTACTTTCGAGAAAGAGCAACCCTGCCGAAAATGTGACCAGTGAGGTGGAACCGTAATGGGCAGCGATTGAGCCACGATCCACATCGTTGAGGACCTTAATGAGTTTGAGCGTTAAGAAGGCAAGGAGTGGAATCAAGATGCCACAAGCAATTGTCGTCAACGCCGGTGTTGCTAACTCTGAAACCGACGAAGTTTTGAGTGAGTGGCCGCCTTTGAGCCCAATTCCAAAGAGCAAGTAGATTGATAGGAACGCGTAGATCGCATCTGGCACTCGGACATCGCTCTTGATGCGAGCGGCCAGGAAACCGAAGATAAAGGTAAGAACGCCAACGGATGTGAGGTTCGCTTGCGCGATAGACCATGAACTCATAAACGCTCCTTTACCAATATCACAGCGCAGAAGAGGGAATCGTTCAAAATCTTCACGGGGACAGCGTAATCTGTGCCCATGACTTCAACAGCAACGCTACATACAACTCTTGGCGATATCGTCATTGAACTTTTCCCAAACCACGCACCAAAGACCGTAGAAAATTTCGTTGGTCTTGCAACAGGTAGCAAAGAGTGGTCTGACCCACGAACGGGTAAGAAATCAAATGAAAAACTTTACGATGGAACGATTTTTCACCGCGTTATCAGCGGTTTCATGATTCAAGGTGGAGATCCACTTGGCAAAGGCATCGGCGGACCGGGATATCAATTCGCTGATGAGTTCCATGGCGAACTTCAATTTGATCGTCCATACATCTTGGCGATGGCTAACTCAGGTCCCGGAACAAACGGTTCACAATTCTTCATTACCGTTGCTGCAACTACTTGGCTCAATCGCAAGCACACCATTTTCGGCGAAGTAAAAGATGCAGCCTCACAGGCTGTCGTTGACAAGATTGCTACAACACCAACAGGTGCGCAAGATAAGCCTGTTACACCAGTTGTAATCAATAGCGTCACTATCGCCTAATTGCTGTAAGCGCATGAAGCAGCGTTCCACAGTACTTACGATCATCACAGTTATCTGTGGTTTTTATCTGTACGAACTCGTTGATTCAGGAATCATCGGAACTTTTGCTCTCATCAGCACTGAATACCTACAGCAATCAAATCAGTGGTATCGCCTCGTCACTGTTGCACTCGTGCACGATAACTCGAACTCGATTCCGATTCACCTAGCTTTCAATATGTTAGCGCTTCACTCATTGGGCTCTCCCATTGAAAAGCTGTTAGGTCGTGCGCGATTCTTAGTGATCTTCTTTGGCTCGCTGATTTTTGCATCTCTCTTTTCAGCGCTGAACTTGGGCTATAACGGTTATTCAATCGGTGTATCTGGCGCAGTCTTTGGTCTCTTTGGTGCGTGGATAGCAATCGGTCGCAAAATCGGTGGAGATATTCGCAGCACTTTGGTCATCATTGCAATCAACTTTGCACTGGGATTCACCATTGGTGGAGTCGATTGGCGCGCACATCTAGGCGGCCTCATTGCAGGCGTTGTAATTACGAAGTTACTGCTGCTTAACGCTTCTAAGAAGAATTTGGGCGACGTCGAGAACTTCGACATCTGATTGACGGGCGACCATTCCGTCGCCAACCATCACGCGACAGAATGGGCAAGCAACTGCAACTTCTTCTGCGCCAGTATCAATAGCTTCATCAACGCGGTTGAGGTTGATACGAGTACCAATCTTCTCTTCCATCCACATACGTCCACCACCGCCACCGCAGCAGAATGAACGTTCTTGATTTCGTGGCATCTCTTCCACATCGCAACCACTTGCCTGTAGCAGTTCGCGAGGAGGTGCATAGATCTGATTGTGGCGACCGAGATAACAAGGATCGTGATAGGTCAACTTCTTATCTGACTTGTGTGGGCTTGGCTTTAAACGGCCCTCTTTAATCAGAGTGTTGAGAAGTTGTGTGTGGTGCAACATCTCAAGTTCGAAGCCGCTCTGTGCGTAGTCGCGACCAATGGTTGTAAAGCAATGTGGGCAAGTAACAACAACTTTCTTCTTGCCCTTAGGACGAGCGCCAAAGGTTTCGTTAAATGTTGCAATATTTTCCTGGGAGAGAATTTGATATAAAAATTCATTTCCAGAACGGCGCGCTGGATCTCCAGTACAGGTTTCGCGCTTACCAAGAACAGCGAAATTAACTCCTGCCATATGTAATAGCTCTGCCACAGCCTTAGTTGTCTTCTTCGCACGTTCTTCATAAGCGCCAGCACAACCAACCCAGAATAGATACTCAACATCTTCGGGAAGTTCGCCGCTCACAACCTTGACGGGAAAATCACATTCAGCGATCCAACCTTCACGATCTTGCTTATTTGCGCCCCAAGGATTTCCAGCTTTCTCTAGATTTCTAAAAGTTCCACCGAGCTCTGCTGGAAACTCTGATTCGACCAAGACTTGGAAGCGGCGCATATTGACGATGTGATCGACATGCTCGATATCGACTGGACACTCTTCGACGCAAGCACCACATGATGTACATGACCATAAAACATCAAGTTCAATAGGCGCATTTTCACCAACAAGATTCTCTGTCTCAACAACCTTTGCCATTGCATGGTCGCGCATTGCCATGATGAGAAGCTTTGGCGAGAGTGGCTTATCTGTATGCCAGGCAGGACATTGTGATTGGCAGCGACCGCATTCGGTACAGCTGGTCATATCCAGCAGACCTTTCCAAGAAATATCGCCACGGTTACCTAAACCAAAAACATCATCTTCGGCAGGATCTTCGAAGTTAACTGGCTTTCCTTTAGAGAGCATTTCAGGAAGTGCACCGAGCGCTGGTTTATCAATATTGCGCTTGTAATAGATATTGAAAAACGCCAAGAAGCGGTGCCATGCAATTCCCATGGTGAGGTTTGCAGCAATGACAATAAACCAAGTCATCGATGTAACAATTTTGAGAGTTGCGACTATAACTATTGCGTTCTCGATAGCTGTCTGTGACCAGGAATCAAAGAAGAGAACTGCAGGCCAAGAAATTGCATAGTGCCAGTTCCAAGATTCTTTACCAGCGAGTGCACCTTCTAGTCCGCGAAGTGCAAAGACGCAGAAGACGATTGCAAGGATGGTTGCTTCAACGTAATAAGCCTTACCCATTCCGGATCCGCTAAAGCGGTTAAGCATACGAAAGCGAGTTACTTGGCGAATACCAATGAGTGCAACAATGCTGATGCCAGTAAGGGCGGCGATTACTTCAGAGAAGAGTTCGTAAAGAACAAAGTGGCCGATGATGGGAAGCGCGAAGTCAGGTTTAATTACTTGTCCGTATGCAGTAACTAAAGTTCCGAAGAGTGCACCAAAACCGATCATGACAAACCAGTGAGCAATTCCAGTTCCGGTGAAGTTGAGCATCTTGGTATGGCCCAAAACTTCTTTGAGCATGTTTTTCATACGCGCAGATTTATCGCCACTACGAGTTGGATCTGGTTGCTGCTTTTTATATAAAGAGATGAGATGACGAACGCGAACAGCAAGGAAAACTAGAGCTACAGCAGTAATGAGATAGGAGATACTTGTTAGCGCTAAGTTCATAAGCGCTAGGGTAGAACTATCGCCACTTAGTTGCTAGCGAGAAACCAACTGCTATAAAACTAAATCCGATAATCATGTTCCAAGCACCAATTCCTGGAATTGGATATGAAGTCTGGCTGATGTAGAAAATTACGATCCAGAAGAGGCCGATAAGGAAATTGGCGACCATTACAGGAGCAAGCCATGAAGGGCTCTCGAGGAGCGGTGACTCTTCCTCCATGTGGTGCTGTTCTTCATGAGCGTGCTGCTCTTGAACCTTCTTACGCAATTTCGACTTTGGCATGGGGCCTAGGTTACAGCACAATTACGGCATGGCTCGAATCCTCGTCATCGATAACTATGACTCCTTCGTCTTCAACTTGGTGCAATACCTTGCACAGTTGGGCGCTGAGTGCACAGTTGTTCGCAATGATGAAGTTGAGGCGAGCGAGGCGGCAAAGTACGACGGAGTCCTGATCTCGCCAGGACCAGGAACCCCCGATAAGGCTGGCGTCAGTATTGCGATGATTAAGTTCTGCGCCGAAAATTCAATTCCTCTCTTTGGCGTTTGTTTAGGGCATCAAGCAATAGGTGAAGCTTTTGGCGCAACAGTTTCTCGCGCACCAGAGTTGTTACACGGAAAGACATCGCAAGTCATTCACAACGCACATGGAGTACTCACGAATCTTCCATCGCCGTTTACTGCAACGCGCTATCACTCATTGGCCGTTGAACGCGAAACTGTTCCAGAAGTTCTTGAAATTACCGGTGCAACCGAATCTGGCGTTGTGATGTCAATGCGCCATAAAACTTTGCCAATCGAAGGCGTGCAATTTCATCCTGAGTCAGTGCTGACTGAGCACGGACATCAGATGTTGGCTAATTGGTTAGTTACTTGTGGTGATGCTGATGCACCACGTCGCGCAGTTGGGCTTTCGCCAGTTGTGGGTAGCGTTAAATAGTTTTAAGGCTTGCGATTAATCGTAATCGTTACTGAATTACCGATTGTCTGCGCCATACCTGCATCAGGTGCTTGTCTAATAACAACGCCCTCTGGTTGCGCTGCGTCATAGTCATAGAACTCCTTAATCAAGAATCCAGCCTGAATCAATATTGTCTTTGCTTGGATTGCTTCGATGCCAACTAAATTCGGCACAGTAACTTCTCCGCTAGCAATCGTAAGAATTACCGAACTACCAGCTTCGGTGACTGATCCAACTGGTGGAAGCACTTCTAGAACCGTTCCTTGTGGTTGATCTGATGGCATCGCCACAGTCTGCGAAACCAATAAACCAACTGCAGTAAGTGCTGAACGGGCATCAATGAGCGACATCCCAATTAAGTCATCAGGAACAATCGCATCTCCTGGGCCATCTGAAACGGTGAGGGTTACAGTCGAACCCGCACTCAATCGAGTCGTTGCCAATGGGTTTTGGCTGGCCACGCGATCACGCGGAATCACACCATCGTGAGCGCGTTTGATAGTGACTGTGTAATCAGAGAGCAGCGCTCGCGCCATCTCTTCGCTCAAGCCCACAACGTTAGGCAACATGGGAGCAGAGTTATTTGGATTGCCGCTCATTGCGAGCCCTGTAATTGCAATAGCAATCGCTGCAAAGAATGAACCGCCCCACGCAATTGCAGCGCGACGCGACATTAAAGCCTTCTTTGGCAGCTGCGTTGTAATTTCTTGGCCTGCACGTACCTTGGCGATGTCATCGAGCATCGCTTGTGCGCTCTGATAACGATCTTCAGGTTTCTTAGCTAGCGCAACCGCGAGAATAATTTCAATTCCTTCCGGCAAAGTCTTATCTATCGAACGGGCAAGGGGTGCGGTACTTGATGCATGTTGGAGCGCTATGGATACGGGTGTTTCACCAGTAAATGGCGGAGTGCCGGTGAGTAATTCAAAGAGCAAGCAACCAGTTGAATAAATATCACTTCGTAAATCTGCAACCTCACCACGAGCTTGTTCAGGTGAAAGATATTGCGCAGTTCCAACAATGTTCCAGGTACTAGTGAGGGTTGCCCCTAGATCATCCATAGCGCGGGCGATACCAAAATCCATCACTTTGACATCACCGTTATTGGTGATCATTACATTTGCTGGCTTGACATCGCGGTGCACAATCTGTTGGCGATGAGAATATTCAAGTCCAGCAAGGATTCCCTCTGCAATTTCTAACGCACGCGCTAAAGGTAACTTTTCACCTTGATGAATAAGTTCTCGCAATGTGTGGCCGGAAACTAACTCCATCACTATGTAAGGAGCTGGCTCTTCTCCGGAGTCATAGACAGCAACAATCGCTGGGTGGTTAAGGCCTGCCGCAGCTTTTGCCTCTTTGCGAAAGCGGGCAACAAAGTTTGGATCTTTTGCTAAATCACTGCGTAAAATTTTGACTGCTACTTCGCGTGAAAGCCGTTGGTCTTGTGCAATATAAACATCGGCCATTCCACCAGTGCCAATCATCTGGCCCAATTGGTAGCGTCCGCCGAGAAGTGAATTCATCATCCGGCTGCTCCAATCGCTTCAAAGGTATCTGGTTGGTTCTCTTCGACTATATCGGCAATAACGAGAGTGACGTTATCTGGTGCACCATTTATATAGGTGGCATCAACGAGCGCAGCCACGGCAGCATCGCGATCCTTGCCTTTAAGGAGCGATTTAATCTCTTTCTCAGTTAATACAGATGAGAGTCCATCGCTACAGACCAAGAAACGATCCCCTGGTTTCACATCGATTACTGGAAGTGGAACTTCAATATTTCCTTCGCCCATCAATACCTGAGTAAGTACAGATCGCTGTGGGTGAGTTGCGATATCTGACTCTGAAATGGCGCCTTGGTTAAGCAGCTCTTGGATTACGGTGTGGTCAACGCTTAGCTGTTCAAAAGAGCTACCGCGCAAACGGTAGGCGCGAGAATCACCGATATGTAAGAGCGCCACTGACGTACCTCGCAATAATAAAGAGGTAAGCGTTGTTCCCATACCCGATAGCGCAGGGTTCTCTTCTACTGCGTTCTTCAGAGATTGATCTGCTTCCTGAATCGACTGCAAGTAAAGATCGTCAGCTGATTCTTCATCAATATCTGGGTGAGTAAAAATTTGGGCAGATTGCACAAGAGTTTTAATGGCCAGCGATGATGCAACTTCGCCAGCAGCATGTCCACCCATTCCATCAGCCACGGCAATCAAATTCTTTGATGCGAGAGCGCTATCTTCATTGCCACTTCGTACGAGGCCAACAGCTGAACGCGCAGATGTTGCGAAGTAGAAGGTGGCCATGTGGGTAAGCCTAATCTCTTTGCTACTCTCGGTCGCATGCAGATCTACGCGCATCGTGGCGCCAGCGCCGATTTCCCAGAGCTGACTTTGGCTGCCTACGAAGGCGCGGTGGCGCAGGGCGCCGATGGCTTTGAATGCGATCTGCGATTAACTAAGGATGAAGTACCTGTGCTCTGGCATAACGCATCAATGCTCGAACGCGCGGGCAACCCCGGACTCATTGCGGAGATGACCTTTGCGCAAGTTTCGCGGGCTTATCCGCAAATTCTCACCCTCACTGAATTTTTAGATTTTGCAGTGAGTAATAAGAAGGGTGTGCTCCTTGAAACCAAGCATCCCGTTATTTCTGGAAATCGTATTGAAGAGGTAATCGCGCAAACCCTTGCAGAAACTTCTGGAATTGCATCCATTGATGTTTCGGTTATGTCATTTAGTTGGTTTGCAATAGAAAAGATGAAGCGCGTAGATCCATCGATTAAGACAACTTTTCTCATGCACAGACACACTAGTTGGCTGCAAGCAAAGTTATCTTCTGCAGCAGCGATTGGACCCGGGATTAATGAATTACGCGAAGAGCCAATCAGAGCTAAGCGCATCAAGGACTTAGGGCGCTCGCTCCATGTCTGGACCGTCAATGAAGATAGCGATATCAAACTTTGCGACAAGGTTGGCGTCGATATTCTCATCACAAATAAGCCGGCACATGCACGTGAGGTACTCAGGTATCCTTAACCAGTGAGCAACCCGCAAAGCCATACATTCGCCTATTTGGGCCCTGTTGGCACATTTACAGAAGCGGCGCTTAAAAAGATTACGTGCGATACCGATAAGAAAATTCCTTATGCAAATGTCACTGCCGCACTTGATGCAGTGCGCAGAGGCGAAGCAGATTTCGCGCTCGTTCCAATTGAAAACTCTGTCGAAGGCGTGGTCGCTCGAACGCTCGACGAGCTAGCAAGCGGTGATCAGTTGACTATCTGTGCTGAAGTAACCCTGCCTGTCACTTTCGCCTTTATGACAAAGCCAGGTGCTACTGCAATTAAGCGAATCGGTACACATCCTCATGCAGAATCTCAGTGTCGCGAATACATCGCTAAGAACTACCCACACGCGGAAGTTGTTCCAACAGCATCAACATCTGCAGCAGCCGAGGCTGTAGCCAAAGGAGAACTTGATGCAGCGATTGCTTCAAGTACTGCCGCAGAACATTTTGGTCTAGAAATCCGCGAAGAGAATATTGGCGATAATTCAGGCGCAGTCACTCGATTTATCTGTGCTCAGAAGCCAGGCTGGATTCCTGAGCCAACTGGTGACGATCGAACATCGATGGCGGTCTTCATCGATATTGACCACGCTGGTGCGCTCCTTGAAATCTTGCAGGTATTTGCTAAAAATGACGTCAACCTGACATTTATTCAGTCACGTCCAACAGGACGCGAGCTTGGTCACTACCATTTCATTATTGATGTTGAGGGCCATATCAACGACAGTCCAGTTGGAAAGTCAGTTGAAGAGCTCCGCGAAATCTGCGATGACATTAGATTCCTAGGTTCTTATCCAAGAGAGGTGCGCTCATGATTGATATCAAGTTTCTTCGCGAAAATCCTGATGTAGTCCGCGCTTCTCAAAAGGGACGTGGCGAAAACGTCGAAATAGTTGATCAAATTATTGCCGCCGACGAACGCAAGCGTGCTGCGCTCACTGAATTTGAAACCCTGCGACAAGAACAGAATGTTCTCTCTAAATCAGTGGGAGCCGCCAAAGGCGATGAAAAGACAGCGCTATTGGCTAACGCTAAGGAACTTGCTGACAAGGTAAAGGCTGCAGATACAAAGCGCGCAGAGTTGGAAGAGGAAGCCAAGAAGTTGTTGCTTCAGCTTTCAAATCTTTTAGATACCGAGGCCCCTATCGGTGGAGAAGAAGACTTTGTGACTCTCGAACACGTTGGCACGCCACGTGACTTTGCAAAAGATGGTTTCGAGCCTCGTGATCACGTTGAACTCGGAAAGCTTCTGGGTGCAATCGATACTGAACGCGGCGCAAAGGTAGCCGGATCACGCTCTTATTACTTAACTGGCGTTGGTGCGCTGCTTGAATTTGCGTTGGTCAACTATGCGATTCAAAGTGCGCTCAAGAATGGATTCTCACCAGTAATTCCACCTGTGTTGGTCAACCCAGCAGCAATGGAAGGCACTGGTTTTCTGGGACAAGCTGCCGAGAATGTCTATCGCATTGAAAAAGATGATGTCTATCTAGTTGGCACATCTGAAGTTCCACTGGCTGCGATGCATATGGATGAAATTCTTCCTGCTGAAAAGCTGCCACTTCGCTATGCCGGTTATTCATCCTGCTTCCGCCGTGAAGCTGGTACTTACGGAAAAGATACTCGTGGCATCATTCGCGTTCATCAATTTGATAAAGTCGAAATGTTTTCATTCTGTAAACCAGAAGAAGCGAAAGAAGAACACAAGCGCTTGTTGCAATGGGAAAAAGACTTCCTTACTGCGATGGAAATCCCATTTCGAGTCATTGATGTTGCTTCTGGAGATCTGGGCTCATCTGCCGTTCGAAAGTTTGATATCGAAGCGTGGATTCCAACCCAAGACGCCTATCGCGAAGTAACTAGTACCTCTAACTGCACCGAGTTCCAAGCTCGCCGCCTCAACATTAGATATAAAGATGCAGATGGGACCAAAGCGATAGCAACCCTTAATGGAACTCTTGTTGCGATTCCTCGCATGATTGTTGCAATTCTGGAGAACCACCAGAATGCAGATGGCACAGTAAATGTTCCAGCCGCCCTTCAACCATTCCTTGGAATGAAGAAATTTGAGCTGGTGTGAGCGAAAAATTAGCGCGTCGCCCAAAACTCATTGCATCAGATCTCGATGGCACCATCGTCGCCCATTACGGATCAATTACGCAGCGCACCATTGACGCATTTCGTAAGGCTCATTCCTTAGGTGTTGAAATCTACTTTGTTACTGGCCGCCCTCCTCGTTGGATGCCTGAAATCAAAGAGGCTTTCGGCATCGGTAACGCCATTTGTGGCAATGGTGCGATGTTGTATGACCTGCACAACGATAAAGTTCTTGAAGAGTGGCTTTTGCCAGTAGATGCTCAATTAGAAGCTGTCCGCAGATTGCGTAAAGCAATCCCTCCTATTTCATTTGCAGTCGAATCACATAATTACTTCCACCGTGAAAAGATTTATATCCCACGTTGGGATGTTGGTCTCGATAACATCGGAGTAGATCTCATTGAAGAAGTGGTGACATCTCCTGCACTCAAATTGTTAGCGCGTTGTTCGCAACAGGAGTTCTCCTCCGATGAAATGTTGGCAATAGCCAAGAGAGAACTTGAAGGTCTAGTGACCGTCACACATTCCAATCCAGCAGATTCGCTTCTTGAAATTTCTGCAATCGGAGTTTCAAAAGGCGCAACGCTTTCTAAAATGGCAGCGCGCCATGGGCTAGACGCTGATGATTGCGTCTCTTTCGGCGATAACCCAAATGACTTCTCAATGCTTGAATGGTGCGGGCGATCATTTGCAATGGCTGATGGGCATCCTGATGGACCAAAGTATGCAAAGGGTGTAGCTGGTCCATGTGAAGAAGATGGCGTTGCAATAGTTATTGAGCAGTTGCTCGAACTTCCTGCTTAGTGAGCATTGGTTTTAATCGAATTTTTCCCATGAGCCCTTTTCGGGTAACCTCTCCCACGGAGGACTCGCATAGCGGCCGAGTGCACCGGTCTTGAAAACCGGCAAGGGAAACCTTCGTGGGTTCAAATCCCACGTCCTCCGCGCTGAGAAATGAAAACCCACCTCACATTAAGCGAGGTGGGTTTTCACATTCCCCAAATCTGTGGCTGACTTCATAAGCCGTATGCGGGTTACTGGCTAGCGACTTCAGGCGCGTAAGCGCACACTTCTCTCTTTAGCAAAGTCCCGCTCGGGGATTTCTAGGGGAGTACATATGTCTGGAGTCTTTTCTCCAACGCGTGCGAAGATCAAAGAGCGCACGCTTCGCACAGATAAGTGGTGGCTAGAACCCGCAATTACTTTCGGAGTTCTCTTCTCATTCGTTATCTATGCAACCTTCAGAGCATTTGAAGGTGCGAACTACTACGCGCAACATTTGATCTCTCCTTTCTATTCTCCATGTTTATCTGAGGCATGTGTTCCTGAAGCAACCATGTTTGGCTGGACTCCAGTCAGTGCAGAAATTTTCAACTTCGCACTTTCACCAGCCCTGATTATTTTGATCTTCCCACTCGGTTTCCGTATGACTTGCTACTACTACCGCAAGGCTTACTACCGTTCTTTCTGGATGTCACCACCTGCATGCGCAGTTGCTGAACCACATAAGAAATACACAGGCGAAACACGCGCCCCACTTATTCTGCAGAATGCACACCGTTGGTTCTTCTACTTCGGTTTGATTTTCAACGTAATTCTTTCTTATGACGCAGTGATCTCTTTCAAGAACCCTGAAGGAGAGTGGGGCCACATGAGCGTTGGTTCATTGGTACTTGTTGTCAGCTCAACACTTCTCTGGTTCTACTCATTGTCATGTCACTCATGCCGCCACACAGTCGGAGGCCGTCTCAAGCACTTCTCCAAGCACCCTGTGCGATACAAGATCTGGTCTTGGGTATCAGTTCTTAACCACTCACACCAGAAGTTCGCTTGGTACTCACTCTTAGCTGTGGCATTTGCCGATATTTATGTTCGCCAAGTTGCATCTGGCGCCTGGACCAATTTCTACTTCTTCTAAAGGATGCCGACAACAATGACTCTCGAAAGACATAAATACGACGTCTTGGTAATTGGTGCTGGTGGTGCCGGACTTCGCGCCGCTGTTGAAGCGCGTGAGGCTGGTTTAAGCGTTGCCATTATCTGTAAGTCACTCTTTGGTAAGGCCCACACAGTTATGGCAGAAGGCGGCGCTGCTGCATCAATGGGTAACGTCAACGATAACGATAATTGGATGGTTCACTTCCGCGACACAATGCGCGGTGGAAAGTTCCTTAATCACTATCGCATGGCAGAACTTCATGCCAAGGAAGCACCAGATCGCATTTGGGAACTTGAAACTTGGGGCGCGCTCTTTGATCGCACTAAAGAAGGAAAGATTTCACAACGTAACTTCGGTGGACACGAATATCCACGCCTTGCTCACGTTGGTGATCGCACCGGTCTAGAACTCATCCGCACCATGCAGCAGAAAATTGTTGCACTGCAACAAGCAGATGGCCGTGAGTTCGGTGATATGGAAGCAAAGATTAAAGTCTTTGCAGAGTGCACCATTACAGAAATTTTGAAAGAGAACGGAAAGATTGCAGGTGCCTACGGGTACTGGCGTGAATCTGGCGACGAAATTCTCTTTGAAGCACCTGCAGTTGTTATTGCAACTGGTGGCGTTGGTAAAACATTTAAGATTACATCTAACTCTTGGGAAGGCACCGGAGACGGACATGCGCTCGCCCTCAAGGCTGGTGCAAACTTGGTTGATATGGAGTTCTTGCAGTTCCATCCAACAGGAATGGTCTGGCCTCCATCAGTGCGCGGAATTCTTGTTACCGAATCAGTTCGTGGTGAGGGCGGAATTCTTACCAACTCAGAGGGCGAACGCTTTATGTTTAAGTACATCCCAGATGTATTTAAGGATAAGTACGCAGATAATGAAGCAGAAGCCGATCGTTGGTATGAAGATCAGGACAACAATCGCCGTCCACCTGAGCTACTTCCACGCGATGAGGTTGCTCGCGCTATTAACGCTGAGGTTAAAGCAGGTCGCGGAACTGAACACGGGGGAGTCTTCCTCGATGTTTCAAAGCGAATCCCAGCCGAAGTTATTAAAAAGCGCCTTCCATCTATGTGGCACCAGTTCTATGAACTAGCCGGCGTAGATATCACCAAGGAAGCGATGGAAGTTGGCCCAACATGTCACTACGTAATGGGTGGCGTTGAAGTAGAGCCAGATACTGCAGCAGCTATCGGAGTCCCAGGATTATTCGCAGCTGGTGAAGTAGCAGGTGGCATGCACGGCTCAAACCGCCTTGGCGGAAACTCACTGACAGACCTTTTGGTATTTGGTCGCCGCGCAGGTGCAGGAGCTGCAGAGTATGTAAAGGGTGCAGGCGCAAATCCAGTTTCTGATGCAACGATTAAGGCTGCCGCAGATCGCATCGAAGCGCCATTTAGTCGTCAGGGTGGAGAGAATTCATATTCACTTCATGCCGAGCTACAAGAGGTCACACACAACTTGGTCGGAATCATTCGTACACGTACCGAAATCGAAGAAGCAATCGCAAAGATTGCCGACATCCGCGCTCGCAGCAAGAACGTAGCAGTTGCTGGTGGCCGTAAGTTCAACCCAGGATTCCACTTGGCTTTCGACCTAGACAATATGTTGCTGGTTGCAGAGTCAACTGCAAAGTCTGCGCTACTACGCGAAGAATCTCGCGGCGGTCACACACGTGATGACTTCCCAGGTATGAATAACAAGTGGCGTCAGGTAAACCACATCTCAAGTTTCGATGGAAATCAGGTAAATGTTAAGGCGCAACCTCTGCCGATGCTTCCAAAAGAGCTCTTTGACCTCTTTGATATTCACGAACTCGAGAAGTACATGACACCGGAAGAAATTGCGAAAGGCGGTTCCAACTAATGGCACGCAAACTTAATCTTCGCATTTGGCGAGGAGACGCAACTGACGGTGGCCTTAAAGATGTTCAGGTTGATGTCAACGAAGGTGAAGTAGTCCTCGATGTAATTCACCGCGTACAAGCAACGCAGATGGGCGATCTTGCCGTCCGCTGGAACTGTAAGGCCGGTAAGTGCGGCTCTTGCTCCATGGAAATTAACGGAAAGCCACGTCTTGCTTGCATGACACAGGTTGCGTCATTTGACGAGAATGAAACTATTACCGTTACGCCACTTCGCGCATTTCCAGTGATTAAGGATCTCGTCACCGACGTATCTTTCAATTACAAGAAAGCTATGGAAGTCCCTGCCTACGAGCATCCAAAAGAGCTTGCACCAGGTGAAGCCCGCATGGAACAGATTGATGTTGAGCGCAGCCAAGAGTTCCGCAAGTGCATCGAATGCTTCTTATGTCAGGATGTTTGCCACGTTATCCGCGATCACGAAGAGAATAAGAAGTCGTTTGCAGGCCCACGTTTCTTCATTCGTATCGCAGAACTAGATATGCACCCACTTGATACCTTGAAAAACCGTAAGCGCAAGGCACAAGAAGAGCACGGAATTGGAATGTGTAACATTACAAAGTGCTGTACTGAAGTTTGCCCTGAGCACATCAAGATTACAGATAATGCAATCATTCCTATGAAGGAGCGCGTTGTTGATATTAAGTACGACCCAGCGCGCATGTTTGCTGGAATCTTGAAGCGAGAAAAGCGCAACTAATGACTTTGCTAATCCGCTGGGCGGTCCTCGCCTTCTCCATGTGGATAGCAACGCTGGTGGTTCCTGGAATCACTGTCGCTGGTGGCTTAACGACTTACCTGTGGGTGGCGCTTCTCTTTGGTCTGATTAACAGTTTCTTTGGATCAATTATCAAAGTCCTCACCTTTCCAGTTTCAATCGTCACATTCGGACTCTTTCTCCTTGTGGTTAACGCCGCGATGCTCTCCCTAACTGCGCGCTGGAGTGAAAAGCTAGATGTGACTGGATTCTGGGCGGCACTTTTTGCTTCCCTGATAATTAGCGTGATTACAACAATCTTTAAATCAAGCAAGAAGTTGGCTTAACACTGAAAGCGGTAGCTCTAGTTGCCATCGGCGGCGTGCTGGGTACTCTGACTAGATACGCACTTGCTCTTGCAATTCCATCGAGCGGTTTTGGCACTCTGGCAGCAAATCTCATAGCAGTTGCTCTGGCGATGGTGTTAATGGTCTTTATGGAGCGCCGCGGAATTACTGAATTGCGATATCTACTTCTGCCTGGATATTGCGGAGGACTTTCAACTTTTTCAGCTGTTACGTACGAAGCGGTAGCCCCAGGTGAGGCAGGCCTTGTATTTCTCTTCCTCAACTTATTCTTATCGCTCATCGTGGTTGTTCTCGCACTGAAGCTTGCACGAAGGTTTATCAGGGTGCGTGGATGAATACCTTACTAATAATTGTCGGAGCCGCCATTGGAGCGCCGGCAAGATTTATCATCGATCAATACTTCAGGAAATTTACTGATAAGCCATTCGGAACCTTCGTTGTAAATGTGGCGGGATCTTTTCTCATAGGTTTGAGTTACAGCTCTACCGAGAAATGGCAAGGTTTCGTTGCGATTGGCTTTGCAGGTGCATTTACAACATGGTCAACATTCATCATTGATATCTTCTTAGGGTACGAGCTAAAGCACTACAAAGTAGTTGCTATAAATGTAATTGCATCCTTAACTTTTGGTCTGCTGGCAGCCTATGGCGGTTATCTACTAGCGTCCTAAGATTTGTTTCATCCACTTTTCAATATCATCTGGATGCCGTGGAATATTCTCACTTAAATTGCGACAACCATCTGCTGTGACAACAACATCATCTTCAATTCGAATACCAATGCCACGGTATTCAGGTGCGAAGAGTTCATCATCAGGTTGGATATAAAGACCTGGTTCGACAGTCAGAACCATTCCTTCGCGAAGAGGTGCATCGAGATACATCTCTTTACGCGCCTGTGCACAGTCATGAACATCAAGGCCTAAGTGGTGGCTAACTCCATGAAGTGTCCAACGGCGATGTAAACCAACTTCAGGCTTGAGTGATTCCTCTGCCGTAACAGTCAGAACGCCCATGTCGGCTAAACCTTTAGCTAATACTTCTTGGCAGGCTTTATTGATCTCTGAGAAGAGCACGCCTGGCTTAATCGCCGCAAAGCCAGCTAGTTGTGATTCGTAGACCAACATATAAAGCGCGCGCTGCGCAGGTGAGAACTTTCCATCTACTGGCAGCGTGCGAGTGATGTCTGCTGTGTAAAAAGATTGCATTTCAACGCCAGCATCAACCAATACGAGTTCTCCACGACGAACATCGCCATCATTGCGAATCCAGTGCAACACACATGCATGAGAACCTGCACCGACGATGGTGTTGTAGCCAAGATCGTTACCGAGAATTCGAGCGCGACCATAAAAAGCTGCATCCAAGACGCGTTCACCGCGTGGGGTCTCTACCGCTGCTGGAATTGCAGCAATGACATCGTTGAAGCCAAGCGCCGATGCATCAACGGCTGCCTGCAGCTCATCAATTTCATAAACATCTTTACAGAGTCTCTGCTCTGAAACAAAGGTTGCGAACTCTTCTTCACGGGCATGGTTCTTAACTTTCTGATCTACTAGCGCATCAACTGAACGAAGCGTCAGAGTCTCTTTACCGTCAGCAAGGAGCGCTTCCAGTTCAGATAGATGACGTGTATCAATTTGATATCTTGCTTTAGCTTCATCAAGTGTGAAGCGTCGTCCTACCCAGAGTTCTCCATATTTGGCATCGCGATAGAAAGCATCGGTATCGCGAGTCGAACGAGGATTCATGTAGAGGTAGGTAATGTGTGAATCTCCAGAGGGCTCGAGAACTAAAACCGCTTCGGCTGTTGCATCGGCGCCTTGTACTCCGCTGTAGTACACGTAAGCGCTATGAGGGCGATAGTTGTAATCAGTATCGTTAGCGCGAACTTTGTAGCCACCTGCAGGCAGCACCAATCTGATTCCCTTAAACGCCTCTGACAAAATCTGTCTACGAGTAAATGCATAGGTAACAACTTCAAGTGGCGGCAGATCCCCAAGGTTTGAAGGTGTCCAACCCGACTTCATAAAGTTAGCAAATAGGTCAGAAGGTGCTTCATCGTGGATGCGCTTTGGCTTCTTAGTTGTTACATCTGCGTTCTCGTTATTCATATTTCAATCCTACGCTCATCAATCTCACATTTATAGGGTCTGCGGAGGGCAATATCCATTGGTAACCTTGCGAAATGCCCTCAATCTTTGAGACTGATGCTGCGCTAGACACGCTTGCAGCCACCGCCATCACTCAGACTAAAGAGTTGATGGCTCAATCTGAGAAATTACGCGATCGTCGCGAAAAAGCGAGCCGCAAGCGAGTTGCTCGACTCTTTAAAGACCCAAAAGCAATTGAAGCAACCATCACACTTACCGATGAGGTTATGCGCATTAGCTCTGTGCAATCTTCATCTCGAATCTTTCGTCGCGCTGCTAAGAAAGCCAGCCTAGTTGGTTTCGGTGCAGTCAATGCCTTCGGACTTCACTTCATTGGCGTCTTATCAAGAGTTGTGCCAGGACCGATTGTTGGGGTCGTACACCAAAGAGTGCGTGCGCTTTCTAAAGATTTAATTCTTGCATCTGAAAGCGAAAAACTTTCTAAACATTTAGCAAAGCGCTCTACTAAAGGAATCTCTCTCAATATCAATGTATTGGGTGAGGCGGTTCTGGGTGATCACGAGGCAGAGCAGCGTTTTCAGTCAATTCTAGAAATGATGCGTCGCCCAGAAGTTAATTACATTTCAGTCAAACTTTCTTCCATCGTTGCCCAACTCATCATCATCGATGTTGACGGTTCTATTGATCGCGTCTCTGAAAAGGTGCGAATCCTGTATCGCCAGGCGCAAGAGCATGGCGTTTTTGTAAACCTGGATATGGAGGAGTACCGAGATCTTCCAATGACTGTGGCTGCCTTTATGCGCGTGCTTGATGAAGATGAATTCGCTGCCATGAAGGCAGGAATTGTTCTCCAGGCATATCTTCCTGAATCACATCACTTCTTCGGTGAACTGGTTACGTGGGCCAAGGCTCGCTATGAAAAAGCTGGCGGAACTATAAAAGTGCGCTTGGTAAAGGGTGCCAACCTTGCAATGGAGCGGGCAGAAGCTGAACTCCATGGCTGGAGCGCTGCTCCGTATCGCACCAAATCAGATGTTGACGCTTCATACGTGCGCTTAGTTGATGCTGCACTTCGCCCTGAGCATGCAAAGGCTGTTCGTATCGGAATTGCTTCTCATAATCTCTTCCATATGACGTGGGCGATTGAAGTCGCTAAAT
>JAPOKG010000015.1 GCA_029977785.1 Actinomycetota bacterium | reverse complement strand
GCGTGAATCAACAATACCTAGATTGATTCGTAGGCTACGTGCTGCTTGGTGAATTGCATCAGCATCTACAACCTTGACCGTCAAAGTATCGAAGTAACTCTTATTCTCAGTCTCAACAACTGCAGCCAATTGAGCTGCGTAATTGTGAACTCGTTCTGCAATCTTCTTTAGCCCCTTCGGACCATGCCACATCGCATAGAAGGCGCTCATATTGGCGAGCAGAACTTGAGCGGTACAAATATTTGAGGTCGCCTTGTCGCGGCGAATATGTTGTTCGCGCGTTTGCAAAGCCAAGCGAAATGCTGGGTTGCCATGTGCATCCACACTCTGTCCAACTAAACGACCCGGTAGAGATCTTTCAAGACCTGTACGCACTGCCATAAATCCGGCGTGCGGTCCACCAAAGCCCATCGGTACGCCAAAACGTTGTGCGCTGCCAACTGCGATATCAGCACCCCATTCTCCGGGAGGAGTGATCAAAGTCAGTGCCAATAAATCTGTCGCTGCAATAACGAGCGCGCCAATTGCATGTGCGCTCTCAGAAAGTGATGAGTAATCGGTGATTGCACCAGTGGTATCTGGATACTGGACGAGTACTCCAAAGTATTCGGTACCGCTCGGAATATTGAGCGCATCGCATTCGATAATTTCAATTCCAAGCGGCTTTGCACGTGTGGCAACAACTGCCTTTGTCTGTGCATGCACATGTGAATCGATGACAAAGACAGCAGAATCTGCCGCTTTAGAGCTGCGTCGCGCAAGCGTCATCGCTTCAGCCGCCGCTGTTCCTTCATCCAGCATCGATGCGTTAGAGAGTGCAAGCGCTGTCATGTCACAGACAACAGTTTGAAAAGCGAAGAGCGCTTCTAGGCGACCTTGTGAAATCTCTGGTTGGTAGGGCGTGTAGGCGGTATACCAAGCCGGATTTTCAAGAACATTTCGTTTGATGACAGGTGGAGTGATAGTTCCGTAGTATCCAGAACCGATCAGTGAAGTAAATACCTGATTCTGTTCAGCTAACTCGCGTAGTTCGGCAATGACTTCAACTTCGCTCTTTGCCGCATCTAACGTCTTAGCAAGAGATTTCTCGATTGCGATATTTGAAGGAACTACATCTGAAATAAAGCTCTTGAGGTTGTCATAACCGAGTACACGTAACATCTCTTCTTCTTGAGAAGCCGAAGGTCCAATATGGCGATCTTCAAAACCTTGATAATCTGCCACGGCACCACTCCCCTACATACTTAGGGAAGGAAATATATGTGCGTTAGGCGCCTTTCGCCTTTCGACGAAGCGAGAGTTCATCGTTATTTTCGCCACCGACGACTTCGCCATTGACCTCACCTTGCAGTAAAGCCAGCGAACCCTCAACCTCGTGCCAGACCTTGCCGACTGCAATTCCAAAGACACCTTGTCCGCCGGCAAGTAGGTCAACGATCTCATCTGGGCTGGCGCATTCGTAGATAGATGCGCCATCGCTCATAAGGGTGATGCTCTCAAGCTCGGTGACCCCGCGGTTACGGAGGTAATTGACGGCGGTGCGAATGTTTTGAAGCGATACGCCCGCATCAAGCAGACGCTTAACAATTTTCAAAACTAAAATATCGCGAAAACCATAAAGGCGTGCGCTACCTGATCCTGTTGCAGTACGAATGGAAGGTTCTACTAAACCTGTGCGCGCCCAATAATCGAGTTGACGGTAAGAAATTCCGGCAGCAGAACATGCAGTTGCGCCGCGATAGCCGATTTCGAATTCTTGTTCTGTCACGAGAGGGGGCTCGCCTTCAGGTAGTGGGGATGCGCTAAGGCTACGCCCGCAGCCTCGCTAAATCGATGAGCGACACGGATAAAACCTCAGGTTGAGGTTGAGACTTTTGAGCGTTATCCCGCAAAGTCTTCCGGGTTAATCCCCTCGAGAAATTCGCGGAAAGCTTCTAGCTCTTGGTCCCCTACGGCGCTAGCGTTGCCGGCCACCTGTTCAGGGATATCGATTCCGACCTCATCCAGAAGATCGTTACTGACCATGATGTTGCTCTTGGTACGAAGAGCGATGGCTATTGCATCGGAAGGGCGAGCAGAGAGCGGTTCTAGCGCTCCATCCTTGCCCCGCAGATTCATCTCGGCGAAGAAGACGCCATCTTTAATCGAGGTAATGTGGACAGAGGTCAACGTTATGTCTACTCGATCAAGCAAGTCTCGCAGCAAGTCATGAGTCAACGGCCTACTCGCCTCTAGCCCTTGTTGAGCAAATGCAATCGCTGTCGCCTCAACCGCACCTACCCAGATTGGCAGAAAGCGAGTTCCCTCAATCTCCTTGAGCAACACTATGGGTTGGTTGGAGGGCATTTCAATGCGAACCCCAACTACTTCGACTGGGATCAACATAATGAGCGGAGTGCTTCGATTGCGGTAGGAAAGTTAACGGGGACGATTAAGGCCACCGCGAACCAAAGCTGCATGGAGGCGAACTGAAAGGGATGCGATCTCTTTCTGAACTTCCTCAGCGCGAGCTTTCGCTTCCGTGCTCTTCTGTCGAGTGAATGGCGTGATGACCTGTTCGATTAATCCAATCTCACGATCTGCCGCCGACTTAAATGAGCGAAGATGGCGAGGTTCAATTCCAAAACCAGCCATCTCTGCAACCGCCTTCGCTACTGAGAGGGCATCTCCATCGTAGTGACGCCCACGGATTGCAATTAGACCAAATGATTCAAGTTCGACAAGTTGAGAATCTTCAAGACCTGAAGCCTTGAGTAGTTCATCTCGGCTAAGGCGCATCTCAGATTGTTCGGCAAAGGTAGCAGGAGCAAATTCGCCATCAATAGTTGCAAGCGAAGGTCGCGGTGATGGCGCTCCCCCGGCGGATGCTGGTTGAAGGCCACGATCGAGTGCGTCGAGGTTCTCCTTGATCACTTTGAGCGGTAAGTATTGATCGCGCTGCGCCAGGAGAACATAGCGAAGGCGCTCAAGATCCGTCGTAGTGAATTTGCGGTAACCAGATGGGGTGCGCTGAGGTTCAATCAGCCCTTCAGATTCAAGGAAGCGAATCTTAGAAATTGTGATGTCGGCAAAATCGCCACGTAACTTTGTTAAAACTTCGCCAATACTTAAGTAGGCACGTGCTGGAACGCTCAACTTACTTCTCCCCCGTGGTGGTCGGCCCAATAAAGAGCAGATGAAATTTTCCGATTTGGATTTCGTCGCCAGTAACTAACTTCTTTTCGACGACAGATTCATTATTCACATAGGAACCATTAAGACTTCCAGAATCTTTAAAGGTGAAGCCAGTTCCAGATTTCTCGATAGATGCATGTTTACGGGATACCGTGACATCGTTGAGAAAGATCGAGCTTTCAGGGGCGCGTCCAATCGTGACACCTTCGGGTGTGACAAGAAAACGAGATCCCTTCTGAGCTCCGCGATGGATAAAAATCATCGCGCTTTCGCCGGTAGAAGAGAGAGCGCTATCAATGATTGACTTCTCTTCATCTGAGGCTTGGTTGTAGAAATCTTCAATCAGAGTGGATGGGGATGCTCCGACTACTGAACGAAGACCTAGGTGGAGAGTGCTGGTGAGTTCGCGATCTGCATCTGCTGCAGCCATAGCCAACCCCTTGCTCTCTAATCTTGCGTTAAAGGTTGAAGTTCTAGGTCGACAAACTCTCGACTTTGGACGTCAACTTAAGGGTGACACTAGAGAGTTACTTTTGATAAATCAAGTGGAGCGTTACGCGGTGATTTCGCCGTATTGGGTAGCGCTCAACAGCCCTTGTGGCTCTTCTGGAACTTCTATCTCAACTAGCCAGCCAGCTCCATATGGATCTGAGTTAATCAACTCAGGGGCGTTATCCAAATCACTATTGACCGCTACCACCGTTCCAGATACTGGAGCGAAGATTTCAGAGACGCTCTTTGTAGATTCGACCTCACCACAGACTTTATCTGCAATCACCGTTTCACCAATTTTAGGCATCTGCACATAGACAATATCGCCGAGCGCTCCTTGCGCGTAGTCGGTGATTCCCATTCGAATCCGCAGAGACGTTGAAGTTGGGGCGACCCATTCATGTTCCTTTGTGTACTGAAGATCAGCCGGAATCTGCGACATGGAATTACCCTTCGATAATGTGTGGACGAACTGTAATGGTCAGAAGCGCTGTACGGAAATAACCAACCGCGGTTCCGAGATATAGGCAGACCCCCCAAATTGCAAAGGCCCAGCCGAAGATAAATGCAAGCGTCCCGTACCAGCTCTCATTGAGGGCCAGAAGAAGAAATGGGAAGGCGTAGAGCAAGTTAAAGGTCGCAGCCTTTCCGAGATAAGTAACTTTTAGCGGTGCAAAACCCTTCAGCGCTAGAACTGCAGCGACTACAGCCATGAAGATGTCTCGGATAACAAGAGTTGCGATAAGCCAGGCCGGTACTGCATCTCTCAGATAAAGAACTACGAGGGTTGCCGCGATATAAAGGCGGTCGATCGTCGGATCTGCGATCTCACCAAATTTCGATTCCTGCCCCCAAGCGCGAGCGAGCTTTCCATCGAAGTAATCGGTGGCTCCCCCGATGGCTAGTACTAGAATTGCCCAACCATCTGCTTCTAGGTCGAGCGCGAGGTAGATAAAGAGTGGGATTCCCAGAAAGCGAGCAAAAGTCAGAGCATTGGGAATCGTTAGCATGGCTACTCCTTATCCCTTTCCTTCACTCGGATTGCGACTTGAACTGGTGTGCCAGGAAATTTGAATTCCTCGCGCAAGCGCCTTTCGATAAAGCGACGATATGAGGCTTCGATCCAGCCACTGGAGAAGATAACAAATTTTGGAGGCGCTATTCCGGCTTGGGTCGCGTAGTAAACCTTTGGCTGCTTGCCGCCACGCACTGGAGGTGGCGTTGCTCCGATAAGCGCTCCCAAGAATGAATTCAGCTTTGAGGTTGGAACACGTCGTTCCCATGAATCTATAGCAGTTCGAAGAGCTGGCGCCAGACGATCTCTATGCCAGCCTGTCTTTGCTGCGACATTTACCCGCTGCGCCCATTCCACCTGATCCAGGTGGCGATCAATCTCTTTATCCAACTGATCACGGCGATCTTCATCGACTAGATCCCACTTATTCATCACGATGACCATCGCCTTGCCGGCCTCTTCCACCATGGTGATAATTCTTAAGTCTTGCTCAGAAATAGGCACTGAGGCATCGAGTACGACCACGGCACATTCACATCGTTCGAGCGCTGTCTGTGTGCGAAGGGTCGCGTAATAGTCAGTACCGCTCGCCTGATTTGCCCGTTTCTTAAGGCCCGCAGTATCAACAAAGCGCCAGATGCTTCCGCCAAATTCAATCAGTTCATCAACTGGATCACGGGTCGTACCTGCTACATCATCAACGATTGAGCGATTCTCACCAGCCAAGGCATTGAGAAGACTGGACTTACCAACATTTGGGCGACCGATCAAAGCGATACGGCGATAACCATCCTGCACTTGAGCCGCACCAACTTCAGGAATAAGACGAACAATTGCATCAAGAAGATCACCGCTGCCACGACCATGCAAAGCAGAGACAAAATGCGGTTCACCTAAACCAATATTCCAAAGCGCATGCGCATCTGACTCATCGTTATCACCATCGACCTTGTTAGCAACTAGAAGGGTTGGTTTCTTTGCTTTACGAAGTTCTTGGACCAAAATATCATCTTCATCAAGCGCACCAACTTGAGCATCGACAACAAAGCAGAGAACATCTGCTTCTTGCATCGCCAATTCAGCGCTGGCACTTACCTGTATTGAAATGCCATCTGGTTTAGATTCCCAGCCACCTGTATCCATGATGATGAAGCGGCGTCCGCCCCATTCGCATTCATACTGAACGCGATCTCGCGTGACACCCGGAGTATCTTCCACAATCGCTTCACGGCGACCAATGAATCGGTTGATAAGAGTAGATTTTCCGACGTTTGGTCTTCCTAAGATGGCAACAATCGGTAGACCCAGAAGTGAACGCTCAGAAGTAACTCCCATATGCGATCGACGGTTTCAGTGAGATTGAGCTCGGTTGAATCGATATGAACCGCGTCGAATGCGGGAGCAAGAGGTGAAACTTTTCTCGTTGAATCAATCTCATCTCGCGCTGAAAGTGATGCTCCTACAGAGTCGAGACCCTTGGATTCTGCTGCCAACTCTGCATCTCGGCGTTGAGCCCGAGCTGCAATATCTGCAGTCAGGAAGACTTTTAGAGCTGCATCCGGACAGACAACTGTTCCAATATCGCGACCTTCAACAACTATTCCTCTATCGGCTTTCGAGATAATCTTGCGCTGCAACTGCAAAAGTTCAGCGCGAACTTCAGGTAACGCGCTAATAATGGAAACTTTCTCAGTAACGTCATGAGAACGAATTTCTGCAGTGATATCTAAATCACCGATAAAGATCTTCGGGTCGCGAGGATCTGAATTAAAGGTAATTGGTTGGAGTGCAAGCTTGTTGAGAATATCTTCTGCTTTTTCACTATTTATCGATAAAGCAATGAATGTCACGGCGCGATACAAGGCGCCCGTGTCTAAATAATTCCAGCCCGCACGAATGGCGATCTCTTTAGATGTGCTTGATTTGCCAGAACCACTTGGGCCATCTAGCGCTACAACAATCATTTCAATGAGCCCATCTTTAAGTTAGTTAATTCTATTCGTTTAACGCAGCCGTTACCTAACGTGGAACGTGAACGCTCCATCCCTTTTCTTGTAAATGAGAAGATAATTTCGTAGCACCCTCTTTAGACAACGCGAGCGTGATGAGCCCAGTAAATTGCCCAGGACTATGTTCGATTGTGAGATCTTCCACGTTAACTTCTGCTTTGGCGCACTCATCAAAAAGCGCAGCAAGTTGTCCGGGCTTATCTTCAATAACAATTGGCAGATAGGTATAGCTGCGTTGTTGCCCACCATGCTTACCTGGAATCAAATCTCTTCCACGTTGGCCAGCTGCAATTACCTCAGCAACTACTTTCTCATCACTTAACCCTTTAAGTAGTCGCTGCGCATCTTCAATGAAGCGGGTAAGTAGCGGCGCTATCGCTGAGCTATTTGCCGCAACGATCTCCTTCCACAGCTCAGGGCTTGAACCAGCAATTCTGATGGTGTCTCTAAGTCCAGCTCCTGCCAGATCGAGCCAGGCTTCATCCGCGCCCTCAAGTTGGCTTGCCAAAAGAGATGCGACCAGCTGTGGAAGATGAGAAACAAGAGCCACCGCCTCATCGTGGGATCTGCTATCCATCTCAATGGCAACCGCTCCCAAAAGTGAGATGACCTCTAACCCTGCGAGTCGAAGATCAGGATTGACCCCGGCGCTATCAAGAATCCATGGTCTTGCGCGAAATAGATCTGCTCGCGCTGACTCTGCTCCCCCGACCTCGCGCCCGGCCATTGGATGGCTGGGAAGGAATCGACCCGCTTCAAGTGGTGAAGTTGATACCTCAGCCTTAACTTTAGTTTTAACTGAGCTGATATCCATAAACCCTAACTTCACAGGTGAGGTTAGCTCGCTCTTGAGGGCCTCCGAGATGGTACTGATTGGAGAAGCCAAGATGACTAGGTCGGGATCTTCTGATGGTGCGCTCTTTACTAGATCTCGAGCAAGGGCTTGGGCTCGTGGATCTGAGTCGACCATCGTAACGGCGACCCCTTTTTGGACGAGAGCTAGTCCAATCGAAGAGCCAATAAGGCCAGCGCCCACGATTCGTACGTGCGAAAGCGACATAACTGAGCCCGCCTACTGGGCTATATCTGCGCGAAGAGCCTTAGCGCCATGAAGGTAGATATGGTTAATTTCTTCCTTACTTCGCTCAATTTCGACATGCGCCATCACTCTAATTGTCCGTTCAAGAGCGCCTGGGACATCGATTTCTACGGCGCAGATGAGCGGGGTACCTTCAAAACCGAGGTTTCGGACCGCCGCCGCTGGAAATGAGGCGTTCAGATCTGGGCTCGCTGTAAAGAGGATTGAGATGACCTCATCGGCGCTAATCCCATTACTGCGCAAGATTTCAGAGATGAGCTCTTGAGTGCCTGCTGCGATTGAGTCGGCGGAATTAGCGCTCACTTGAGTGGCTCCCCTAATTGCACGCACTGACATGGGCCAATGGTACCCGTAGTCGTAACAATGAGCGGTTATATATAAATGGTTTTGCCGATATATAGAGGAATCGCTTCACGCCCCCTTTACTTCCTGAGAGATCCAGTAGTTCAATGCTCCGGTGTCGACCCATAATCCAGAAAATATATTTATCGATATTTAAGGGTATTGATTGAGCGTTGAATTATCGATAAAACTGCTTTCCTTCGCTGACCAGAATTGATTGTAGATATATAAATAAAACGTTAAATAGGCACGATACCGATTTATTAATTTATATCTAAAGCCTTTTGCAGGCTTATTAATTCAGCGCTATTGAGATCGCGCCATCTTCCCTCAAGTGTCTCCCCTAGAGAGATTGGGCCAAACTTGGTTCGGATCAAACGCAAGACATCGACACCCACAGCCTCCATCAGACGGCGGATGATGTGATAGCGGCCCTCGTGGATCGTTACCTCAAGCCATTGAGGAGATAGATGTTTGAAGGCGAGAACTCTCCCCATCCCATCTTCTAGCTCGACACCCTTGAGTAAGGCCTTGTCGACCCCTGTCGGGAGTTTTCCGTCGAATTCAATGATGTAAGTCTTCTCTAGCCCGTATGAAGGATGGGTCGCCCTAAATGTCAGATCTCCATCGTTGGTGAGCAGAATCAACCCTTCTGAATCCTTATCCAGCCGCCCTACGTGAAATAGGCGCTCGGTTCGAAGGTCGATAAAGTCGGCGAGAGAGGGGCGACCTTCTGGGTCAAACATCGTTGACAAAACGCCTCTTGGCTTATGAAGTGCTAAATAAGTCTTAGACAAAGAACGTGTAATTGTCTCGCCATCAACCTCGACTTTATGCTTTTCAGGGTCAAACTTTGCTCCGAGCTCTCGGATCTGTCTCCCATCGACCGTAACCCGGCCATCCATGATGAGTTCATCGGCGCCGCGACGGCTTGTGATTCCAGCGTCGGCAATAATCTTATTCAGGCGCATCTCGGCCATGAGGGCTATCCATTCTCGACAGTCAACTCCCCCGCACAGCGTGCGGGCTACGCCCATATATCTTGGGCTAGGTGAAGTGTACGGGGATGGTTAGTCGGTAAGCGAATCGAGGATCTCATCGAGGCCATCGATATCAGGCAGATGAGGAGCAAGAGGGGGCAGATCGGTGAGCGCGTTGAGACCTAGACGCTCGAGGAAGTAGCTGGTGGTCTTATAGAGGATCGCCCCAGTCTCGTTCTCGAGGCCATACTCCTCAACCAAGCCACGTGTGACCAGGGTCTTCATGACCGCTTCGACGTTGACGCCTCGGATAGCTGATACTCGAGCGCGAGAGATAGGTTGACGGTAGGCGATGACTGCAAGAGTTTCGAGGGCAGCCTGGGTCAGGCGGTTCTGCTGGCCATCCAGGACGAACTTCTCGACGACATCGCTGCATTCAGGGTGGCTATAGAAGCGCCATCCCCCATTGATAGCTTTAAGGGTGAAGCCCCGGTCTTCGTAGGTGGGAACCAGCGCTTCGAGCGCGGCGACAATCTGATCGACTGGGACCTGAAGGACCGAGGCGAGGGTAATTTCAGTGACAGGCTCATCCACCACCATGAGGATCGCCTCAATCTGACGGCCTATCGCGGCAAGGTCGAAGCTGGCGGGCGCTACCTCAGCCTGCAAAGTCTCAACCTCAGGTGTAGATATCTCGTTCTCAAGCATTTTCCGACTCACCTTCTAGATTTTCTGCTTCAAATTGCGGTGGGATATCAAACTCATCGGTGATCGCGACTTCTCCTTCATCGGAGCCAACCCAGCTAATCTGAAGCTCGCCCAAGGCGATTACCTGTTCAAATCGGAGGGCGCCTTGGCGGTAGAGATCAAGGAGTGCGAGGAAGCGAGCAACCACCACCAAGGTGGAATCTGCCCCCTGGATGAGGGATCTAAAGGATAGGGTTCGGGATTTCCGTAAAGCCTCAACCACAAGTTTAGACTCCTCGGCCACGCTCACCAGCGCACTATGAAGGTGCTCGACGGCAACGACAGGGGGCGCTTTAGGGGTCAAGACGCGCTCTGCTATGGCTGCAAAGCGCTCTGGGCCAACTCCGATAAGGACCTCAGGGAGCAACGATGCCAGTGCGGGATCAAGGGCTACAACGCGTGGGAATGATTTATCGGCAGCTGCGATCGCATCTTGGAAGGATGCTGCAATCTCCTTGAAGGCGCGGTACTGCAGTAGGCGGGCGAAGAGGATATCTCGAGCTTCAAGGAGGGCGAGATCTTCTTCATCCTCAATCTCACCGCTAGGGAGAAGTCGGGCGGCCTTGAGATCGAGCAAGGTAGCCGCGATTACTAGAAATTCAGTGGCCTGGTCTAAGCGCCAGCCTTCTCCGCTCGCCTCGAGGGCGCGGATGAAGGAGATGAATTCATCGGTAACAATACTGAGCGAGACCTCGGTGATATCGAGCTTATGGCGAGAAATCAATTGGAGAAGCAGGTCGAAGGGCCCATCGAAGTTATCGAGATGGACGCTAAAGGCGCTCTCGGGAGCTATATCGCTCGCCTGCTCCGAGGTGATCTCCTCGGTACGAGCAAGCGGTTCGACGATATTTTCCACGGTGGAACACTACTTCCTTACTTGCAGTTCGCCGCTCTATACGCGTAGAGTCGCGGTAACTGAAAAGAGGTTTCTCGCTTGAACGCTAAATCGACATTTGATGATGATGTGGCTACCACCGCCACTCTCATTGGGCGAGAGCCAAAGAATTTCCCCATCCCTGCAGCTATCACCGAGCACGGCAACGCCAAAGTAATCTCAATCTTTAATCAGAAGGGTGGAGTTGGAAAGACAACTTCAACTATCAACCTAGGAGCTGCGCTCGCCGAACTTGGTCGACGAGTTCTCCTTGTTGACTTCGATCCTCAAGGTGGCCTCTCACTTGGTTTAGGCGTCAATGCGCACACCCTGCCACTTGAAAATACTGTTTATTACGCGCTCATGTCACCGGATGCGAATATCGACGAGATAGTTCTTAAATCATCTGTAGCAGGCCTTGATTTTCTACCTGCCAACCGCGATCTCGGTACCGCTGAGACAACTCTGGGCGCTGAAATTGGTGGACAGCAATATCTCAAACGCGCACTTTCTCGTCTGCGCCCTGAGTATGACGTCATCTTGATTGACTGCCAGCCAACCATGGGACAGCTCACCATCAACGCTCTCGTAGCATCTGATGAAGTAATTGTTCCGCTGCAGTGCGAATACTTCGCTCTCCATGGATTTATTGAACTTAAGGGCAATATTGATAAGGTCAAGAGCTTCCTCAACCCAGAGTTAAAGCTGGTCGGCATTCTCGCAACTATGTATGATCGAAAGACTCTACATAACCGTGAAGTTCTCACTGCGATTCTTGAAAAGTATCCTGAAGATGTATTTGAAACAATCATTGCGAAGACGATTCGCTTTCCCGAAACTACTGTTGCAGGAGAACCAATTACTGCTTATGCATCATCATCTGGAGGAGCGCAGTCTTACCGAAGACTCGCCCGTGAATTAATTGCCCGAGGAGGCGCACAATGACACGTAGAGCTAGCTTGCCCGGAGCGGATGAACTCTTCCGCGCCAATACTCCGGCCCTCAGCGCCGTACGCCAAGTTGCAGAACCTATTGTGGCTAACACCGTTCAGAGCGCACCAACTGCAGCGCCTAAAACAAAGAAGGGCGTTCGTACTATTTCTCGTCGCCGTGTAACTGCTGCCGAAAAGTCACCTTCAGGTCGTGAATTACATGAAGAAAAAATCACTGTATATCTATCAACAGATGAACTATTTGATCTAGATCAAGCCAGGCTTATGCTGCGAGGTGATTTAGGACTCGCAGTTGATCGTGGTCGTATCGTTCGCGAATCTATTGCCGTAATAATCGCCGACCTTGAAGCCAAAGGTGATCAAAGCATCTTGGCCCGCAGGCTTCGCGGAATCTAATTTAAGCCCGCGGGTGCGCGGTGCTATAAGCCTCGCGCACTTTATCAATCGTGATCAAGGTATAAATCTGAGTGGTGGTCACGGAAGAATGGCCTAACAGCTCTTGAACTACGCGAATATCTGCGCCACCGTCTAATAGATGTGTTGCGAAAGAGTGTCTAAAGACATGTGGTGAAACCTTTCCTGTCAACCCAGTAGCTTGCGCAGCATCCAGTACAACTTGCCATGCGCTCTGCCTCGATAACCGCTTTCCTCGCGAGTTAAGGAAGAGCGCGCCCTCACTCCGTGGGTTTTTCTCAGCGAGGGCGGGCCGAACTCTTGTGAGGTAATTTTCCACTGCAGAGATTGCAAACTTACCTAGTGGTACCAACCTCTCTTTAGAACCTTTCCCTTTCACCTTCACGATATGAATATCACCATCGCTAGTCGAGTTTAGAGAAAAATCAACGACGTTTAGGCCGATAATTTCACTTACACGAGCCCCCGTTGAGTAAAGAAGTTCAAGGATCGCCTTGTCCCTTAGAGATATTGGATCTCCCTCACGTTCTGCACTTTCAATGAGCCGAGTAACCTCATCTATCGTGAGCGCTTTGGGTAACTTTCGCGGAAGTTTGGCTGACGAAATATCGGTAGTCGGATCTGTAAGACCATGCTCGAGGGACAGATATCTATAGAAACCTTTTATCCCCGACATACTCCGATTCACACTAGATAGAGAAAGGCCTTGGCTCTTGAGAAAAACAGAAAACTCCGAAATGTCCTCTGTCGAGAGTTTTGCATAGTCACGTTTGTCCTGTGCCATAAAAAGCTCAAGTTTTACGAGATCTCGCGAGTAAGAAGCGATTGAGTTGGAGGAGAGTCCCCGTTCAATACGCAGATGATCGAGATAACTGCTCTTGGCGCTCTCGAAATTCACAAACAACTATTTCTGTTGCGCGATGGCTGCTTTAATCAAACCAACAAAGAGCGGGTGTGGGCGCGTTGGTCTTGATCGAAGTTCAGGATGAGCCTGTGTGCCAACGTAATAGGGATGCATGTCTCTTGGAAGCTCAACAAATTCAACGAGATCGCGGTCCGTGAAAATACCCGAGAAGGTAAGACCAGCTTTAGCGATCTGATCGCGGTATTGATTGTTTACTTCATAGCGATGGCGGTGGCGCTCAGAAATTTCAGTTGTTCCATACACTTGAGCGACAATCGAACCTGGGGAAAGGGTCGCTTTATAGAGACCTAGCCTCATAGAACCGCCCATATCTCCCCCGCCAGCCACAATCTCCTTCTGATCATCCATCGTTGCAATCACATGCGTTCCGCTATCTGCCTTGAATTCAGCTGAATTAGCATCCTTGATACCCGCTAAATTACGCGCCGCTTCTATCACCATGCACTGCAAACCTAGACATAGCCCAAGAGTCGGAATCTTGCGTGTACGCGCAAAAGTTAAGGCTCCAAGTTTTCCTTCAATGCCACGAATACCAAAACCACCTGGAACACAGATTGCATCTACTCCCCCAAGAGCTTTTGCCGCTCCTTCCGGAGTTTCGCACTCATCACTGGGCACCCAAATAATCTCAACCTTAGCTTCATTGGCAAAGCCTCCGGCGCGAAGAGCTTCCGAGACGGAGAGATAGGCATCAGGTAAATCGATGTACTTACCAACAAGGGCAACCTTCACATGGTGCTTAGGAAAATGAACTCGCTCAAGCAAGTTATCCCATTCTCCCCATTGCACTTCGTGTCCACCTAGGGACAAACGGCGAACGATGTAGGCATCGAGACCTTCTGAAAATAGTACTTTAGGGATGTCGTAGATTGATGGCGCATCCACCGCCGCTACGACCGCTTCAACATCAACATCGCACATCAGAGAAATCTTCTTCTTAATTCCATCTGGGATCGGACGATCACAACGAAGTACCACGGCATCAGGCGCTATACCTATGCTGCGCAGCGCTGCAATGCTATGTTGAGTTGGCTTTGTCTTAAGCTCACCCGATGGGCCAATATATGGAACTAATGAGATATGCAGATAAAAGACATTATCTCGTCCAACCTCTTGTCGTAATTGACGAGCTGCTTCCAGAAAAGGTTGGGACTCAATATCACCAACAGTTCCACCAATTTCAGTGATGACAACATCAACATCGGGTCCATCATTGCCTAACATTCTCTCTTTAATCTCATTGGTGATATGTGGAATTACTTGAACTGTCTCACCAAGGTATTCACCACGACGTTCGCGGGCAATTACGCGTGAATAGACCTGCCCGGTAGTCACATTGGAAGTGCCAGAAAGGTTGCGATCTAGAAATCTTTCGTAGTGGCCAATATCTAAATCAGTTTCAGCGCCATCATCAGTAACAAATACTTCACCGTGCTGGAAGGGATTCATGGTGCCAGGATCGACGTTGAGATAGGGATCGAGCTTCTGCATTGTGACGCGGATGCCGCGAGCAACTAAGAGGCGACCTAAGGATGAGGCGGTAAGACCTTTTCCAAGACTTGAGGCGACTCCGCCAGTTACAAAAATATGTTTGGTCACATGCGCTTGGCTCATGGAAGACCAACCTATCATTGAATGAGAGGCTACCCCCGCAGGGCTAAAAGTTCAGCTGCGTGTTCCTGAGCGCTACTCGAGCCTTCCAGCCCGGCGAGCATGCGAGCAATCTCCTCGATTCGTGCGCTATCAGATAAATGTGTCACGCCAGATGCCACAATTGTCCCATCGCTACTTTTGCTGACCAGGAAATGAGTATCGGCCCAAGCAGCCACTTGTGGAAGGTGTGTAACGACAATGACTTGCGCGTTCTTCGAAAGCGCATGAAGACGTTTACCTACCTCGATTGCAGCCTTTCCACCTACTCCGGCATCTACTTCATCGAAAATATAGGTACCGACTGGATGTGATTTTGCGATGACAACTTCGAGCGCCAACATGATGCGCGACATCTCACCGCCGCTTGCGCCTTTACCAAGAGCAATTTTTGGCCCATCTACCTGCCCTTGAATCTGCATCGAGATTTCATCACAACCAAGAGCGGTAAAGTCACTTTCTTTCAAAGCACCTGCGAAATCTGGGCTTATCACCTCAACAAAGAATTGCGTATGTGGCATGGCAAGAGCTTTAATCTCGCCAGTTACTTCTGCAGATAAGTTTGCAGCAGCCTTGCTGCGTGCACTGGATAACTTCTTAGCCGATTCCAACAAATTCTTCTTCGCGACAAGTAGCTCTGCCTCAATCTCAGCGGTGCGTTCATCACCCCCTTGTAGATCTGCAATGGCTTCCTTGGCACTCTTCGCCTTTGCCGCTAATAGAACAAGCTCTTCATCCGGTTCACCCGCCCCTGCCCAACGCTTAAGAAAAGAATTCAGTTCTGCCTTTCGTTCCTGCAGCAGATTGAGGCGCTCGGGATCGGCTTCAAGCCCTGTTGCATAGGATGCGAGATCTTTTGATGCATCATCGAGAATGAACAAGCTCTCCGCGATGCGATCGGTTATTTCTTCCAGCTTGGAATCTTTTCCTTTAGCAGCCTCAAGAAATCTTCTCGCAGAGTGTAGCGATGTCAACGCGCCAGTCTCTTCGCCATCTAAATTAGCTAGTGCCCCCGAGGAAGCAATGCGGAGGTCTTCAACGCTAGAAAGACGATTGATCTCATCTGCAGTTGCTGAACATTCACCACGGGATGCTTTCAATTTATTCCATGCAGCAACAAATTCTTGTAGCTCGGCTATCTCACCATCTCTTTTACTCGCGCTTGCCTTGAGTGCACTTAGCCTTTCTTTGAGCGCTCCGTAGATGTGAAAGTTCTCTTGATAGATATTCAAAGCCTTTGCAATATCGGCTCCACCAAAGCGATCTACCAACTCACGTTGACGCGCTGTCTTCACAATCTGAGAATTAGCTGACTGGCCGTGAATTTCAATGAGAGAAGTGGTCAACTCTGCCAAAGTTCCTGCAGGGACAGCATTTCCTCCGCAGACCGCCTTAGATTTTCCATCTGCCCCCACAGTGCGAGAAATGATGATGGAACCATCCTCAACTTCTGCCCCGATCTCTTCAAAAGAGCCCTGTTCAGATTTGGGAAGTGAGAAGCGCGCAGTAGCCACTAATCGGTCGGCACCATGTCTTACCAAAGCACTGTCGCTCTTGCCACCAAGTACCAGATTGAGCGCAGTTAAAATCATTGTTTTACCAGCACCGGTTTCACCAGTGAGGACATTTAAGCCACGACCTAACTCAAGTTGCGATTGTTCAATCGCGCCCAAGTTGCGGATAGAGATTTCTTCTAGATAAGAACGTTCACTCACCGCGCCAACCTTCAACGGGAAGTTTGAACTTTGCTACCAATCTATCTGTAAAAAGAGTCTTAGAGACGTGAGAAAGTTTGATGGTCTGTGACCCTCGTGTAATAAGCACTTTATCGCCCTTTTTCAGCGGAAGTTTACGAAGCGCATCAGCTGAGAGAAGCGCATCAGCTGATTCGATGGTGACAAGAATTTCTGACTTTGGCGAAACCACCATCGGACGAGAGAAGAGCGCATGCGCTGATATTGGAAGTAAAACTAGGGCATCCACTTCCGGCCAAAGCACAGGACCACCAGCGCTGAATGCGTACGCGGTAGAACCAGTTGGGGTTGAACAGATGAGTCCATCGCAGCCCCAATGTGAGAGCGGTCTGGAGTCAATTTCTACAAAGAGTTCCACCATTGTGGTTCCATCGCGCTCAACAGTAACTTCGTTGAGCGCCCAGCCGGTGCCAATCTCTTTGCCTTCTCGTTCTACTGCAAACCGTAAAACCATGCGATTTTCGGTTACATAGTTGGAGGCAATAATGCACTCAGCGATTGCAGCGATTGTTGGGCGATTGACTTCTGCCATAAAGCCGACGTGTCCCATATTTATTCCAAGAAGAGGGATGTTGCGCGAGAGCGTAACTTCTGCAGCGCGCAGAATGGTGCCATCTCCACCAAGAACAATTGCGGCCTCAATCTCTGGAAGGTCAACGTGTGACACCTTCTCAATTCCAGGAATATTCACATCAGAGATTGTGAAGAGTGAGAAACCAGCAGAGGTAAGAAGCGGCGACAGTTCATTTGCCGCGGAGATTGCTTCTTCGCGAGATGGACTGATGATAAGTGCAACGGATCTCTGTGCCATTACGCAGGCCCCATCTCAATCGCTTGATCGAGCGCTTGCTCATCAATGGCAGGTGCGCCGCGACGCAACCACAAGAAATATTCAACATTTCCGGCAGGCCCCGGTAGCGGACTTGCTGCGATTCCCATTGTGCCAAGTCCCACATCGTAAGCAGACTCTGCAACATCGAGCACAGCAGAGCGTCGAAGAGCGGGATCGCGCACGACTCCTCCAGCGCCCAGCTTTTCGCGACCTACCTCAAATTGCGGTTTCACCATCAGAACGAAATCCGCCTCTGGCTTTGAGACCGCAGCGAGAGCTGGAAGAACCAAAGAGAGCGAGATAAATGACAAATCGGCAACTACTAAATCGATATCTTCGCCAACTTGTTCGCCAGTCAAGTGGCGAATATTGGTGCGGTCGAGAATTTTTACACGAGCATCTTGGCGCAATTCCCACGCTAATTGACCATATCCCACATCAACTGCGACAACCAAGGAAGCGCCCCGACGTAAAAGAACATCGGTAAAGCCACCAGTGGAGGCACCAGCATCAAGACACTTCTTCCCTTCAACAACGACACCTGCAAAGGCATCGAGGGCGCCAGCAAGTTTGTGGCCACCTCGTGAAACAAAATCATCGCGCTTACCTTGAAGAGTGATGGAAGTTTCAGCATCCACCTGCGTTGCCGGCTTTGTGGCGGGAATTCCCGCGACAAGGACAGAGCGTGACTCAATGAGATCGGCAGCATGCTCGCGCGAACGAGCCAGTTCGCGTCGAACTAATTCTGCGTCGAGTCGAGTCTTCATCTTTTCAATTAAAGGTTATCGATTGACTTGAGAGATTCTTGCAGCTTCTGGTGGAGCGCCTCAAAGCGTGCGCTATGTTCAGTCAGATCGCTTGCATCGATTTCTTCGAGTTCAGCACGTACCTCTGAAACTAGGTTGCTCTCTTCTTCATTCGCCATCAGAGGCCTCTCTTCGTACTCTTCTTCAACGGTTTTGTAGCTTTCTTTACAGATGACTTCTTGGCTGGAGATTTCTTGGCTGCAGACTTCTTAACTGGCGTCTTCTTGGCTGGGCTCTTCTTGCCCTTCTTAAGCGCGTTCACTTCGCGCACCAAGGCGTCAAACTCTTCGCGCTTTACAAAGCCCATCCTCAAAACTGCTGCTTCAACCTCTTCGCTAATCCTTGCTTTGAGAGTCTGCCCACTTTCATGTGCCCAATCGTTGAGGGCAGATGCAATCTCAGCAGGTGTGCGCTCTCCATCTGAGAGTTTGCGGGCATAGCTCTTTAAAGTAGAGAAAACCTCGTTTACAGGTGCTTTAGCCATGGTGCAAGAGTATCGAGAATAGTTATTACAGGCGCACTATCTCGTTAGCAACGACCTGCCAGCGGCTCGCTACCCCTGCTGGGCTCTGCCAGAACCTGCGATGAACTGAACCCGAGATTTCGACCCATTCATCGGATTGCAGCGCCAGTGCAATCTTGCGAGATTTGGCGCTCCATGCAGCGATGTCGAGAGTGTCTACTCCCTGACGTTCCTCTCGAGTAATGATGAGGCGAAATTCAACAACCTTATCCCCGCTGGGAAGCTCTTTACTTGAAGCACCGGCCGATACTCGTCCACGAAGTAATACATCGTTGAGAGAGTAATCAACTTCTTCTGCCTCGCTCTTGGCCTTCTCAGAAACTTTTTTTGCTTTGCTCTTCACCACTGCCATTTCTACCTCCAATAAGCGCGCACTTGAAGACGCGATTTGGCAGATAGTGGAGTAATGCTCTGACGGATCACGTGGTGAAAGGTGGTAGATGTGGATAACCGTTAAGCAGAGGCCCGATCAGATGCATCAGTTACTTCATCGACATCTAGCTCTGCACACTTTGCGAACCATTCACGTGCCTCGTCGCTTCGACCTGCCGCCGATAAGGCGTCAGCATAGGCATAACGAAGTCGCAGGGCCCATTCATCTGTCTCATTCTTTAACTCTTTGCACTGCAAGGTAACAACAGCTGCATCGAATTCGCCTAAGTCACGTCGTGCACCAGATGCAACAATGCGCATCTCAATCTCTTCTGATTTTCCCAAGCGCTTAACCT
Organism: Actinomycetota bacterium; assembly: GCA_029977785.1. Lineage (GTDB taxonomy): Bacteria > Actinomycetota > Actinomycetes > Nanopelagicales > Nanopelagicaceae > Planktophila. The sequence goes on along the minus strand of JAPOKG010000015.1, from coordinate 983 downwards.
CTGGGGAACCAGCCAAATTCAGGGCTTTTAGAGGGTTTCCAAGCCCTCGCTCGCAATCTGCCATCACCGGCCACATCGATACATCGCCTGAAATTCGGTTTGCAGCACGTAACTCTTTAAGAGCAATCTCGTAATGACCCGCTCGATAAGCCGCATAGCCTGCAGTCTCGCGAACAACTGCAAGTCGTCCTGCATGGTGCGCGGCTGCAACTGCATGTTTGTGCGATAACTCTGGATCGACATCCATGTAGAGATTGACGCAGACCATATGTCGCGCAACCACTTTCGCATTTTCGGCAGAGAGACTTAAGAGTTCTGCGCGAACGCTCTTCTCGAGCTCTTCACCTGTAACATCATCAGGGATGTCCGGTTCAAAGATGCGGGGTCGAATTCTAGATTGATCGCGCTCTTGCGGAGCTGGCCGAAACCCGCGTGGATCACTGACTTCACGACCTTGAGAAACTTGACGCGTAGCGCCTGCTCTATCGGAGCGGCCGCCGCGAGCTGGACGTTCTTCTCGCGATTGGGGACGGCTAGATGATGGACGACCAGATGCAGGACGACCAGATGCAGGACGAGCGGAAGGGCGACCGTTAGATGGTCGCGCTGGCCGATCGCTATTTCTTGGACGCTCTTCCATGTACTACTCCCGACAGATAGATCTAAAAAGCTTCGTAAGTTTAACTTCCTCGAATCGAAAATTGATGAGGAAATAAAAAAGGGGCGCTTACAAATAAGCGCCCCTTTTTATAAAAGAAGTCCGGCGACGTTCTACTCTCCCACAAGGTCACCCGTGCAGTACCATCGACGCTGAGAGGCTTAACTTCCGGGTTCGGAATGGGACCGGGTGTTTCCCTCTCGCTATGGTCGCCGAAACGCTATTGAGTTTTCGACAAAACCTTTGAATTAGAGCGAAAACTAAAGCCATCGTTTATAGATGTCAGTCATCTCTCTATTTCGTGGTTCTCGACCGTATCTCGAGA
>JAPOKG010000014.1 GCA_029977785.1 Actinomycetota bacterium | reverse complement strand
TCCTTGGCGCACTGAATCACTGGAGCCAAATGGGAAGAGATCATCATCACGGAAGGTAACGCCATACGCTCCACGAGCTGCGAGTTCATTAACCGAGCGAACTGGGTCTAGCGCTTCACGAGTTGGATCTCCAAAAGGATCACGCGCTTGCCAGCCAACCGTCCAGAGACCGAAGGTGAACTTATCTGCAGGAGTCGGGTTGTATGTCATACCTACGACTCTACCCACATCTCAGCTCATAGAAAAGAGCGTTTTTAAAAATTAAACAGGTGCGTATTCGCCGGTAACTAAGAAGTAGACGCGGCGAGCGACTGAGACTGCGTGATCTGCATAACGTTCGTAGTAACGACCCAGAAGAGTTAAGTCGATAGCAGAGTCGATTCCCTTGTTCCACGTCGAGCTTGTTAGCGCCGCGATAACCTCGCGATGCAGGGTATCCATCTCGTCATCATCTTTCTCAACTTCTAGCGCCAAGAGAGTGTTACGGGTTTCAATCACAGTTCCAATTTTGCGGGCAATTTTTTCGGCAACAGAGCCCATCTGAGTGAACGTTGCATGGAGTTCATTTGGAACTGCAGAGTTTGGATGACGAAGTCGTGCAACCTTGGCAACGTGGTGTGCCAAATCGCCCATGCGTTCTAAATCAGCGCTCATACGGAGCGCAGTTACTAGCGCACGTAAATCAGTTGCAACTGGTTGTTGACGAGCAATAATGTCGATGATGCGACTATCTAAATCATGCTGGTAGTTATCGACCTTTTCGTCGTTGGTGATGACTTCTTCGGCAAGCTTGAGGTCAGCGCTAATAAGGGCTTGGGTGGCCTTGTGGATGGAATCGCTCACCATGTTTGTTAGGTCAACAAGGGACTGGGAGACGCCATCGAGTTCTTCTTGGAATACCGAACGGATGAGAGCCATTGGGCAAAAGTACGCGCCTTTGGTGAATAATGGAAATCATCCGCATGAACGGACGGTTAACTCGGGTACCCGAGCATTAGGCTTAACACATGTGGTTTCGCAAAGAGGTTTCCGAAACTCACAATAGCCCTGTCCCAGATTTTATCTTCGATCTAATCAATCATCTAGATGAAGATGTTCTACTCATCGGACCTGGTGATAAACCAATCTTTTCTTCCAACGGAATTGAAAGTCTCAATGTTTTGCGTGACGGCCAAGTCTTAACTCCAGAACTTTCAGCAATTGTTAGAGCTGTACGTCGCACCCGCAATCCTCATAATGGAAAACTTGAAATTGCACGAGGACCAATAGGCGAAGGAACGAGAGAGCTCACACTCAAGGTTGTAGCCCTCGAAGATGAGGATCTCATCCTCATTCTTATCAGCGACGAATCTGAAGCGCAGCGTGTGCATGAAGTACGACGCGATTTCGTTGCAAACATTTCTCATGAGCTAAAGACGCCGATTGGTGCGCTCTCGCTACTGAGCGAGGCTGTCCTCTCAGCAAAAGAAGACCCAGAATCTGTCACTAAATTCGCGAGTCGAATGCAACATGAGGCTAAACGTTTAACGGATTTGGTTCAAGAAATCATCAATTTGAGCAGATTGCAGGACTCTGATCCGCTTTCGGTTGCTGATGAAGTAAGTATCGATGACATTATTCAGGTGGCAGTAGATCAATGCCAGACAATTGCTCAGGCAAGAAAGATCGAAGTAACTTTTACTAGGTCGCCTGATGCCATCGTTCTTGGCGATGGCGAGCAGATAACGATGGCAGTTCATAACTTGATTGAAAATGCCATCAACTATTCGCCTGAAAATACAAAGGTCTCAGTCACAACCGAAATTGAAGATGGAATCGTGCAAATCTCTGTAACAGACCAGGGAATTGGAATTCCTGAATCTGATCAGGCGCGAATCTTTGAACGCTTCTATCGCGTCGATCCTGCTCGTTCTCGCGAAACTGGTGGCACAGGCCTTGGGCTTTCAATTGTGAAGCATGTAGCAACTAAGCACGGTGGGGATGTCAGCGTCTGGAGCGCTCCAGCAGTTGGCTCAACATTTGCACTTCGATTACCCATCTATTCCAACACAGGGGAAACAAACTCATGACCAAGATCTTAATCATCGAAGATGAAATCTCTTTCTCAGAGGCCCTCAGCTTCCTTCTCGAAAAAGAGGGTTACTCCACACATATTGCTGAAACCGGCAAAGCCGGACTTGATGCATTCAAATCAGAGAGCTTTGATCTCATTCTCCTCGATCTGATGATTCCTGAAGTCTCTGGAATAGATGTCTGCCGAACTATTCGCGCTACTTCTCAGGTACCAATCATCATGTTAACTGCCAAGGATTCAGAGATAGATAAGGTTGTTGGGCTTGAACTTGGAGCCGATGATTATGTAACAAAGCCTTATTCATCGCGCGAGCTAGTTGCCCGCATCAAAGCAGTCCTTCGCCGTGGTTCTCTCGATGAGGCCAATAGCGCTGAATCAATCGGGGTTCATGAAATCGCTGGAATCAGAATGGATGTTGAGCGCCACCAAGTAAGCGTTAACGGAAACAATATTGCACTTCCACTCAAAGAGTTTGAACTACTTGAATTCTTACTTCGTAATGCCGGACGTGTCCTTACTCGCGGACAACTCATTGATCGTGTTTGGGGCGGTGACTATTACGGAGATACAAAAACTCTTGATGTCCACATTAAGCGCTTACGCTCAAAGATTGAAGCAGATCCTGCTAACCCAGTACTTATTCAAACTATTCGTGGCTTAGGGTACAAATTCGAGGCGTAGACTGAGCCTTATGCCTGAGAAAAAGAGAAAAGTCTTTACTTCCCGAGATGCTCGCAATTGCATCATCGTTCCCAGCGATTTAGACCATAAATATTCACGTGGGGTGCTTGGCGTAATCACCGGTTCAGCTCAATATCCGGGCGCTGCTGTCCTAACCACCGCTGCAGCAAGTGCCACTGGACTTGGCATGATCAGATTTCATAGCTCATCTGGTTTAGCTCATTTGGTTCTGCACACATGTCCGGAAGTTGTTGTGCAGCCAGGACCTGTCACAGCATGGCTTGCAGGATCTGGAATTCACGAGAAGAAACGGAGCGATTTCACAACCTGGCTGCGCCATCGCTGGTTTACCTTGTTGAAGGCGCAGACGGTTCCGACTGTTCTAGATGCTGGGGCTTTAAATCTCGCTGGTTCTCTGTCTCAACCCACTTTGATTACACCTCATGCAGGTGAATTAGCTCGGCTACTAACTCGCCGTGGTCTGCCCGTCACTTCTGAATCTCTCGAAGCAGATCCCATTCATTGGGCCGAGAAGGCATCCCGGCACCTAGGCGTTACCGTCTTACTCAAGGGCGCGCAGACAGTTGTTGCACATGACGACTTCGTCATAGCGCTACCAAAGGCCACTTCATGGCTGGCCACAGCTGGAACCGGAGATGTTCTGGCCGGAATCATTGGCGCACTTGTTGCTACCAACTACATTGAAATTCTCAATAACCCGAATCGTCTTGCTGAAGTTGCGGCAACAGGTGCATTTATTCATAACCAAGCCGCGTTACTTGCATCTGATGGAGCACCTTTCTCTGCAACAAAAGTGATTGATGAAATACCAAGTGCAATGAAGAAAATTCTTAAGTAAGCATCTAGGGATATCCCTTCTTCTGTATTTTCGTTCATTCGACTTACCCTTGTACATGGTTAAAACTCAAGGAAATCCTGCGCGAGTTCTCATCATCAATGATGATGCTTTTGAACTTGCCACGATGTCTGCATCTTTGAGATTACACAGCACAAATATTGTCGGAGAAGCTACCAATATGTTGATAGCTGAAAACCTATTTCGTTCTCTCCAACCCGAAGTAGTACTTATCGACTTACAGTTCTCTGGCGAAGAAGCAATTGGTTTACTTCAACGTTTTCGCAAAATGGATCCAAAACTGGGAATAGTGATAACTACTTCCTGTCCAGACCTTCGCCTCTTTGGCTTACTAGAACGCAACATTCCTAAAGGCAGCAGAATTATTCTGAAACGATCAGTTTCGGACCTTTCGATTATCACCTTCGCTCTTGCTGAATGTCTTGGCTCAGCCCAAGATGGTTCTGCTATGAAGTGGATCAGCCTTCATTCAACGATTCATGCAAATTCTTTCCTGACAATTCTTAATGAATTCACCGATATTCAAATCGAAACGCTACGTTTAGTGGCACAGGGGCTGAGCAACTCTGAAATCGCGCGAGTAAGATTTGTATCAGAGAAATCAGTGGAACAAATAGTTGCCCGTATTGCTCAACATTTATCGATATCTCCTGACCGCAGCAAAAACCTACGTGTGATATTGACCGGCGAATACTTCAAATGGCTTGGCGCGCCTCGTCATTAACGGCCGTTGCGGTAAAGTCGCTGCATGCCTTCAGGAGTAACGCTCAGCGATATCCGTAAGCGATGGAATGAAGTCCTCGACCTCGTCGAAAGTCGCGATCGCATCGTCTGGATTGCCTACTTTGATGCCCGCCTTGAATCCTTTGAAAATGGGCGACTCACACTTGATTTCAGCGATGCCAACAAATTAGCCACTGGCCACAATTATGCAGATGCTCGTATCCGCCATCGCGCAGCGCTACAAGGTGCTATCTACGATGTCTTTGGAATCAACGTTGTCGTGGTCGAAAAATGAAAAAAGTTCTTGCCCTGGCTCTGTCACTTGCACTAACGGCCTTCACAATTGTTCCAGTTGCAGCAGATGACCTTGGACTGATTGGTCCAGGAGATCGCCTGCACGGCGCAGATGTCAGCCGATGGCAGCATCCCAACGATAAGCCAATTAACTTTAAGAAGATGCACGATGCAGGTTTAAGTTTTGTCATGATTAAGGCATCAGATACTCGCTACGATGCTGATCGATTAGCGCTGAAGTATGTGAAGATGGATCGCAACGCAGCGCAAGATGCTGGGATATATACCGGTTTCTATCACTATGCAATCTTGCCGAATGTCAGCACGCCGGCAGCAATTACAAAGGATGCTCGGGCCCAAGCGCAGAAAGTCCTGTGGCGACTCTCAGATCTTGGCGGCTACAACGATCAGGATCTGCCATATGCACTTGACCTTGAGACACGATGCATTCAATGGAGCAGCTCTGGTGCTTGCAAGAAGAACGCCACTCGCAGCGCAGCAACTTTATGGGCAAAGACATTCTTAAAGACTCTTAAGGATAAAACTGGACGAACCCCAATTCTTTACTCTTCGCCATCATTTCTTGAAACTGCCCTAAATCGCGATAAAGAACTTAACTCTTACCCTCTTTGGATTGCCCAATATGCGATTAACCCAGCACTTCCAGGAGCAAAACCTAATGTGAAACCAGGCGGCTGTTTCGTTCACTCTTGGACTACAAAAGAGTGTTCGGCAAATTGGACGATGTGGCAGTACACCTCGTGTGGAATTGCACCTAAATATGGAGTTCCTGGTAATCGCTTAGACCTCAACGTCTTCAGTGGTGGTCGTGAGAAATTCCTCGCACTTTTAACTGGCACGTGGCAACCAGATCCAATGGATGTAATGCCAAAGAATGAGACTTCGACAATTGTTATCTCCTCTTTTAGCGCGTCGACGACCAATAAAAACGTCATCATTAACGTTGAAGTTAAACGTCCAGATAGCACCCCCGTAGTTACCGGAACAGTTCGCTATTACTTCGCCGAAGAAAATGTGACAGTTCCGACCGTAGTTCAAAATGTAGAGCGCGAAACAAGCGGAATTTGGAAGTTATCCATCTCGGGAATGCCTGCTGGTTCTTGGGTTGGTCATGTGGGCTTTACTGATGAGACCGGGACACATGCTGAAGTAAAGACGCCACTGAACCTAGATATCTTGCAGGGACCGACACCTGCACCAAAACCAAGTAAGAAACCAACAAAGAAGCCATCAACAGATAGCTGTCGCAATCAGATTAAGAATTAACTAATTAAGAGTTAACGAGGGCTTTGAGAGCAGATTCTTCTTCGCTAATGACCTTAGCAAATGATTGAACGGATTCTTTTCGATCTGCTGAATTCCAGCCAAGGGTTTCACTGATGATTTCAGCGACAGTATCGGCGGCCGATAGCCCGCTATCGCTAGCCTCAAAAGAGATACGAGTGCGTCTTAACAAGACATCTTCAACTGAGAGCGCACCTTCATGTGAGGCGGCGTGAAGAATTTCAGCTTTGATGTATGGAAGATCAGGAATAAGGCGCTGCGCCATTGAAGGATCTGCAGTGATGATTTCAAGAATCTCTGAAATCAAAGAACCATATCGATCCAAAAGGTGCGTGACAGTTGCTTCACTAATGTTGTAGTCGTCTGCAATCTTGAGTACTTGTTGTTGTAGAGCAAAGTAACCGTCAGCACCTATAAGTGGAAGTTTTTCAGTAACTGAATCACTGACGATACGACGAAGGTCAAGGACAGCTAGATCAACAGCATCTTTGGCCATCACGCGATATGTGGTGTATTTACCACCAGCTAAACTGACAAACCCGGGCGCTGGTCGATCAACGGTATGTTCACGTGAAAGCTTTGTTGTGGCAGATGCGGCATTGTTGGCAACCAATGGACGAAGCCCAGCAAATACACCGATGATGTCTTCGGTCTTCAGTTTTGGTTCTAAAACGCGATTGGCTTGGTCGAGGATGTACTGCACATCTTCTTGAGTTGCGAGTGGTTTGGCACGATCGCCTTCGTATGGGGTATCAGTTGTACCAACAATCCACTTATCTCCCCAAGGAATCAAGAAGAGAACCGAGACTGCAGTCTTTAGAATAATGCCATCTTTTGAGTGAATAGCGCTCTGTGGAACGACGATATGAACGCCTTTAGACATGGCTACTGAATATCCCGAAGTTAAGCCAAATTGTTGATGAAGCTCATCACTCCAAACTCCAGCGCACATGATTGTCGCCTTTGCCGCGATGTTGAGCGCCTTGCCAGTCTTAAGATCGGTTGCAACTACGCCAGTAACTTTCTTGCCGTTTCGTGTCAGATTATCAACGCGCACGTTAGTGGCTATCACAGCTCCATGACGTGCTGCAGTACGAGCAATCATCATTGTGTGGCGCGCATCATCTACCTGTGCATCAAAGTATCGAATAGCGCCCGTGATGATGTCCTGTCGTAGTGATGGCGAAATATTTGCAATCGTTTTTCCAGTGAGGTGCTTATGTGATGGAAGTGAACGCTTAAAGCCACGGAGCGCATCGTAGAGAGCAAGGCCTGCACCGACATAAGTGCGTTCTTTTACTTTCTCAGTCAATGGATAGAGAAAACTTACCGGCTTAACAAGATGAGGACATTGAGTAGAAACCATGAGTTCGCGTTCGTGAAGAGCTTCGCGTACCAATTTAAAATCATATTGTTCTAGATAGCGCAGTCCGCCATGAATGAGCTTGCTGGAGCGGCTAGAAGTTCCTGCTGCAATATCTTGCGACTCAACTAAAGCCACTTTCAGTCCACGAGTAACCGCATCGAGTGCAACTCCAACACCATTTACTCCGCCGCCAATCACGAGGATGTCAAACTCCTCGGTGGCTAGGGCCGAAAGCGCAGCAGTGCGTTGCTCCGGGTTGAGTGCAGATGTAAACATTATGAAAGCTACCAATTCCTCATTGCGCTTAGTTTCTAGATTTATCAGTTTTGAGTAGTCTTAACTATATGGCATACATCGGAAGTTTGGACCAAGGAACCAGTAGCACGCGCTTCATGATCTTTGATGCTGCCGGAAAAGTCGTTGGACAGCATCAGATGGAACATCGTCAGATACTTCCTCAGGCAGGCTATGTCGAACATGATGCTGCTGAAATTTGGGAACGCACGCAGGAAGTTATTACTGGCGCACTTAAGCAAGCCAATATCTTGGGCTCAGATCTTGCAGCTATTGGAATCACCAACCAACGTGAAACCACTGTCGCCTGGGATGTCACAACCGGAAGACCGCTGCACAACGCAATCGTCTGGCAGGACACCCGCACAGCCGATTACTTAGCTACCTTTTCTCAACAGATTCGCGATGAGATCACCCATAAGACAGGGCTAGCCATCGCTCCCTACTTTGCCGGCAGCAAGATGCGTTGGCTCACTAAGAACTCACCTGCTGTACAAAGCGCAATTGCTGCAGGTACTGCGCGCTTTGGCACTATCGATTCTTGGTTGCTCTGGAATCTTTCTGGTGGCGTGCGCTCAGGAGTTCACTTCACTGATGTCACCAACGCCAGCCGCACTCTACTGATGAACCTTGAGACCCTGCAGTGGGATGAAAAGTTACTCGCACAATTCGAAATTCCTCGATCCGTGCTTCCTGAAATCAAATCTTCATCTGAAATCTATGGCGCTACAGATCCACATGGGCCTCTTGGTAGCTCAGTTCCAATCGCTGGCATCCTGGGAGATCAGCACGCAGCGATGGTGGGCCAAGTTTGTTTTGCTCGTGGTGAATCAAAAACAACTTATGGCACCGGAAACTTTGCCCTTCTTAACACCGGCACCGAAATAGTCAGATCGAAAAATGGACTGCTCACAACGGTCTGTTACAAATTTGGCGATAAGCCCGCAATGTATGCACTTGAAGGATCGGTTGCAGTTACTGGCTCTGCGATTCAATGGTTACGAGACCAATTGGGAATCATCAACCATGCAGCAGAAACTGAAGCGCTAGCATCATCGGTGACAGATACAGCAGGCATTTACTTTGTGCCTGCCTTCTCAGGACTTTTTGCACCGTACTGGCGCAGCGATGCGCGTGGTGTCATTGTTGGGCTTACTCGTGCTGCAACGAAAGCACACTTAGCGCGCGCAGCGCTTGAGGCAATCTGTTATCAAACTCGCGATGTTATGGATGCAATGGTTGCAGATAGCGGCGTGCCAATGACAGAGATGCGCGTTGATGGTGGAATTACTGCCAACTCGCTCTGTATGCAGATGCAGGCAGACATTATGGGAATTGATATCACTCGACCACTCATCACTGAAACTACTGCGCTAGGTGCTGCCTATGCAGCTGGCCTCGCTATTGGTTTTTGGAAAGATACTGATGAGCTCAAAAAACAGTGGCAACAATCTCGACGTTGGAACCCCACATCTACTGTTGAAGAACGCCAAGAAGGTTACGCTGGTTGGAAGAAGGCGATCGAACGTACCCTTAACTGGGCCTAACCAGATATATCTGGGCTCACGATAGAGTACGCACATCATGGATGAAATCCTCGAACTTACAGCAGGAATAGTGCGCACAAGCCGCACCATGAACGATGGTCGCACCATTCGTTATTACGACACTGCAGGCCAAACTCGCACTGCTAAAGATCTGCGCCCAGAAGAAGATCAACCAGGTATCGGTGAACTTCGCCTAGATCCTTTGGTGAACGAATGGGTTGCTATGGCAGCTCATCGCCAAGGTCGCATCTTTTTGCCGCCAAAAGAACTTTGTCCGCTCTGTCCAACGACAGGCGAACTTCTTACTGAAATCCCAGAGAGCGATTTTGAAGTCGTTGTCTTTGATAACCGTTCACCTTCGCTTAGACCACCAGCAGGGGACTTTGCTCTTCCTGATTTAGTTGGCACAGATACCGATGAAGGCGCAGCTGCCGGTAAGTGCGAAGTAATCTGCTTTACCGCCGACCATGGCGGTTCCTTTAAGCTCCTTTCACCTCAACGAGTTCGCACACTTCTAGAAGCCTGGCGCGATCGCACCGCCGAACTATCAACGCTTCCTTACATCGCACACATTGCTCCCTTTGAAAATCGCGGAGAAGAGATTGGCGTAACGCTGGCACATCCACATGGTCAGATATATGCCTACTCATATCTGCCACCACGCGTTGCCAAGATGCTTGAGGTTGCTCGCGCACACCACCAGAAGACTGGCCGTGTGCTCTTTGATGATGTTGTTGCCCGCGAGCTCCGCGATCAGGTACGCATCATCGCGCGCAATGAACATTGGATTGCATATACGCCTTATGCCTCACGCTATCCTTTTGAAATTCACGTAACTCCGCTTGTGCCAGTTGCAGATTTAACAGAACTTACACCTGCAGCCTGTGATTCATTCCCTTCAATTGCTATCGAAGTGATGCAACGCCTCGACGGTGTATTTGGAATTGATATGGCTTACATCGCAGCATGGCATCAGGCACCTGTACGCGAGGGCCGTGATCTACTTCGCCTGCATTGGCAGATCACTTCAGTGCGACGTGCACCAGGAAAACTCAAGTATCTAGCGGGTTCCGAATCTGCCATGGGCGCCTTCATAATGGATATGAAGCCAGAGCAATCAGCTCAACAGTTAAAAGATGTAAAGATTTAACTTAATGGCAACGATTGCACGTCATTTTGAAGATTTATATGGCCGTAAGCCAGAAATAATTGGTGAGGCTCCTGGCCGAGTAAATCTCATCGGCGAACATATTGATTACAGCGAAGGCTTCGTACTCCCCTTTGCTATTGCAGATAGAACCTATGCGGCAATCGCGGCTCGCAACGATGGGTTGGTGCGCATCGCATCTCACCAAAGACGTGAGCGAATCTTTACCATCGACATCAACGATGTAAAACCAGGCAGCAAAGGTGACTGGGAAAGGTATGTACTCGGTGTTATCTGGTCCTTAGGCGTTACTCAAGGAGTAGATATCTTGGTTGATGGCACAGTTCCGGCAGGTGCTGGCTTATCTTCATCTGCCGCTCTCGAATGTTCTATTGCAGTCGCACTCAACGAACTCTTTCACTTAAATATTTCCTTGCCTGATTTAGCGCGCGCAACCCAAAAGGCTGAAAATGATTATGTAGGTATGCCTTGTGGCATTATGGATCAATCTGTTTCGCTGATGGGCCAAGCAGGTTCTGCGCTTTTGCTTGATTGTCGCGATCTCACATCTGAATCCATTCCCTTTGATGTGGCTTCCCAGGGACTTGAGCTTCTCATCATCGATACCCAAGCACATCATGCGCTAGTTGATGGCGGCTATGCCGAACGTCGTGCAGCCTGCGATTCAGTTGTTGCCAAACTTCAGATACCTTCCATGCGCCACTTAACCCTCGAAGCACTTAAGGCAGCGCAGAGTCGGATAACAGAAATTGAATTTATTCGAGCTCGCCATGCCGTTACTGAAATTGCACGTGTGATGGATGCGGTAAAGGCGCTACGAGCCTCTGATTTTGTCACTCTCGGCAAACTCATCAACGAATCACATAACTCACTTCGCGATGATTACGCAGTCTCTTGCCCCGAACTCGACGTTGCCGTTGATGCATCGCTGGCTGCTGGCGCACTTGGTTCGCGCATGGTGGGTGGTGGATTTGGCGGCAGTGCAATTGCGCTAGTGAAACAAGAGGACATTGAGAAGGTTAAGAGTTCAGTGACATCCGCATTTGAGGCAAAGAGATACAAGAAGCCAAGATTCTTTACGTCGCTACCGAGTGCTGGAGCAAGCGCTAGCCGTTATTAATAGCTTCAATCGAGATAACTTCTACTCCCCCGATTGAATTAAGAATCTCTACTAAATCTGATGCATCTGTGCCTGGCACAGCCACAATGATCTGGTCATATCCCACACCATCACTAGTTTTTAGAACTTCAACTCCACGAATATCTGCACCCGCTGATCCAATTGCGGATGCAAGCATGCCGAGTGAACCTGGTCGGTCAGGAAGAGAGACCTGCATTGTGAAAAGTGCCATGGGTGAAAGATACCTGCTTCTTGCGCTCTGGTTAGAGCGAAGGAGCCGAACCTAGAACCACTCGGAATGTGCGATTTCCTCCAGTAGGAAGCTCAACAACCACAGTCACCGTCGCGCCAGGAACATAGGAACGAATTCGGACAATCGCAACATCAGTGTTGGTGATCTTCGCACCATCGATGGTTTTTATGATTGACCCAACTGGGATTCCTGCCTTATCGGCTCCTTCATTTGGGCTCAAGCGTGCAATACGCGCACCCACTCCGGTATATGTATTGTCAAAGAAGACACCAAGTACAGGACGAGTTGATTTGCCGGTTGCGATGATTTCGTCGATGACGCGCTTTGCTTCGTTAATTGGGATTGAAAAACCAAGTCCAATATTTCCGCCAACACCACCGGATGAAAGTGTGGCAATTGCAGAGTTGACTCCGATGATGCGACCCTGTGCATCTACTAGCGCACCACCTGAGTTACCAGGATTAATTGCAGCATCTGTCTGAATTGCATTTACATAAGATTGTGCATCGCCACTACCGGTTGAAACAGGGCGATTAAGTGCTGAGATAATTCCACTTGTCACTGTGCTCGCTAGTCCAAGTGGTGAACCTATTGCTAACACTGGGTCTCCGACACTGACCTTAGATGAATCACCTAAGGAAATGACTGGAAGATTTCCCTTCTGGACTTGCAGAACAGCCAAGTCATAGCCTGGATCACGTCCAACAATTTTTGCAGGAAGTTGATCACCATTTGTAAGTTCAACGATGATTGTTCCAGATGAAGCTGCAGACTCTATGACATGGTTATTGGTGATAATAAAACTTGATGAAGCACTTGATTTGTAGACAGAACCAGAGCCAGATCCACTGCCGCTAGAAGTTGTAACGGCTATAGAGACAACGGAAGGTGTTACTAAAGAAGAAATCGCCTTTGTATTCATGGCGTTTCCACCAATTTCAATCAGCGTACGTCCGGTGGTACATGTGCCGGTGCTGGAAATGAAGAGCGCACCAGTTCGGTTATCTGCACACGCTTTTACAGCGCCCGTCGGCTGCGTAATTGCAGCAGTTGCAATAGAGCCTGCTGCGACTGCTCCTGCGATGAATGCTGCAGCGACCTTGCTACGGAGTGAAAACGTCATCTTCATAAGGTTGATAATGCCTAACTTTCCTGAGGATTTCCTGTTGGAAGCTTCTGAGGAACCTTAACTTCTTACCTAAGCCTTTGCTGGCTCCCTGACTTGGATTCGAACCAAGAACCTGTCGATTAACAGTCGACTGCTCTGCCGTTGAGCTATCAGGGAATGAGAGACGAACTCTACCGCAGGGGCTAACGCCTGCCAAAATCAAGGAATTTGCTGCGGGTTACAGCGAGCCGATCGAGAGTTCATGAAGGCCACGCTTCTGTGTTTCGAGGGCGACTAATTGCGCAAACGCTTCATTATATTGAGCTTCATTTTCAACTGGATTTAACCTTTGCAGACTCGACTTTAAATCTGCAATCTTTCGACTTACCAAAACCTCACGTATTCGCGCGACGATACTAGAAACATATTTCTCAGAGACGGCGCCATCTGTGCGCACTGGTTCTACGGAAAGTTCGGTAAAGAGTTGGCGCATTCTTTCGTCCGTCACGTTCTCAAGTTGAATCGGTCCTGTTCCGAAGGAGTCAATAATGCGACGTAATTCGCGATAAGCCGGATGAGTAAAGGCTTCTTCTTCGATGGTCTTCCACTCCGTCATTAAGCCCGGCATTTGTAACTTTGCCTTTAAGACTTCTCGTTCAAGCATCAAAGTTGGCTCAGTTGGGTTTGGGCGCCAAGAATCATCGCTACCTGATTGAACGACTGCAGGTTGTTGAGTTGTTACCTTCTTCAAAGCGACATTTACTGCAGCCGTGACGACCTCCATCTCTGTGCCCAGCCAGCCGGCAAGAGACTTTATATATTCTGGACGAAGAGATTTATCTCGAATAGCAGCAACAAGAGGCGCCGCGGTATTGAGCGCATTCACTCGTCCTTCAGCGGTATCTAAATTATGTTTCTTAAGCTCTGTGCGAATAGCAAATTCAAAGAGTGGAACGCGCTTTGCAATCAGATCTCGAAGCGCAAGATCACCCTTATGTTGACGTAAGTCGCATGGATCTAGGCCATCGGGTTCAACCGCGACAAATGTCTGAGTAACAAACTTCTGGTCATCACCGAAGGCCTTCATCGCAGCCTTTTGACCGGCAGCATCGCCATCGAAGGTGAAGATAACTTCGCCACGAAAGGTGTCGGCATCCATGAGGAGTCTACGAATAATGCGGATGTGATCATCACCAAAAGCGGTTCCACACGTTGCAACGGCAGTTGTAATGCCGGCTAGATGACATGCCATCACATCGGTATAGCCCTCGACCACTACTACCTGTCGATTCTTAGCAATATCCTTCTTTGCCATATCAAGACCGTAGAGCACCTGTGACTTCTTGTAGATAGGTGTTTCTGAGGTATTTAAATATTTTGGGCCTTGATCTTCTTCATCGCTGGCCAACTTTCTAGCACCGAAGCCGACAATATCTCCAGAGATATCTTTGATAGGCCACATGATGCGATTACGGAACTTATCGATGGGTCCACGATCACCCATCTTTGATAGTCCTGCTTCTTCCAGTTCTTCGATAGTGAACCCGGCAGCTCGTAAGTGTTTAGTTAAGCCATCCCAAGAATTAGGTGCATAACCAACTGCAAAGGTGTCACATGCTGCCTTATCGAAACCGCGCTTAGTTAATAGATCGCGTGCGTGAGCTGCATCGGGAGATGTATTGAGGAGTTCGCGATAGAACTTAGCCGCCTCCACATGTGCTGCATATAAACGAGAGCGTTGTGATGTTGGCTGCGTTGGGCCGCCTTCTTCATAACGCAACGTGTAGCCAATCTGTGATGCTAAACGTTCAATTGTTTCGGTAAAACTTAAGTGATCAGTCTTCATCATGAAATCGATGACATCGCCACCAACGCCGCAACCAAAGCAGTGGTAGTAATTCTTTGAGGGAGTCACATGAAATGACGGAGATTTCTCATCGTGGAAAGGGCATAAACCCTTCTTCTGTCCCCCACCCGCATTTTTAAGGGCAACCCCTGCTGCCGTAACTACTTCATCAATGTGGGCATGCTCGCGGACATAGACAATGTCATCTGCCTTAATACGACCGCTCATGTTCCTACCTTAGCGACGCTTCGAAAGGTGTGCATGGAGCGCGTATGCACCAGGGTCTGTCAGGCTAGCAATTTGGTCAATCACTACGCGCAACTTCTCGGAGTCACTAGATGCGCGCTTCCAATCATCTTCAAAGATGGGATCGAGCTCTGCAGGGGCTGCGCTGTAAAGCATATCCACGAGTTCATGAATGACTGTCTGCTGCTTGGCGTAACGCTCTTGTGATGCAGCAGCGTTAATGAGGTAGTGCCCTGCAACGGCCTTTAAGAAATCAACTTCAATCTTCTGCTCACGTGGAATCTCAAGATTGGCGTTATAACGAGTAAGTGGACCTTCGCCATGAACCTTGCGAGTCTCAATTTCTGCAGCGAGAACAAAGCGACCAATCAGCTGTGAAGTGGAATCTTTGAGGCGAGCAAGAGCACGATGGGTGCGATCAAAGCCTGCAGGCCAACAAGAAAGTTGTTGCAGACGAGTTAGCGCTGCGGCAACTTCATCTTTGGTGGCATCAGAACCGTAACCACTGACCATTTCGGCATAGAGAACATCGAAATCCGTATCAAAGCTCTTTACTGTTATCTGACCCGCGAAGATGGCATCTTCTAAATCATGAACTGAGTACGCGCAGTCATCTGACCAGTCCATAATCTGCGCTTCAATACATTTACGTCCAGCTGGGGCTCCTGCACGAACCCACTGGAAAATTTCAGCATCATCGTCATAGACACCGAACTTGCGTGGATTTTCAGAGCGTGGCCACGGATATTTTGTTGCAGCATCTAATGATGCTCGCGTTAAGTTAAGGCCAAGGCTGCGGCCATCTGCATCAACCGTCTTCGCTTCAATGCGAGTAAGTAATCGGAAAGATTGCGCATTGCCTTCAAAGCCGCCACACGGTTCGGCAACGATTGCAAGTGCTTCTTCGCCATTATGGCCAAAAGGTGGGTGGCCCATATCGTGCGATAGGCAAGCTGTTTCTAGTAGATCAGGATCTGCGCCCAAGGATTCACCGAGCTCGCGACCAATCTGTGCACATTCAAGTGAATGTGAAAGACGTGTACGTTGAAAATCATTTTCCCAAGGAACTGCGACTTGAGTCTTTGCCGCTAAACGACGTAGCGCCGCTGAGTGAATTACTCGGGCGCGATCACGCACAAACTCTGTCCGACCGGGACGCTTTGCCGGTTCGTCAAGAAAGCGCTCTTGATCCTGCGCGCTATATCCCTTAACTAACTCGGTCATACACATACCTTACAAGCCCGCTATTAGTCAGATGGTCGCTGATATGGATGCCTCTTCTACCCAAGGTGATGTAGGCAAGGTATGCGCCTGCTTCACGAATTAAGTAGCGAGTGCGGGATTTTTCAAGTGAATTTGGCCCTGTCTTTGCCGGCGAACATGTTGCGATGGCACCTAAATCGTTGGCCATTCGCATTGATCGACCACAGTGATATGCATCGGTTGCGATGATTACGTTATAAATATTGCGCTTTTTCATCTCTGCGATGTACGCCTTTGTTTGACTAAAGGTGTCACGTCCAACTGGAAGTGAAATAATTTTTGCTTTTGGAACACCGTTACGTGATAACCAAAACTTTCCAGCAGCCGCTTCAGTTGTGCGATCCCCTGGTGCGCCAGCGCCAACAGTAATAATAAGAGGTGCATACCCTTTATCACGAAGCTGCTTCGCCTCTTCTAACCTTGCTAAAAGAACTTCACCGGGTGCACCGTTGAGTTGAGCAGCCCCTGGAACAACAATGACATCGGCGGAATTTCGAAACGGTGGGTGATGCGCGCTCTTCCAGGTAATGAAGAGGGCATATCCAGGAACGATAATGACGATAGCCAATATCAAAGAAATTACGCGGCGAATGAGTTTAAACATTATCCGCCCGAGAACATATCTTCAGCGTCGAGATGGATCATCTCATCTGGATCATTGAGCCAACCATCTGGCAAAGTCGGCGGACGGCCGCTACTCGTTCTACCACGCGGCTTTTCAGCAACATCAACTGGGTAAGGCTGATCATCTAATTGGTTGAGCAGCGAACGTAATTCTTTGAGAGATCCCACCATTCCAAACTGGCGGCGCAGCTCTGAATGCACACGGAAACCTTTGAGATACCAGGCCATATGTTTACGTAGATCACGACAACCACGATCCTCAGAATCAAAGTAATCAACGATGAGTTCGCCATGGCGATACATCACTTCACTCACCTGGTGCAGAGAGGGCAGAACCTTCTTCTGGCCCCCATTAAAAGATTCAACCAAATCAGCAAATAACCAAGGCCTGCCTAGACAACCACGCCCTACAACAACGCCCGCACAGCCAGTCTCTGTAACCATGCGCACACCATCAGCGCCTGACCAGATATCACCATTGCCCAACACAGGAACACCTGTTGGCTTTAAATGTTCAACTAAGTTTTTGATGGCAGACCAATCTGCTTTGCCTTCATACATCTGCTGCGCGGTGCGTGCGTGAAGGGCAACCCAGGCAACGCCTAAGTCCGCGGCAGATTTAGCGGCTTCCAAATAAGTATGGTGATCGGTATCTATACCAATGCGCATCTTTACAGTGACAGGGATTCCGTAAGGCTTTGCGTTATCAACTGCCGCCTTCACTATTTCGCGGAATAAGTTGCGCTTAAAAGGTAGCGCTGCTCCTCCACCCTTGCGAGTCACTTTTGGTACAGGACAACCAAAGTTCATATCAATATGGTCTGCCAGATTTTCGCGGCCAATCATCTTGACCGCTTCTCCCATGTGATGCGGATCCACGCTATATAACTGCACTGAGCGTGGCCATTCACCTTCGCCTGGTTCAATCATGCGCAACGTTTCAGGGATTCGTTCTAATAAAGCACGTGCAGTCACCATCTCAGAGACAAAGAGCCCAGCTCCTTGTTCACGGCAGAGCATGCGAAAAGCAGAGTTGGTGATTCCAGCCATTGGCGCAAGGACAACTGGCGGATCTACTAAATGAACTCCATCTTTAAGCGGGAGTGAAAGTGGATCTAGCAGCCGAGTAGACGTGGTGCTAACCATGCTTCTACTTGATCAAGTGCAATTCGCTCTTGCGCCATGGTGTCGCGATCACGAATTGTTACTGCTTGATCTTCGAGGGATTCAAAGTCAACGGTGATGCAATATGGAGTTCCGATTTCATCTTGTCGACGATAGCGACGGCCAATTGCACCTGAATCATCGAAATCTATATTCCAATTCTTACGGAGCTGGGCTGCCAAATCACGGGCCTTTGGCGAAAGGTCTGCGTTACGAGATAGCGGAAGAACTGCTGCCTTTACTGGCGCCAAGCGGTGATCGAGCTTCATCACGGCGCGCTTTTCCATCTCGCCCTTGGCATTTGGCGCTTCATCTTCGGTATATGCATCCATCATAAATGTCAGCGTGCAACGATCAACGCCCGCTGCAGGTTCGATGACATATGGCGTCCAACGTTCGTTCTTCTCTTGATCAAAGTATGAAAGATCTTTACCTGAAGCAGCGGAGTGAGCCTTAAGGTCAAAGTCGGTGCGGTTAGCGATACCTTCGAGCTCGCCCCATTCGGTTCCAGCAAATTCAAACTTGTATTCGATATCTGCTGTGCGCTTTGAATAGTGCGACAACTTCTCTTTCGGGTGATCATAAATGCGAAGGCGATCTGGATTGATACCCAAATCGACATACCAAGCAAGTCGTGTATCAATCCAGTATTGATGCCACTCTTCATCAGTGCCAGGCACTACGAAGAACTCCATCTCCATCTGCTCAAATTCGCGAGTTCGGAAAATAAAGTTTCCTGGAGTAATTTCATTACGGAATGACTTACCAATCTGGCCAATGCCAAATGGTGGTTTTTTGCGTGAGGTTGTCAGTACCTGATCAAAGTTGATAAAGATTCCTTGCGCGGTTTCTGGGCGAAGATAGGCAAGGCCTGATTCATCTTCGACTGGTCCAAGGAATGTCTTGAGCAGACCAGAGAATTGCTTTGGAGTTGTGAATTGACCCTTATTGCCGCAGGCAGGGCAGTTCATATCGGCAAGGGATGCCAACTTCTTGCCATGCTTTGCTTCATAAGCTTCTTCCAAGTGGTCTGCGCGATAACGCTTATTACAAGCAGTACATTCAGTAAGCGGATCGCTAAATGTTGCAACGTGTCCGGATGCCTCCCAGACTTCACGCGCCAAGATGACAGATGAATCAATACCGACAATATCTTCGCGACCCATAACCATGGACTTCCACCATTGGCGCTTTACATTGTTCTTGAGTTCAACTCCGAGGGGACCGTAATCCCAAGAAGCGCGCAGGCCTCCATAAATTTCAGAGGAAGGGAATACAAATCCACGACGCTTTGATAGCGAAACGATATTTTCTAGACGGTCTACGGCCATTTCAAATCTCCATCCGGCTGGCTGTCGGCGAATAACAACGGTCGTTGCAATCGTGCGCTTAGTTTACTCGTAGGCCCCTGGCTCATCGATCGCGCGAGCAAGAACTGGAATCGCTTCTAACTTTGCCCGCGTAGAACTTAGAGCTCTGCGATAGGAACCGACGTTCTCCCATTCGGTGGTCAGCACCCAGAGAGTTGGTTCATCGAGATTTTGGCCGACAGAGCCTGACTTAAATCCAGCTGCCTCTGCCAGAACCGCCTTAACCGCCTCAAGTTCAGCGCGGAAATCCACCGCACCCTGTAGCGGGACCTGAAAACGAGCGATTGCGAGCATGGCGCCAGCCTAGGGGGCGCAGGCATGGAAATGAAAATCATTTTCATTTATGGTACTTTTTTGCCTATGAATACAGCCATCGTCCTCGC
Source organism: Actinomycetota bacterium (assembly GCA_029977785.1). Classification (GTDB taxonomy): domain Bacteria; phylum Actinomycetota; class Actinomycetes; order Nanopelagicales; family Nanopelagicaceae; genus Planktophila. Next base: position 4,015 of record JAPOKG010000014.1, on the reverse strand, counting down.
CGCCATCACAGCGCTTGCAACTACTGCAGGCGGATTCCTTGCAATTAAATCAAAGGATCGCCTCCACTTAGTGCTCGGTCTTTCTGCAGGTTTACTTCTTGGTCTTGTTGCATTCGATCTACTGCCTGAAGTCTTTGAACTCGGCACCCAAGAAATTTTCCACGCACCGGCTGTCTCAGTGGCTCTCATAGCTGGATTCCTACTCTTGCATTTCTACGAGCAGCTCTTTGGTTCGCACGAACCAGCAGAGTCAGATTACGGACATGATCACAAACATTCATCAAGCGTTGCCGGTTGGTTGGGCGCACTTGCGATGGGTGGACACGTATTTCTAGATGGTCTCGCTCTGGGAGTGGCGTTTAAAGTCAGTTCAGATTTAGGAATTGCAGTCTTTATTGCACTTCTCGTTCACGCATTTAGCGATGGTTTAAATACTGTTTCATTCCTTATCAAGAGCGGCAAGTGGGGCAAGAAAGGTATCTGGTTGCTTGGCGTGGATGCGATTGCTCGCGTAAGCGGCGCAGCTCTTGGAGCAACTCTTGTACTAGGCGATAACTTAATTGCTATCTACTTGGCAGCCTTTGCTGGAATCGTTATTTATCTTGCGACTTCACATATTCTTCCTGAAGCACATTCACGACATAAGTCTCGTTACACAATCATGGCAACCATAATTGGCGTTCTCGTAATGTGGGTACTTGTCGGAATCCTTCACGGCGCGGAATAAGAATGTCTCGCTCTAATCCTCGTGTCTTAAGCACCTTAGAACGCGCTGGCGGTTTTGCTAGCGCGCAAGAGGTGTATCGCCTGATGCAACGTGAGGGCGAGAGTATTGGTTTAACTACTGTGTATCGCTCTCTGCAAAGTCTGGTGAACGACAAAATTGTTGATGTACTGCGCCGCGAAGATGGAGAAGCCATTTATCGCCTATGCGGAGAAGCACATCACCATCACTTAGTCTGTAAAGGTTGCGGAGTTACCGTTGAGATTGAAGGTGGAGCAATTGAGAAATGGGCTAAATCCATGGCTGAGGAGCATGGTTTTCGCGAAGTGGGCCACACCGCGGAGATATTCGGCCTCTGCAGCAAGTGTTAAGACTGGCACACTAGCCACATGACAATTTGGAGAACGGTTAGCGCTCTCATCGGTATTGCCTTTGTCGTTCTATATGCAGGTGGTGCAAATTATTGGAATAAACAAGACGGTTGGTACCAGTCACTTAACCAACCTTCATGGCAACCGCCCAGCTTTGTCTTTGGTCTCATCTGGCCCTACAACTTCATCGTTATTGGAATTGCCCTTTGGGTTATCGCTAGCAAGGCATCTCCTGTGCTCGTTGCAGCCGCAGTTGGTCTCTTTGCGGTTAGCGTCATTGTTGCACTGCGCTGGTCATACCTATTTTATGAAGTCCATGATTTAAGAGGCGCGACTATCTCGCTCTTCACAACAGCTGTTCTGACCATTCCATTTCTAGCAATCACATTCTCGCAATCCATCAAGGTTGGAATCGCGCTCATCCCCTACCAAATCTGGATCTTCACGGCCGCTGCTCTCAATGCGAGCTACGCCAGCAATAATTAAGCGCTTCCGCCATCTCTTCAATTCGGCAAGCGCTACGCGCTTCCGAAACGTCGCTCTCTCGCTGAATAAATCTCAATTGCTTTCCACAACGTCTTGGGCGTCATATCTGGCCACAAGACATCCATAAAGACAAACTCGGCGTAAGAAGATTGCCATGGTAAGAAGTTGCTAGTGCGCTGTTCACCAGATGAACGCAGGAACATATCGACATCGCGCATCTTTGGTGAATAGAGATACTTTTCTAGAGTCTTCTCATTAATGGAATCCGCTTTGACCTTGCCGCGCTTTACATCACGGGCTAGTTCTGTGGCTGCATCAACAATCTCTGCTCGACCACCATAGTTGACACACATATTTAAGGTGAGCTTCTTATTCTTCTTAGTCAACTCTTGCGCCTCTTCTAACTCAGCAATCACAGACTTCCAGAGGCGCTGTGGGCGGCCTAACCAGTTGATTTTTACGCCCATCTCATTGAGGCGATCACGACGAGTACGTAACATTTCTCGGCTATATCCCATCAAAAAGCGGACTTCTTCTGGGCTGCGCTTCCAATTTTCAGTTGAGAATGCGTAGGCGCTGATTTCTTTCACACCAAATTCGATTGCTGCTTCAACGATATCGAAGAGGACCTTCTCGCCTGCTTCATGTCCTGCGGTGCGAGGTAGCCCCCGCTCTTTCGCCCAACGACCATTTCCATCCATCACTATCGCGATGTGTTGGGGAATCTCAATCTTCTTAGCCATTTGTATCTAACTAAGCCCTCTCGACCATCGGCAAACTTCGCAGTCCGCGTTCAAGGTGCCATTGTAGGTAAGCGGTAACCAAACCACTAGCCTCTCGGCGATGACGTAATTCGCTATTTTGCGCAAAATCCCAATCACCAGATAGCAGCGCCTGCATTAAGGCCAGGGCTTCAGGTGTTGCAGTTGCCGAAGCTGATGGCCGGCAATCCATACAGACAGATCCGCCGCCAACCAGTGAGAAGTAGCGATGGGGCCCTGGCTTTTCGCAACGCGAACATGCAGTCATGGATGGTTCATAGCCACCAATCGATAGTGAGCGGAGCAAGAATGCATCGAGAATTAAACTTGAGTCGTAACGGTTTTCAGCGAGTGCGCGCATTCCGCCCACAACTAATTGAAATTCTTGCGGCGCTGGTTCTTCTTCTTGCTGCGTAAAGCGCTCTGCTGTTTCAAGAATGGCGTGCGCGATTGTCCAACGCTGATAATCATCTGTAAGCGCTTCGCCGTAATTCATAATGGCTTCGACTTGTGTAATGGTGTCAAAAGTCTTGCCGGCATGCATCTGAATATCAACGTGGCTACCTGGCTCAAGACGCGCACCAAATTTAGACATGGTGCGTCGAACTCCTTTCGCAACGCCACGTATGCGTCCATGGTCTTTGGTAAGCAGAGTGATGATGCGATCGGCTTCGCCTAGCTTTTGCGTGCGCAGGATTATGGCCTCATCGCGATATAGCGATGAACGAGGCGCAGACATACTGCGTACGATAGTTAGCGAATAGCGCGATTGATTGCAGACACGACCGCTTTAAGAGAAGCAGTCGTTGTATTTGGGTCGATTCCGACGCCCCAGAAGACATCTCCGGCAATTGCACACTCAAGGTAGGCAGCAGCAGATGCATCTCCACCTGAAGAAAGTGCATGCTCGTGGAAATCAAGAACGCGCACATCAACGCCGTAGTTCTGCAAAATATGGCAGAAAGCGGCGATTGGTCCGTTACCTGTACCAGATAACTCAACTGCGTCACCGCGATCTGTCATCTTTACCGTTAACTGAACATCTTCACCCATCACAGATGTCTGTGACATTCCCTTAAGTCTAAATCGACCCCAAGGAGCTGATTCCGTTGGCAGATACTCATCTTCGAAGATTGCCCAAAGAGCTTCAGGAGTTACTTCGCCACCCTCGTTATCTGTCTTTGCCTGAACAATCTTTGAAAATTCAATCTGGTGGCGACGTGGAAGGTCTAGATGATGTTCATTCTTCATCAAGTAGGCAACGCCGCCCTTACCGGATTGTGAATTAACGCGAATAACGGCTTCATAGGTGCGGCCAATATCTTTTGGATCAATAGGTAGATAAGGAACTGCCCAAGTGTGGTCATCAACTTCTTTTCCAGCAGCCTTGGCATCGCGCTCTAAATGTTCGAAGCCCTTCTTAATGGCATCTTGATGTGAGCCTGAAAATGCAGTGAAGACAAGGTCTCCACCGTATGGGTGGCGCTCTGGAACACGTAGTTGATTACCGTATTCAACGGTGCGGCGAATCTCATCGATATCGCTGAAATCAATATGGGGATCAATTCCATGAGATACCAGGTTCATACCAAGAGTTACTAGACAGACATTTCCGGTGCGTTCACCTCTATAACTCAACATCTACCTTGCAGCGCCGCGTCGTCTTTGGCCTT
>JAPOKG010000013.1 GCA_029977785.1 Actinomycetota bacterium | reverse complement strand
CGATGATGCGCCTCAACCTGTTGCGTTACAAGATCACGCACACGTTAAGGATTCTTTCTCGTACCGAGTAAAGCGCTTCTTCCTTGGTGGCGCACTCAATCGCCATACCCTCGGCCACCAGCGTCTGAGCAAGCGATACGCCCTCGGAATTCTCTCATCCGACTGCATCTCATCATCTGCTTACGGTTCAGAACAGATTTTGATTGCACTACTTCCAGCTTTTGGTTTGGCTGCATTTACCATCTTGATGCCAATGACAGGTGTCGTTCTTCTGATTCTGATTATCATCACGCTTTCGTATCGCCATGTAATTCAGGTGTATACCAAAACTGGTGGCGCATACATCGTCTCGCGCGATAATTTTGGTCCAGTTGTTGCACAAATAGCCGCTGTTGCCTTGATGCTTGATTACATCGTCACTCTTGCAATTCAATCCGCAGCAGGTGTTGCTGCAATCATTTCAACTTTCCCATCGCTTGAGCCTTACAAGATGCCGATGATTTTTGCCGTCATCATCATCCTCACTTATGGAAACTTGCGCGGAGTGAAAGAGGCAGGAAAAGCATTTGCCTTCCCTACCTACTTCTTCGTGGGTTGTATGTTCATTGTCTTCGGTATGGGTCTTTGGCGCCTATCCAATGACACCTTGCCGCTTCTTGAGACAGATCTTCCGGGAGCAATCCCACTGGGTGAAGAACAAGGGCTCCTTACCTTTGCTGCTGTCTTTATTCTCCTGCGAGCTTTTGCAAATGGTGGATCCTCACTGACAGGGCTCGAGGCGATTTCTGATGGTGTTGCACTCTTTAAGACACCAGAACATGTCAATGCAAAACGCACATTGGTCATCATGAGTACATTGCTTGGAACGCTAGTACTTGGTGTCTCTTACTTCGCACACCATATCCACGCAATGCCATATGAAAATGGCGTGCCAACCGTCATCTCACAAATCGCCAAAGCCACAGTAGGCGATAGCGGTTTTGGAACCTTTATGTTCATCATGGTTCAGCTAGCAACGATGCTTATCTTGTTTGCCGGCGCCAACACCACATATAGCGCCTTCCCATTGCTCGTTAACTTTGTCGCAGCCGATGGATATCTGCCACGCCAGCTAACAAAGCGCGGCCACCGCTTAGCTTTTTCAAATGGAATCCTCTTACTTGCAGGCGGCGGAATCCTCCTCGTGGTCATCACCGCTGGCTCGGTTGAACACCTAGTTGCCTTCTATGCGCTCGGCGTCTTTACTGGATTTACCTTGGCTGGCTTTGGAATGACCAGATACTTTTTGCGCACAAAGCCAGAAAAGTGGAAATTGAAAGTATTTGTAAACGGTCTTGCTGGCAGTGTTTCTCTTCTCATAGTTCTTATCTTCTCTGTCGTTAAATTTACACAAGGTGCTTGGTTGGTCCTTGTAACTGCGCCAATTATGGTCTTCTCGCTACTACGTCTGCGTCGCCAATACACACGTGAACAGAACGCCCTTTCTGTAAAGTCACATCAAGAGCGAGCAACTTCAATGTCGCGCCACAATGTCACAATCTTTATTGACAGCGTTGATATTGCAACAGTTGGTGCAGTTCGTTATGCAAGAAGTTTAAAGCCACATAAAATCAAGGCTGTTCACTTTGTCATCGATGATCGTCGCGCTGAAGAGATTCAAAAGGCGTGGGCTGAATCAGAAGCTCTTGAAGATGTTCAGTTAGATTTAATTGATTGCCCAGATCGACGAATCGCTAATTCAGCGCTCGACTATGCAATACGTAAAACTGAAAAGCCAGATGTAGAGCTAACGATTCTCTTGCCGCGACGTTCATATTCACGTTTCTTAGGTCGACTGCTTCATGATCAAACTGCTGAAGAGATCGCAGCGCCAATTTCTCAGCTCGAACGTGTTGTTGCAACGATTGTTCCATTTGATGTCAACAGGATTACTTCTGGAAAAAATCAGCTCATCAGTCGTCCGGTTGCGACTACACCTGCAGCCAAGCCTGAAGTGGCTAAGCAAGTACAGATTGCTCCTAAAGAATTTGCGCCTGTGACTCACCATGCTGACGATGTAACTCCAATCGGTTCTATCGAATGGCGTAAGCGTTCAAAGGTCCATGGGCGAGTGACCTCTATTTCAACTGCTCCCCGTGGCTCTGCGCCGATGCTGCAAGTCGAACTCTGGGACGAAACCGGTGGAATCACTCTTAACTTCCTGGGTCGTCGCGAAATTGCTGGCCTAGAAGTTGGTCTGGAAATGCGCGCTGAAGGTATGGTCGGAGAAGAAGAGGGTCAATTGACTATCTTGAATCCATCGTACGAATTACTTATCTGAGAAGAAATCTTTCAGTAGCGCAGCGCATTCTTTCTCGAGTACTCCAGCTGTCACCTCGACTTTAAATATCGAACGTGGGTCACGTAGAACATCCCAGACAGAGCCAACTGCGCCAGCTTTTTCATCCCATGCGCCAAAGATCACTTGCGAGATTCGCGATTGCGCGATTGCACCTGCGCACATGGCGCATGGTTCAAGAGTCACAATGAGTGTGCAGCCATCGAGCCGAGAATTTTGCAATCTACTGGCAGCGTTACGAATTGCCACAATCTCAGCGTGTGCAGTTGGATCGTTATTTGCTTCTCGCTCATTGGAACCTTTCCCAATGACGACTCCATCTTTATTGATAACTATCGCACCAACAGGGACATCGCCAGTGTTAGTTGCAGCTGAGGCGATTGCAATCGCATCTCGCATTAGTTCTTCGGGTGAGCGTTGAGAAATTTTAAGACTCCAAGACTTCGGTGAGTTGATCCCCAAATCCTAATCGGACTGAAATGGCTTCAATAAATTCATCTGGATATAAATCTGCATCATCACAGAGCGTTGAGAGTTCCATTCCATTAAGTCCAAGGTCTGCAAAGATATCTAAATCACCAGCTGGAAGCGGTTCGTCATCTTCTTCTGGTCCATCAAGATCGGCAAGTTCAAGAAATTCTGCTGCAACTTCATAATCCATTGCACAAGTAACATCGCTAATAAAATATTTAATATGTGTTCCAAGAACGCGAATTGCAAGAACGAATTCATCATCAATTGCAATCAGTGCCATAGCGCCACCATTTGTCTGTTGCTTCTTAAGTCGGTCGATGATGTGAGTTAGGTCATCTGGCTCTGGAAGGCGCGCAACGGTCCAGCGGCCATCTTCATGCCACGCCTCAATCGCAAAGTCTTGGGTTACATCTGACACATCTCCCATATTGGCACTCATTGAGTGGGATTGAAAGCCCTGTAAGGTAGGTGACATGAAAGTTCACGTTGCTAATCACCCGCTGATCTCTCACAAATTGACTGTTCTGCGCGACGAAAGAACCGATTCTCCAACTTTCCGCCTACTCGTCTCTGAGCTAGTAACTCTTCTCGCATATGAAGCCACTCGTGATGTGCGCACCAAGACTGTTTCAATCAAAACTCCAGTGACCGAAACAACTGGACTTGTCATGGCGGAACCGCGTCCAGTTGTTGTGCCAATCCTGCGCGCAGGTCTTGGAATGCTCGATGGAATGACGAAACTTCTTCCAACGGCGCAAGTTGGATTCCTTGGCATGGTTCGTGATGAAGAAACTTTGCAGGCAAGCACATATGCCAATCGACTTCCAGAAGATTTATCAGGCCGTCAGGTATTTGTCCTAGATCCAATGTTGGCAACTGGTGGGACTCTGGTTGCTGCATTTGAATATCTGATTGAGCGCGGCGCCAACGAAATCACTGCCATCTGTTTGCTGGCAGCGCCAGAAGGAATCAAAGTATTAGAAGATGCATTTAAGAACTCTGGCGTTCCAATTACTCTTGTGACAGGTTCTTTAGATGAAAAACTCAATGAAAAAGGCTACATCGTTCCGGGTCTGGGAGATGCTGGCGATCGACTTTACGGTGTCGTATAAATGGCATCAACATCCCCCGGATACGGAATCACGATTCGCGTTGAAGGGTCCCCTGAACTTCAGCCTGTAGCTCTTATTACAACAACAATTACTAATGCTGGCGCAACAATCACTGCCCTCGACGTTGTTGAATCTCTGCTAGAAAAAGTTGTAATTGACGTAACCTGCGACACCATTGATGCCGATCACGCACAAAATATCCATAACGCGCTCTCTGCACACGATGGGCTGACAGTTCGCAAGGTAAGTGACCGCACATTTTTGCTGCACCTCGGCGGAAAGATTGAAGTTACCTCCAAGGTTCCACTAAAAACCCGTGATGATTTATCTCGCGCCTACACACCCGGGGTTGCTCGTATCTCGCAAGCAATTGTCGATGATCCAACAGATGTTCGCCGCCTGACAATGAAGCGCAATACCGTCGCCGTTGTTACAGATGGGTCGGCTGTACTCGGACTTGGAAATATCGGCCCTTCAGCTGCACTTCCCGTCATGGAAGGTAAGGCTGCACTCTTTAAGCGATTTGCCAACGTTGATGCCTGGCCGGTCTGCCTTGATACCCAAGATGTAGATGAAATTGTTCGCACAGTGCAGTTGATTGCACCTGTTTATGGCGGAATTAATCTAGAAGATATCTCAGCACCACGCTGCTTTGAAGTAGAACGTCGTCTCCGCGAACTCCTTGATATTCCTGTATTTCACGATGACCAACACGGAACTGCAATTGTGGTTCTGGCAGCGCTACGAAATGCGCTGAAATTAGTCAAGAAAGATATTGCTAAAGTAAAAATCATTATGAGTGGTGCCGGCGCTGCCGGAACTGCAATCGCTCGTTTACTTGTCTTAAGTGGCGCGACCAACATCATCGCCTTTGATAAAGATGGCGTTATATGTAAAGACTCTCCTTCTGAAGATTCCATGCGCGCCTGGTTTATTGAAAATTCCAATAAAGAGAACTTCAAGGGCGATATCCACCAAGCGATGAATGGTGCAGATATCTTCATCGGCGTAAGCGCTCCTAAGGTGCTGAACGAAGCTGATGTGAAGTCAATGTCGGCTGGCTCGATAGTCTTTGCTTTAGCAAACCCAGACCCTGAAATTGATCCCGTAATTGCCCGAAAATATGCAGCGGTAGTAGCAACAGGGCGAAGCGATCATCCAAATCAGATCAATAATGTTCTCGCCTTTCCTGGAATTTTCCGCGGATTACTCGATGCACAGGCCCACAAGATCACAGATAAATTACTTGTAGCCGCCGCAGAAGCAATTGCCGATTGCGTAAGCGAGGCTCAACTCAATACTTCATTTATCGTTCCCAGCGTCTTCGATCCGAATGTGGTGACAAAGGTTGCTGCTGCAGTTAAGAAGTCGGTGTAATGGAGCTCTTCACCTCGCTTGATTCGCAATTTGCAGATATTGGGCCGCTTCTTCTTTATTTAATAGTTGGCTCTATAGTCTTCTTTGAATCTGCAGTGGTCTTTGGCTTCTTGTTGCCCGGCAGCTCGATTCTCTTCAGCGCAGGTTTAGTGGCAGCTTCAGAAGAGAATGTCAGCATTTCAGCGCTGCTCACTCTAATTTTTATGGCTGCCTTCTTTGGCAATCAAGTAGGTTTTGTTCTAGGTCGCGCACTCGGTCGTTCCTACTTAAGTAAGAGAAAGTCGCCCGGACTTCAAAAAGTTATTCTTAAATGCGAACGTTTCTATGAAAAATCAGGTTGGTGGTCAGTTGTCGCAGCTCGCTTTATCCCTTGGGTAAGAACCTTTGTGCCACCCATTGCAGGTGCAGCCAAGATGCCTTATTACCAATTTCTTACTGCCAATGTTCTGGGAGCGCTAGCTTGGGGCGTTGGAATTACCGTAGCCGGTTACTACACAGCATCAATTCCAGGAGTTAAGACATTTACCTACGCAATTGCGGGCTTCTTTATTCTTGGCTCAATCGTCTCCGTGATTGTTGATTATTTACGCCGCCGACGATCACCCCAAGATAAGTCATAGCAATACCTGTAACGAGATAGGCGCTCACTTGTACGCCTTGTGTTGGTGAATAGATATCAATTAAGAGCGAGCCTACTAGTTGGCCACCAACGCTATAGAGCGTGAATGTAAGAACTCCGAGGTGCTGCACAATCAGCGATGTGAACGCTATGTAGATTACCCCGATAACTCCACCTGTATAGATCCACCAAGGTCCAGCAGGAAGAGGAGCAATCTCAGTATTTCCTAGCGCAACTGCAATTGCTAAGAAAATGACAAGAAACGATGTTCCCATAATGAAGTTAAGTAATGATGTAGTAAAGCTCTGATGTGAATGTTCGTTGATCTGTCCATTAAGTGCGCGTTGCACACCCACAATTGCACCAGCTACACATCCCATTACAACTGCAAAGAGCGAGAGATTGCTGGCATCAATACGGTCAAAGACGGAGATAAATACGGCAAAGACTGTAAAGAATGCAGCGGCAATACGGCGTGGAGTGATGTGCTTTTTTCCTCCACCAGTAAGTCCTATGCGATCCACAATGAGAGAAGCCGCTGTTTGGCCCGCAATCGATGCAACCGAATAAATTGCAACGCCGATCAGCGGAACGATATGAGTCTGTACCGCTACAAAACTACCGCCAAGAGCTCCAGCAAAGAGGGTCCAAGTTGGGATTTCTTTGCGAGCCACTGCTCCTCTTAAATTGCGCGCACCTTCTTTAATAGCGGGGCTGAAGACTGCGATAACTGCGATGATGACAAGGCCGGAACCAAAGGAGACAAGGGCGGCTTGTACGCCATTACCCAGTAGATGTGAAAGTTCGCCATTAGCGCGAGCTTGCAGCGCAATCATCAAACCCGAGAGAGCGGCAAGAAAATCTAGGCGCTGCGTCTTTCTCAACATCCGCTCATTCTAATGACTATCTTGGCTATTAATTTTCCAGTGCCAAAGTTATCTCTAGCCACTCTTCTTCGCGTGCCACCAGGTCGCTCTCAACGGTGGCAATCTCTGCGCTTAACTCCAGCAACTTATCTGGACTAAATGCTGCCGCTTCCAGTTCAGATTTCAACTGAACCAAACGTTCTTTGCCTTTTGCTACTTGGCGTTCTACTCGCGTTAAATCCTTCTTTAGCTGACGTTGTTGCGCAGCGCTGGAAACTGATCCCTCTTTTGATGCGGACTCTGCGGGTGGAGCGCTACTTACCGCTCGCTGTTCTAAGTATTGATCTACACCTCGTGGCAAATCACGAAGAACTTTATCGCCAAGCAATCCATAAAAACGGTCACAGACTCGCTCTAAGAAGTATCTATCGTGCGAGATAACAATCAGAGTTCCGCCATAACTATCGAGCAGATCTTCTAATTCTGTCAGGGTTTCGATATCGAAATCATTCGTTGGCTCATCAAGAAGCAATACATTGGGTGAATCCATCAAGAGTCGAGTTAATTGCAGACGGCGGCGTTCGCCTCCAGATAAGTCCCCCACTGGCGTCCACTGCGCATCGCGATCAAAACCCAATCGCTCACAGAGCTGAGAAGCTTAAAGCGTCTTTCCTTTTCCAATCTCAACATGTGTCGCCACTTTCTCTACCGCTTCAAGCAGGCGCCAATTCGGATCTAACTCATCTAGGTGCTGAGTTAAAAAGGCAATCTTTACGGTAATCCCAGTGACGAGCTTTCCGGAAGTTGGTTTGAGTTGGCCAGCTAAAGTGCGCATCAGAGTTGTCTTACCAGCGCCATTAATGCCGACAATTCCGATGCGATTCCCTGGGCCTACATTCCACGTCAGATCGTGAATCAACTCTTTCTCACCCGCTTGAATCTGCGCATGATGAAGTTCAAAGACGGTATTTCCAAGTCGATTAAGTGCAAACTTTAAAAGTTCAGTCGAATCACGTGGAGCTGGCTCTGCAGAAATCAATTCATTAGCTGCATCAACGCGGAACTTTGGCTTTGTAGTACGTGCAGGCGCACCTCGTCGTAACCAAGCCAGCTCTTTGCGAATCAAGTTGTTTCGTCTGGCATCCATCGCATTTGCTTGTCTAGCACGCTCAGCTTTAGCTAATACAAAAGCAGAATAACCACCGTCGTACTCTTCGACTTTTCCGAGTACAACTTCCCAGGTGCGATCTGTAACCGCATCCAGAAACCAGCGATCGTGAGTGACAACCAAGACAGCTAAATCTTTGCGAGCGTTGAGATGCTCGGCCAACCAAGCGACACCTTCGACATCAAGGTGATTAGTTGGCTCATCAAGAAGTATTAGATCTAAATCATCAATCAGTAACTTTGCCAAACCTACTCGGCGTTTTTCTCCGCCAGATAAAGATGCAAAAGTTCTTTCAAAGAGGTGATCATCAAAGCCGCCAAAGAGACCGGTAAATATCTCGCGGATACGTGAATCACTTGCCCATTCATGTTTCTCGCGATTACCGATAACAACATCACCAACAGTTGCATCTTTGGAAGCAGTATCTACTTGAGAGAGAATTCCAATTCGGGAACTATTCGATTTTGTAACTCTTCCTGCATCAGGGTCTTCAACTCCTGCGATGATCTTCATTAAAGTGCTCTTGCCAGAGCCGTTTCGGCCCACAATTCCGATGCGATCGCCCTCTGAAACACCTAGAGAAACTTGATCCAATAATGGGCGAATATCAAAGGCTTTAGAGACCTCTTCGATATTCACAACGTTGCGCGCCACGGTAGGAGAGCGTACCTTTGAACTATGAAGGTCACTGACCGCGAATACGCGCTAGAGCTAGATCAGAACGATCCTTTGGCGGGATATAGAAGTAAATTTGTTATTACCGACCCCAATCTCTGTTATCTCGATGGAAATTCATTAGGTCGTCTCCCCCATGCAACCGTCAAGGCTGTCAGTGATTTCCTTTCACAGGAATGGGGCAATGAGGTTGTCACTGGCTGGTCTCACTGGATTGATGAGGCACAGGTTGCTGGCGACTTATTAGGGCGCGCGGTCTTAGGTGCAGGTCCTGGACAAGTGCTGGTCTGCGATACAACTTCGGTGAACTTCTATCAGCTCTGTGTCGCAGCAATCAAAGCGCGCCCAGGGCGCAAGACGGTTATTACCGATGCTGCCAACTTTCCAACCGATAGATACATTCTTAAGGGAATTGCAGAACAATTTGGTCTGAAGCTAATCATCATCGATAACGAAGATCCTGCAATTGCTGAAAATGAATTAATTACTGCAGAACTTCTAGAAAAGTACATGTCTGAAGATGTAGCAATGGTTACTTTTGAAGTAATCCAATACCGCTCTGGTGCAAGAACTGATATTCAATCAGTCACTGATTTAGCGCGGTCTTACGGTGCTCTCGTTGTGTGGGATGCCAGCCATGCAGCCGGCGCAATTGAAATGAACTTTGATGCGTGTGGTGTAGACCTGGCAGTTGGTTGCACCTACAAGTACGGCAACTCTGGCCCAGGTTCACCTGCCTGGCTTTATGTAAACAAGAAGATTCAGAGAGAGTTACAGGTTCCAATTCTTGGTTGGTTTGGAAATGAAGATCAATTTGGCATGGGCCCTGACTTTGTGAAGGCAGAGGGCATTCGTGGTTTCCAGATTGCCAGCCCATCAATTATTGGAATCCGTGGAGTACAAGTTGCCTTCGCCATGATTGAAGAAGCAGGCATCGATGTCATTGCCAGTAAGGCTGCAATTGGTACTCAGATGATGATTGATCTCTATGACGAATGGTTGGCGCCGCTTGGATACACGCTCTTAACTTCGCGAAATCCAAAAGAACGCGGTGGGCATATCTCAATTGGCCATCCAGATGCTGCGCGCATCTGTGTAGCGCTTCGTAAATTTGCCAACGTTATTCCTGATTACCGCACTCCCAACGCGATTCGCTTAGCGATTGCGCCTCTGCCAACGTCATATGTTGAAGTCTGGGATGGCTTCCAGCGAATTCGCGACCTTACACAAACCCGTCAATACGAAAAGGTAGAAGGATCGGATTCAAGAGTCACATGAGCGAAAACTTTGATTCAGCCCTTACCTACACTTCTTACCTTGCAGTTGATGAGCTACTCAAGCTACAGAAGCCACTTTCAGAAGGACCCGAACATGATGAGATGCTCTTCATCATCATTCACCAGACTTATGAGCTCTGGTTTAAGCAGTTAATTCACGAGTTCACGGAGGCACAGCGCGCACTTGAATCAGGCGACACCCATTACGCGCTCTCAATTCTTGGGCGTATTCGCACCATCATGAAGGTCTGCGTAGCACAGGTCGACATCCTCGAAACGATGACGCCGCTGCAATTTAACGCCTTCCGTGGATATCTTGCATCATCGAGTGGTTTTCAATCAGCTCAATTTAGAAAGGTAGAAGCCATTCTTGGTCGTCGCGATAGCCGCATGGCTGGCCACCTACCTCCTGATGTACAGAGTGAGATTGCAGCGATTACCTCAAAGAATTCAATCTGGGATTCATTCCTGGAATACCTTGGCAAACGTGGATATGTACTTCCTGCCGAAGTTATTAAACGAGATAAATCAATTGCCTATGTCTCAAATGCACAAGTGCAAGATGTGCTCTTAACAGTTCACAAGACTGATCCAGAGAGCGCAATGGTGTCAGAGCGTTTAGTAGATATCGATGAAGGTATTCAAGAGTGGCGCTATCGCCATGTAAAGATGGTCGAACGCACTATTGGGCACAAGATGGGAACAGGTGGTTCAAGTGGTGTCGACTATCTTGCAAGTACCTTATTTAACCCCGTCTTTAAAGATCTCTGGGAGATCCGTTCCAGGTTCTAACCCTGCTTCTTAGTATTGACTACCTTCTTCTGCCGAATGTAAGCCGCTTCAGCAATCGCTTCACGTCGCTTGCGATAGTTATCAGATGCTCCAGTAATCATATGTTCGAAGCGATGTTCGCCCCTGATGAGTGGGTGTAACTCGTGCGCTGTTGTCTGTGACCCCCAGATCGGCGCATCCTGAATTACTTCTTGCGTCACGATATGTGGATTGATAAATCTATAGACCAACGCCAAGCGGCGAAGGGCTAGATATGCCACATGTCGCATTCCACGATTGACATGATCTTGAATGCGAAGTTGGTAATAACGAATTGTTGACGGGCGAATTACTTCATCTTTAACAGCTAAATCAAAGAGGATGCGTGCGATTTCAGCGCCCCCTGTAGGTTCGGGAAGTTCGGCACACTTACGTGAAAGTCGCTCACGTGTAGCAGGATCTTGTAACTTGCGTACTGTCGCGGTGATATCTGCTAAATCTGCCTGGTTGGCGCGCAGCGCAAAGCCCATGTCATGGCTCCACTGTGCGCGCGCTTCTTGGTCATCTGTTCCGCGAATATTGGAGACAAAGACGGTCGGGATTGCAGCCGGCAAGAGTTCGTGAGCTCCGTTGTATCCGGTTGCACAGACGCTGGCATCGAAGGCGTGAAGAACTTCGGCAAGCGGGAAGTGGCGCTTGATGCGGATATCCAGCCCAGCAGGAGCCAATGAGTTGCCGTTCTTATCTAGAGGTTGTTTGGTCAAAATGACTTGCAGATCCTTCCAACCAAGGAGCCCCGAGAGCGCGGCGGTCATCTTCTCGTTGACATCGCTATCGCCAGTTCCGAGTTGAACGAGAACTGCAGGCTTGTCGAGGTCGAGTCCCAGCACCCTGCGGGCATCATCACGGCTAAGTGCGCGCTCTCTTTGAAAGAGTGAGACAGCTGAAGTTAGTCGCGCATCTTTACGCTCTGCAGTTGGACCAAAGTCATAGGCGCGCGCAAAGTCGCCTGGTTCGATAATCAGGTCCATCATCTTTGATTGCAGACCAAGAACAAATCGCTGTGGTTTTTTCTGCCATAAACCACGACGTACCCACACTAAAGAAAGTTTTGGGTGTGAAAACTTTGCAGCGATAACACCAGGGTATGGAACGACGCCATCAAATGAGAGAACTTGCGCATTTGTTTCATCAACAAGTGCAAGTAATCTGTCGCGTAAGTAAACATCCCAATTTTCGCGAGACATCCACATGCGATCGCGTCCTGGGATATATTCACAACGAATACCTAGATGGTCTGGGATTTCAGCAATTCCACCCGCCATCGAAACAATAATTGGATTGGCATACTCTTTTAACGCCGTTGCAATCGCTGTTGCACGTACAAGGTGCCCCATTCCGACGCCATTGCTGGTCGCAAGAATTATTGTTGGTTTTTCCATAAGGCTCAAAGGCTATCAACGTTTCAAGCGTAAACCACGCGGGAAAAACCTATCTCTTGCAAACTTTTTTACTATCAGAGATACTTGGGGGGCGTTAATTCGCAAACAACAAAGGAGAGTACTTCTCAAACCGTTTCTAAATCAGAAACATTTGCCGTACAGCTTTACAATGAACACAAAAACCGCGATCCAATCGCAACACGCAGCAACACATCGTTATGTACCAACATCATCCAAACCAATATCGCCTGAGAAAGTAGCTTCAGTACTTTCTGCCGAATGGGAACTCTTCTCTAAAAACACCAAGGGCTCAGCCTCCGAGAGCGCTCGTGCCCACCAGTCACTGCCTCTAGGCGTGACATCTAGCTTCCAACACTGGGATCCATACCCAATCTCGATTGTCTCGGCTAAGGGCGCCTACATGACAGATGTCGATGGTCGCCAGCTTCTCGATCTCTCGATGGGCTTTGGCGCGATGCTTGCCGGCCATCTCAACCCTGTCGTCATCGAAGAAGTTCAGGCGCAGATGCAACAAGGAATGCTCTTTGTAACTCCTTCACCTACTTCAACAGATGCTGCAGAGCGAATCTGTCGGCGCTTTGGAATTGATCAGGTTCGTTTCACTAATTCAGGTACAGAATCAACCATGTATGCAGTCCGTGTTGCACGTTCTGCCACGCAGAAGATGGGCATTCTCAAGATCGAAGGTGGTTACCACGGTAGCTACGATCCATTTGTCGTCTCTGCCAAGCCACCACTAAATAAGGCAGGCAACGCTGAGAAACCAACTCCGTATATTGAACCGAACTTTGTTCCAGGGGATGTTTATGTTGTTCCTTACAACAACATCCCTGCTCTTGAAAAAATGTTCAGGAGGAACGCAAGGAAGATTGCTTGCTTCATTGTTGAACCTGTCCTAGAAAATATTGCGATTGTTCTTCCTGATGCTGGATATCTAGAACGCGTTCGCGAGCTTTGCGATCAATACAACGTTGTACTCATCTTTGATGAGGTTAAGACTGGTCTTACAGCCGGTGCACATGGTGCAGCTATGCGCCTTGGTGTGAAACCAGACCTTATTACCCTTGCAAAATCAATTGGTGGTGGACTTCCACTTGCTGCCTTTGGTGGCAAGAAGAAGTACATGGACTTCGTTACCAACGGCAAGATGGCCCACTTCGGTACCTTTAACGGTAATCCCCTTGCAATGGCAGGCGTTCGCGCAATCGATCGCATCTGTTCCGATGAAGCTCTTGCAACTGCTGAAGATTTCAACCTGCAGGCGCTTATTCGCATCGGTGACATCATCGATGAATACCAGCTACCCGCACACACAGTTGGATTCGGCGTAAAGGGCTGTGTTACTTGGTCAACAAAGCCTGTTCGCAACTACCGCGATTACAAGGCGACTGATTTTGGTGTTGCCGAAGCTCATTGGCTCTTTGCAATTAACCGCGGAATCATTACGCCCCCAGGGCTAGATGAGCAGTGGTTAATCTCTTTGGCACATGGCCAGACTGAGATTGATATCTTGGTTGAAGACTTCCGCGAATTCGCGCAGGCAATCAGAAGCTAACTACAGCTGCCACGCTCTGACGCCGCCGGCAACGCCAGCAGAGTTAGGGACAATCACAACATCGTCACCCATCAACGTTAAGTCACGTTGTTGGATGCTGTGTGAATTTCCGCCACCGATATAGAGGCGGTCCCATAAAAATACTGGGCGAAGTTCTGAGACCATCAAACGTACGCGACGTGACCAGAAGGTATTTCCCATACGGCGACGTTCGCGATCACCAATCCATGTGTCATAGGTTGTATTACGACGTACTGTGGCATGAGACATTTCAAAATGTGGAGAAAGCTTTCCGCCATGGAAGACAGAGAAGCCAAGCCCGGTACCCAAGGTAATAACTATCTCTAAGCCAGATCCTGTAACAACACCAGCACCGTGTACCTCAGCATCGTTAAGGACTTTTGCTGGAATTCCAAGACGTTCTGCGATTGCAGCTTCAGCATCAAAACCCCGCCACTGCTCTTTAAGTTCAGGGTTCATGCGAGTGTGTGGACCGGCATCATTGATGTAATGAGGTGTGGCGACAACGACTCCGTTACGGATCATTCCCGGCAGACCAACAGTTACACGTTGGGCTTTTGGAAGTGATTTGGCAATCTTTTCAACTGTCTCAAGAAAACGTTCAGTGGAGAGTGGATAAGGTGTTTCAACGCGAGTAGGCGCTGCATGCATGGTGCCGGATTCATCAAGAACACAGCTTTTAATAAATAGCCCACCGCAATCGATGGAGAGCGTCATTGAACTCATGAAAGGGCATCCATAACTGTAATTGTTTCACCGAAGACCAAGTCAGAGGCAACTGCTTGCCACTTCTTGCTGTTCTCATTGACCATATGTGCATCCCAGGAAGGACGATCAGTCCAGATTTCCCAGACGTTAACGGCGTTCTCTTTCTGGGTATCGCGGTAAATCTCTAGGAGCTCGCATCCAGCTTCGGTGCGGATAACTGCTGCATGCTGGTTAAGTTTCGACACAAATTCATCGAATTTACCTGGCCGCACATCAATAGCCACGAAGAGGAAGACTTTGCTCACTGGATAAAGATACCTGCTTATCCAAGCACTGGTAAATGCACGTCTGGAACTCTATGTTCGCGATGCGCGACAACTGATGCGCTGTGATATTTCTCTATCTCCGCTAAGAAATTGGGATCGAGATATGGACGACCATCAACGATTGAGCCTTGAACTCCTTCGATGACCGCAGCAACATCTTCTCCGGACATTGTTTTATAGGTCTCTAGGGCATGTGCCAAAGCAAGTACTTGGTTACGGTTTTCACGCAAGATTTCTTCAGCTTGAACAAGCAACTTGCCTAAGTTCTCTTCAATACGATCACTGAGAGCCATTCTCATCTGCTTCTCTGTGTCATCTTTTCCTTTTGGACCACCAGGAGCGCCCATTTCAAAGCGACGATTACTGACATGTGAAGAAATAGTTGATCCCATTCCCCAATGTCCTTCCATCAAGGAAGCAATAGTGGTTGCGCTCTCAAGGTCACCTGAAACACCGGATGAGTTATCGCCTTCAAAGAACATTCTTTCGCCTGCAAGGGATGCAAGAGATACCAAAATATCTGATTGATATTCGCTCTTCCAACGGGTGAATTGATCATCTGGCGGAATACTTGCCACCATACCTAAGTAATCGTAACCCTTTTCAATCGTTGCTAAATCAATTGACATATGTTGACGAGTGCGATGCGCCATCACTGCGTGGCACGCTTCGTGAACTGCAACTGCATGTCGTTCGCGCTCAATGTATTCAACATCCTCAGATGGTCCAAGCTCTTTCTGCTGCTTGGCCTTGATGATGTCAGACCACTCAATAGAGGTGCGACCATTTCGAATCGCCATAATGAGAGCTTCGTTAATAGTGTCCTTAATAGTTGCACCAGTTGCGTACGGAGTAATCGTTGCAATCTTGTCTATCTCTTCTGCACTAAGTGAGTGTGAAACCTTTGATAGATAGCCCTCATAGGTGCGGATACGTCCGGCCTTGCTTGGATATCCAACGCGATACATGCGATCGATACGTCCAGGACGAAGGAGCGCTTCGTCGAGAGATTCAGGCATATTGGTTGCCATCACAACAAGGATTCGATACTTAGGTGGATTCTTTGGGCGCATCCCTAAGGTGCGTCGCACAATACGATTAAAGAAACCACGTGGTTTCTTTAATCCAGAGAGCTCAGTCAGTAACGCTTGCAGAGTTCCTGAACCACCGCCGCCACCTGCAGCGCCACCCATGACAAACTTTTCGCGGGTTATTGCAGAGACTGCAGATTCAGAGAGATAGGTGCCGCCATGGCAACTGCTTTCAAAAACCCTTGATTTATTCATTGTGGAAGTTCGCTGTGGTCCACCTTGAGTAATGATTCCGCGATTGCCAAGTGCATCTGCCTCATCAAAGAAGACAACAACGCCACCGTAGCGCAGCGCTAATTTACGTAACTTACGGAAGAGGCTCTTTACCTTGAGAACACCGATACCAATGAACATATTTGTAAATGCACCTGGATCAACAAAGACGAATGGTTTACCGGTTTCGCCAGCCATGGATTCAGCCATCAAAGTCTTACCGGTTCCTGGAGGGCCCCACAAAAGAATTCCACCCGGAACATATCCACCATGCTTTTCAATCTCTTCTGGAGATTCGAGGAAGAGCAGATTTTCACGGATGCGGTTAAGAACGTGGTCCTGTCCCCACACATCGCTAAAGCGGGTACGAATGTCATCTGGGAAATAGGTATCAACGCCACCACGACTTAAGAAGTAGAAGAGCGCTGCAAATTGAATAACGATAAAGACGACAGCAAACATAAGCTGTGCCAAAAATGGAAGAGCAGAGAGAAATGCCTTCGGAGCTAAGAAGAGCGCCTTTACTGGCGGTTCGTCATAAATTGCACCAAGGATGACTGCAAGGAGTAGGACGACAAGGGCCCATTTGATGGCACGCGAGAGGCGAAAACGGGTCCAATCACTTAGGCGATGAATCTGGCGATCGACAAAGTCAAAGTAACGCTTCCAAACTCCGTGATACGGCGCTAAAACTTCCGCCAAAATAAAGTGAATCTGTCGGATAACTTCAATAACGGCTAGGACTATCAGCCAAGACTTTGAACTAGCGGTGTTTCTGAGGCCATCTTCAACGCTAAGAATTGGATTTTCAGCAAGGCTCGACCAGGTAAGTACAAGAAAGGTAATTGCAAAGAGGAGCAAGAACTTAATGCGGTCATAGAAAGAGAGATGAATACGTGTCCTTCTATCAGTATCGCGCGGCCTGCTCGGGCGGTTCTCTAACTGGCTAACCTGGCTCATCGCGCTCCTTCTACTGTGAATGAAGAAACAATCTCTTCAATTTTCTTCTTATTCTTGGCATAACACTCGGTGGTGCATCGAACAACGAATATATACATCGTGGTTCGGTCGTTAGACATGAGAGAAGTCTGGTTGATGGTCTGCTCTTTATCATCAATTGAGAAGCTGTAGACAGTTTGAACTCCGCGAGCGCCTTTCTGCACAACTTCCTGATCTACCAATATCTGAAAATCTGGAGCGCTGGGGTCATCGCCTGCAATGATTTGAGTAACGGGAACAATCACATCTCTAAGAGAGTTGTATGAAACTGAATTGATCTCAGAGCTTTCTAAATCACGGACTCGTGCAAAAACTAGAGGTTGTGTTGGAGCAGTTAAGTTAAATACTTCAGGAACCTTTAACTTTTTATTGGTTGTATATGCAATCTGCCATTTGACCAGAGCTTGACGTGCTGCGCCTTCAGGTTCAGTCGATTCTCTCTCATATTTATTGAGCGAAGCCGTAGATAACGCCTTCCAATTAGTTGGAACAGAGAAGAAGACGCCCTCACTCTTAGAAGCTGGATATAACTTCGAACTTTCGCCACATCCTGTGAGTCCAAGCACAAGGGCTATACCCAAAAGGGCAATCACGGGACGTCTCATTCAGAAAGTCTCCCTGATTTCAGGAAAGTCCGCCATATATAGGTCTCTTATGGATTTGGCTGATGAATCGACCAGAGCGTCCAGATGTGGGTGCGCACTGTTCTAGGTTGGCGCAATATCTGAACTATTTGGAACGCCACATCATCGGGGCGAAGAAAGGTAGCCTGACGCGGCTCTCCGGCGATACGTCCAACATTAAGAGCGAATTCTGTCTCTGTGGCAGCTGGGCACACTAACGCGACTCGAACACCCTTCTCTCGAAGCTCTCGATCTAAAGATCCAGCAAAACCAACTTGGGCATGTTTAGTTCCGGCATAGACAGCTTCGGTTGGACCTCCACGAAAGCCTGCCGCAGATGCCACGATAATGATGTCGCCTTCTTCTTTTGCAAGCATCGCCGGAAGAGTTGCGCGAACGATATGCACAGTGCCTTCATAGTTAGTTCGCATCATTCGAGTTATCTCGTCATCACTGTAATCCAGAACAGATCCGTACATACCAACGCCAGCATTTGGAACAACACAATCAATGGTGCCAAAAGTATCAATTGCCTTCTTTGCTACCGCCCTTGAAACATCAGGGATTGATGAATCACCGGCAACGTAGGTCGCATTTTCGGCCCCGAGTTCAGCAACCATTCCTTGCAGTCTGCTCTCGTTGCGAGCATTCAACACAACCTTGCAACCAAGTTCAACAAGTTGCCTGGCAGCTGCTGCACCGATTCCAGAAGTTGCACCTGTGATTACTACTACGGAATCCTTGAGATCTCTCAATTGATAAGTCATTGCATGAGAGTAAATCTATAGGTGTGCTTTGACAATACATTTCTATGACTTGTGAGCCAGGTCTCTGGAAAAAGAAAAGCCCCCGGTGTGAAAGGCACCGAGAGCTTAACTTGTGCGCGCGAAGGGATTCGAACCCCTAACCTTCTGATCCGTAGTCAGATGCTCTATCCGTTGAGCTACGCACGCTTATTGAATTGTGTATTGCGAATGCGAATACTACAGGCTTTTCAAGAGGGTGAAAAACTCACTATTTCAAGCCTATTTTCTTCTTAACCTCGCCAAGAAGTGTTGAGTGGACGGCCTTCTGCATAACCAGATGCGGATTGAATACCGACCACAGCGCGGTCTGCGAACTCTGCAAGATTATGAGCTCCTGCATATGTGCATGATGAGCGAAGTCCAGAGATGATTTCATCAATCAAATCTTCAACTCCGGGACGGACCTGATCTAAATACATCTTTGAAGATGAAATTCCTTCTTCGAAGAGCGCTTTACGTGCGCGATCAAATGCATCTTCTTGAGAAGTGCGTGCACTGACTGCGCGCTTTGATGCCATTCCGAATGATTCCTTATAGGCGCGCCCTGAACTATCGCGCATCAAATCTCCTGGAGATTCATATGTGCCAGCAAACCAAGAACCAATCATTACTTGTGAAGCACCTGCGGCGAGCGCCAGTGCAACATCGCGAGGATGACGTACTCCACCATCGGCCCAGACATGTGCACCTAACTTCTTAGCTTCAGTGGCGCATTCAAGAACGGCAGAAAATTGTGGACGGCCAACACCTGTCTGCATACGAGTTGTACACATCGCACCAGGACCGACGCCAACCTTAATAATGTCCGCACCTGCTGCAACTAAATCGCGGACTCCATCTGCTGTCACAACATTGCCAGCAACAATAGGAACATTTAGGCCTAACTTCTTAATTGCCTGCAAGGCTTCAATCATCTTCTTTTGATGACCGTGCGCAGTATCTACAACAAGCACATCAGCGCCTGCGGCAACAAGTTTGGCTGCTTTATCGGCAACATCGCCATTGATTCCAACTGCTGCTGCGATGCGGAGTCTGCCGCTGGCATCGGTGGCAGGTGTGTAAAGGGTGGCGCGCAGAGCTCCAACGCGAGTAATGATTCCGACCAAGTCGCCATTTGCTGATACGACTGGAGCCACAGAGCGAAGGCGATCGTTAAGGAATTCAAAGGCTTGGCGCGGATCAAGGGTGTCCGGCATCATCGTTAGCTCTTGGGTCATGACCTGACTTAACTGCGTGAAGCGATCGACGCCAGCTAAATCATCTTCAGTAACAATGCCGACTGGTTTTGTGCCATCGACAATAACAATGGCTCCATGTGAGCGTTTATGAATCAGCGATGCGGCATCGGCAACGGTCTCTTTTAAAGTCAGAGTGATGGGTGTTTCAAAGAATGTATGGCGGGCTTTGACAGATGCGATGACTTCAGCAACTACTGGAATTGGAATATCTTGCGGAATCACTACCAACCCACCGCGACGGGCAACTGTTTCCGCCATACGGCGACCGGCGATTGCGGTCATATTTGCAACTACGAGAGGGATTGTTGTTCCGCTGCCATCGTTTGTTGAGAGATCAACTTCCATACGGCTAGTGAGCTCTGATTTGCTGGGAGCCATAAAGACATCGTCGTAGGTGAGGTCAAAGGTCGGTTCATTTAGGAAACGCACGTACTAAAGCCTACCTCGCAAAGCGGCCCTACCTCATCGGGGCAAAGCAAAGGCGCCTAGATACCTAGGCGCCTTTGCTCTTGATTCCCCTCGAATCAACGATCTATGCCACCTTCTTGATGCGCCCATCAGGTGCTGGAACTTGGGTAACTTTCCCAGCAGCCAAATCAGCCTTCAGTGCATCAACAAAGAGATCAAGGAGTGCACCTTGAACCTTGGCACGATCAGGTGAGAAAACATTCACATAACCATCTCCGCCATAGATAACGAAGTCGAGAGTTGTGATTGTGTATTGAGTTCCATCCTTTGGAATTGCAGTTCCATCTAGCTTTGTTACTTCAACAATGCGGCTACCAACCGGCTTTGTTGAGTCAAAGCTAAATTTGAAACCAGAGATTTGTGGGAAACGTCCATCGCCTGGATAGTTTCCGCCTACTCCATTTTCAAGGGCTTTCCATAAGTTTTCACCAGTTACTACAGAGGTAGCAATCTGATTTCCGAATGGGAAGACGGTGAATGCATCTCCTAGCGTCACATCGAGTGCCCCTGTCCCAGAACGCACGAGTGAACTATTTGCAGGAAGGTAGGTCTTTGCAGGGAAGGTATCGCGGATTCCCCCACCATTTTGAACCGCGAAATCTGTCTTGTATTTAGCGCGCATAAGATCTGCAATGTAATTACCCATTGGAGTTTCACCAGAACGCTCTACTGCAGGTGTTCCGCCTCGAGGAAATACTCCTGAGACAGTTCCGATCTTGACATCAAGCTTTGCAGTGAGTTGATCCTTATAGGTCTTCACCATTGCAGCTGCTGCAGCATCTTGTGTTGTTACTGTGCTGACAACGCCTGTAGTGATTGTTGGAGCAGCTGACTTCAAGACGTGCTGAATTGACTGTCCCACAACTTTTCCACGCTTGATGCAAATCTGAGTACGTGTGTACTCAACTCCTGCGTTTCTTGTCTGACCAAGTATGACTGGGTTTGTTCGTATCGTTCCTGGAATGAGTGATGCAAAAGTCTGATGGCTGTGTCCACCATAGATTGCTACAGCGCCTTTAATTTCAGCAGCTAACTCATTGAGTTGGCCCTTGGCAGTTCCATCTGCATTCTGCAACCAACCTTGGTGAAGAAGTGCGATAACAATCTCAGCTCCTGCAGCCTTAGCCTCAGTGATTGCCTTATTTACGCCTTCGACTCCTGGGTTAATGGTGATGGTCTTCTTGGCACCTGTTGCGCTCTTGTAATCAAGGTTGCCAGGAAATACCTGTTCGATAGTTTCTGGTGTATTTGAGCCTACAACGCCGATTTTGACTCCCCCACGATCAATGATCGTGAAGTTCTTCATCTGCTTCTCACCAGACTTAAGCACAGCAAGTGACTCTGCATCGTAGTTTGAAACAACCCATTGAAAATTAGACAGACCAATCATTTTATTGAGGTGATCAAGATTGCGGTCATGCTCGTGATTTCCAGGAATTGAGACATCGAGCTTTGCTGAATTTAGTGTTTCGATGGTTGGAATTTCTTCAAATTCTGTAGAAATAGGAGGCGCTGCACCAAAGTTATCTCCAGATGAGAGTGCAACCGTTGCAGCATTTGCTTTGCGGTCAGCTTCCCAGTTGCTTGCCAAAAGGGCGGCGCCAAAGGAGTTTCCTACCTCAATAGCTCCATGCAGATCGCTCAACTGCAGTACTTGGACAGCTTTATTAACACTTGAGGAAACTGTTGCTAATTGCGCCGCTGTGTATGACTTAGTAGAAGCCTTTGGTTGTGAAAATCCGTATGCGTTGACTGCCTGAACTACTGGTGTTCCAGCTGGTTGGCCGATCACAACTGGAAGTGTGACTACGTTGTTGTTCTTCACTGGCACAAAAATCGGGCATGATCCCGCACCGGCCGAAACTACATATCCAGTGACACCAGGTTCAACGTTTGCTCCGGG
Organism: Actinomycetota bacterium; assembly: GCA_029977785.1. Lineage (GTDB taxonomy): Bacteria > Actinomycetota > Actinomycetes > Nanopelagicales > Nanopelagicaceae > Planktophila. Next base: position 3,188 of record JAPOKG010000013.1, on the reverse strand, counting down.
AACCCATCGCACAACAACTCCACCGGCTCCTAAGTAAGAGGTCACGCTTGTTGGCGCGTTAGGAAGTGAGTATGTGTTGGCGGTCGCAACTGGCGACATGACAGAAATAAGTAGCGCGGATGCTAATCCGAGCGCTCCACCTAAAGATTTAATTTTCGAGGTTTTCAGAGGTTTCATGGCGGCACTTAATCAGTGAAGTGCAAAAGTGGAGTGACGCCAAGATGAATGTAGTGCGACCTAACGGTTAAGCCTTGCTATAGCCCCGCATGCTTGAAGAGCTCTTCGCGAGTTACTGCCTTACGGCGAGGTTTTCCAAGTGGCTCACCTGCAGCGATTTCAGCTTCGTTAATAGCCTGCCAATGCATCTGAGTAACGACTTTATTGTGGGCGATGATCTCTGAAATATCACCAGCGTTCTTTGGAGCTTTCAGATCTTCAACCAATAACTTCATCACATCTGCAGCATCTGATTTATTCGTGCCAATGACACCTGATGGTCCGCGCTTTGCCCATCCAACAACATAGGTGTTTTCTTTAACGCGGCCATCGACGTTTACAACTTTGCCCTTTTCATATGGAATACCTTCAAGAGAAGCTGCCTCATAACCAATCGCAGTAATTACTAAGCCGCACTTAATGGAAAACGTCTCATCAGTTCCTGTCTTCTTAAAGAAAACTTCTTCAACACGATTGGAACCCTTGATTTCAACCGGAGTCGCAAGGAACTGAAACTTCATAGTGCGGGCATGGTTAGTTGGCTCTTGCTCGGCAATCAATAACATCGCATCTAGGTTGCTCTTCACATCTTTTTCAGGTGCATCACCAACGCGAGATATAGCCGCTTCAATATCCGACCTTTCAATAATGACATTTGTATGTTCTAGTTTTGGTAGCTCGCGTAATTCAGGAGAAGTAAAGGCGGCATGTTCTGGCCCTCGGCGAGCGCTGATGACCACATTGCGAATTGCGCTCTCTTTAAAGGCATCAATCGCGTGGTCGGCAGTATCTGTTGGATCTAGCTCACTTGGTTCAAGGGCCAACATACGAGCCACATCCATCGCCACATTTCCGGCGCCAATTACAACGGCTGTATCGCAAGATAAATCAATCTCTTCATCTTTAAAGTCAGGGTGTGCGTTGTACCAAGGAACAAATGCAGCAGCCGACATGGACCCTGGTAGGTCTTCACCAGGAATCCCTAATCTCTTACCTAGGGCAGAACCAGTTGCGATAACAACGGCGTCATACATCTCTATCAGCTGCTCGATAGTTAAATCAGAGCCGAGCTCAACGTTGGCAAACAACCTGAAGTTTGGTTCGTTTGCAACCTTCTCAAAAACTTTTGCCACAGTTTTAATCTTTGGATGATCTGGTGCAACACCACTTCTTACTAAGCCCCATGGAGTTGGCAGACGCTCAATCATGTCGATAGAGAACTTCAAATCCTCTGTCTGCAGATTATTGAGTGCAAGGGCGGCAAAGTAGCCGGCAGGACCAGCACCGACGATTGCTACTTTGTATTGAGGCACTGCCCAAGGTTACCGCGCTTAATCGAGAGTAATCACGGCGTGAGCGCGAGACCTGCCTGCAGCGATGGTGCGGGCATTCACTTCATCGCTACCACGAGACCAGCTTTCGGCAGCCTCTAGGCTCTTGCCATATGCGATGTGTCTAGCAATAAGGCGCTCTAGGCGTTTCTCATCATCAACATCAATAAACCAAATTTCATCAAGCAGATCTGCGATTGCTTCCCAACCAACTGTGTCATGAAGTAAGTAATTGCCTTCGATAATAACGACCTTGGTCTTTTGTGTGACAACTCCTTGAGCGGCAATAGATTCTTCGATGGAGCGGTCAAAGACTGGATAGTAGATATCAACTGATTTTTCGGCGCGGATGCGTTGCAATAGAGATGCAAAGCCAGCCACATCGAAGGTATCTGGGGCTCCTTTACGATCTGCGCGGCCAAGTTCTTGCAAAACAGTATTACTTAGGTGATAGCCATCCATAGGAACGACAGTTACTTGAGAGCTCTTCAACTCTTGCAGCAGGTATGCGGACAAGGTCGATTTTCCGGCTCCTGGCTTTCCAACTATTCCGACAAGTGCTCTGTCAGTTGAGCGATTCAATAACTCTCTGATACGCAGCAAGGCTCCTTCTTTGCCGCTGATTACACCTGTCATTGTGAAATATTAACGGCTATTCTTTTGCTATGTCACAGAGTTCAGCAGTCCCAACGAAATTACCGTCTAATCAATTCGATCACTTTTACCGTGGAGGCAATCGCATCGGCGCACTGCGCCATGGACCTGGTGGACCAATGCGTCCAGAAGAGTGGATTGGTTCAGTAACAACACGCTTTGGTGAAGCAGAACAGGGGCTATCAAGGCTCAGTGACGGAACGCTGCTAAAAGATGCCATCAAGAAAGACTCTGATGCGTGGTTAGGGGCAGACCATGTAAAGAACTTTGGTTTAAGCACAGAAATTCTTATCAAGCTACTTGATCCTGATCAGCGCCTTCCAGTTCACTATCACCCAAATAAAGCTTTCGCTAAACAACATTTAGGTTTAGATCACGGAAAGACTGAAGCGTGGATCATCCTTGAAGCACCTGCCGGAAGTGGCGTGGGGCTTGGCTTTAAAGAGACCCAGAATAAAGAAGATCTGTTGAAGTTAGTCCGTAGCCAAGATTCTGCAGCGCTGCTCGCATCTCTTCGTCACGCTGAGGTTTCTGTTGGAGATGCAATCTTGGTTCCAGCTGGCGTTGCTCATGCCATCGACGCTGGAATCTTCCTACTTGAACTACAAGAGCCAACAGATTTATCTGCACTTCTTGAATGGGAGGGCTTTGCAGTTGATGGAATTAAAGATGGCCACCTAGGCCTTGGTTTTGAAACTGTGACAGATGCTCTCAAGCTTGATCCACTAACAGATAGCGAATTCGAATCGTTGATCGCACGTAACGCCTTAACAGGTGGTGCACTTCGTTCGATTCTGCCACTTAAGGCAGATGGTTACTTTAGAGCGCATTTAGCGCCACAGGCCGGCGACTTTGAAGCCGGCTTTGCTATCGCACTTGTACTCAACGGTTCTGGAGCTGTGACATTTGCAAACGCACCTGCAATGGAGATAACTCAAGGCGATGCCCTTGTGATTCCACATGCAGCAGGTAACTATTCAATCAGTG
>JAPOKG010000012.1 GCA_029977785.1 Actinomycetota bacterium | reverse complement strand
CCTGTTCCAGGTTCACCAGTTCCTGTCACTGGCCAAACTCTCGCCGCACTATTAATTGGCACTACATATGGCGCTCGCCTAGGTTTCATCACCTTCTCTACTTACATGCTCGCTGGAATCGCTGGAGCACCCATCTTTGCTGGATCCACCCATGGAATTGAAAAGGTGATCGGAGCAACCGGTGGTTACTTGGTTGGAATGTTGATTGCATCTTTTGTACTCGGATATCTCGCTGATCGAAAAGCTGATCAGAAATTTGTCACTTCTTTTCCTGCACTCATTCTCGGTGATGTCATTATCTTTACCTTCGGACTTCTCTGGCTGCAAACCTCCCTTGATCTTTCATGGTCAGCGACGATTGCTGCAGGTTTAACCCCTTTTATTCTCGGTGAAGCCCTCAAGATTGCAATTACAGCAACATCTCTTCCACTTGTCTGGCGCAAGATTTCTCGAACCCTCCAAAAGTAAATGGCTTCTCTCATCCCCGTCACCACAAGTCGAATTGGTGAACATCTTCCGCTGCTAGATCTTCTCAATAACGACGCCCCTTTATCGTGGGTGCGCAATGGTGAAGGCCTTGTGGGATGGGGAGTTCACGCAACAACCACTGTCTCTGGCAAAGACCGCTTTGAAAAAGCGCGTCAATGGTGGCATCACCAACTCGAGACTTTCGCAGTAGATAACTCTGTCCACGGTAGTGGCACGGGGCCAGTTCTCTTCACCTCTTTTTCTTTCGATCGCAATGAAGAGTCAGTCCTGGTAATTCCTAAAGTTATTGTTGGTCAAAAAAGTTCACAGTCATGGATTACCTGGATTGGCGATGACCCACAGCCCGTTCTTCCTGAATCGCCCGCACAGTATTCGCAAGGCGCATTTACATTCGGTGGCGGCAGCATCAGTACCACTGCCTGGAAAGAGCGCGTGGCAGAAGCAATTAAGCGCGTTGAATCGTCGCAGGTGGACAAGGTTGTTCTCGCGCGCGACCTCGTTGCAACATCAACGCAAGATATTCAGACAATTCCTATTCTTAAAAAGCTTGCTGCGGAATATCCATCAACCTGGACCTTCGCAGTCGACGGGCTAGTTGGTGCAACCCCTGAACTTCTCCTAAGACTCTCTCGCGGAATGGTTACATCCCGAGTTCTCGCAGGAACAATTCCTAAGACAGGCAATGACGAGAAAGATTTGGCGCTGGCGGCATCCCTTGCGCGCTCATCTAAAGATTTAGAAGAACACGAATATGCAGTGCGCTCTGTTGCAGATGCCCTCGAACCTTTCTGTTCATCAACAAACGTTCCTGAATCTCCCTTTGTTCTGCACTTAGCAAACGTTATGCACTTAGCCACTGATGTAACTGGTGCGCTCATTGAATCAAAGCAACGAGTTGATGCCTTCTCGTTGTTGCAGAGTCTTCACCCATCCGCAGCAGTCTGCGGCACACCTCGCAACATCGCCTTCGACATCATTACAGAAGTAGAAGGTATGAACCGCGGACGTTATGCGGGCCCTGTCGGTTGGATAGATGCAAGTGGTGATGGTGAACTCGGTATTTCACTTCGCTCTGGTCAGATCACAGATCGCGAGATCAGAATCTTTGCAGGCTGCGGAATCGTTGCTGGTTCTAATCCAGAAAAAGAGTTGGAAGAAAGTAACGCCAAGATGATCGCAATGCGCTCTGCGCTACATTGAATCTACTTGAGAATAAATCTTCTTTAAGAAATCAGCGTTTGCTTCACGGTCTGGAGCTGTAATAACCACAACGCTCACACCCTTAATTGGTGCAGCCAATTCGCTCTTCAACTCTGCCTGTGTAGCAATAGTTTTAGCGGGCACTCCAATGGCGTTAGCGATGGCTGCTAAATCTCTTCCGTGAGGAGTTCCGAATACCTCTTCGAATCCTGCAACTCCACGCTGAGAAAGCGTTGAGAAGATTCCACCACCATCATTGTTAATTACAAAGATTTTCAGATTGATCTCTTCATTATGAATTAACCCAGTCAGATCATGTAAGAAACCAAGGTCTCCTAGCACTGCAATTGTTGATGTGCGCTGAGATGCAATACCGAGCGCTGTAGAGATATTGCCATCAATCCCTGCTAACCCACGGTTGGCAAAGGTTTCAACGCCATTGCGAGCAGATGCAAAACCTTCAAGATCTCTAATTGGGCGAGATGATGAAACAAAGAGCGACGTTCCGGTCGAGATTTCAGAACCAATCTGACGAGCAATAAGGGCTTCAGACCATTGCGAAATATCGCCAATCATCTTGGCTGCGCGCTGCGAATACTTCTGCCACTTCTCTTGATACTCAGAATCGGCTGGTTGCACTTCTACCTTGGGGAGTTGTACAAATTTCTGACTTGCCATGCGATCTGAATCCACTGTTGCCATTCGTGGGTCAATCACAATCTCTTTACGCGCCATCTTGATGAACGCGTTAATTGAACGGGAAAGGGTTGTTCGACCAATCACCACCACGGTATCTGGGGCAAGGTCATCTGCAATTGCGCGAGATGTCAGAAAGACGCTGGCATGAGAAATTGCCTTCTCAAAGGTCAGTGGGTCTTCTGCAATTACAGGCCAACCAAGTGCATCTGCAAAATTTCTGACTGCATCGACAGATAGCCCGCCGCGATCATGCCCAATGACTAAAACACCACGGGTTGATTTTGTATAGAAAGTTCCGGGAGTTTTACGATCAAAAATCTTTGGAGCTGTAATAGTTAAATCGTTGAGCCAGTTATCGCTCTTATCGCCAATAAGTGGCTCTTCAAATTGAATATTGAGATGAACCGGACCGCTCTGCAGCGAATTAAGGGGAAGCTCCATCGGATAAACGCTTCCTGAAACATCCGCAAAGTAACGGACCGCTTTTCCAAAGATGCGCGCTTGTTCAGTCGTTTGATTGGCACCAGTCTTACGAAGAGATGCCGGGCGGTCTGCAGTCAAAACCAGAAGCGGAAGATTTGTATGTGACGCCTCAAGAACTGCTGGGTGATAGTTGGCTACCGCTGTTCCGCTGGTGCAGACGATTGGTACAGCACGTCCTGATGCTTTAGCTATACCGAGTGCGAAGAATGCAGCGGTTCGTTCATCTATACGTACGTGAAGTTTGATTAAGCCTTTAACGCTCGCCTGGTGAAAGGCGATCGAGAGCGGTGCGTTACGAGACCCCGGTGAAATCACTACATCGGTAATGCCAGCTTCAACGATCTGGCGAACAATGACGCGAGCAAGCAGAGTGGATGGATTAATCACAGGAACTCCGCTGTCTTCATAACGCGATTCTTCCACCATTCGTAGCGCTCAGGCGCCACTTCATATCCATTGAAGTCAGGCTCAACCTCAGTAATTTCAATTTCACCGTTAACGATAGGTAAAGATGCGACATCGGCGCCAAGAAGTGAGCCTGTACCTAAGCCACAATCAAAGTTCATCTCTGGAAAAGATGCAGCAAGTTGTAGCCCGTAATTGATTCCCACAGCACTTTCCAGCGCACTTGATACAACCACTGGAAGTTTGTGGTGTTCAGCCAATTTATGTGCACGCGCAATTCCACCAAGTGGTTGAACCTTAAGCATTACAAGATCTGCGGCACCGCTGAGGTCAATTGCAAAGGGATCTTTTGCTTTGCGAAGAGCTTCATCTACAGCAATTTTGAGAGGGATATGGATACTGGCCTTTAACTCACGTAGCTCTTCCAGAGTTGCGCAGGGTTGCTCAACATATTCAAATGGACCAACTTCCTCATAGAAGGCGTAGAGATTGGTAAGAGCATCTTTAACGCTCCAGAGCCCGTTGACATCGATGCGAATTTTGATGTCGCGACCAAGTGAGCGAATCTGCGCCAGACGCACAATGTCTTCACCTAAGCTATCTCCGACCTTGACCTTAAATGTTTTGACGCCTTCATATGTCTCTACGAGTGACTTAATAGCGCTCTTATCGTTTATTGCAGGAATGGTTCCATTTACTCTGACAGAGCTGCGATAGAGCTGTGGGCGAGGCTTGGTAGCGGCCTCTATCGCGCACATCAGCCAAGGTGCGCACTCTTGATAGTCGTATTCAAGAAATGGTGAGAATTCGCCCCACCCGTATTCGCCTTGAAAGAGCGCTACCTCACGAACGTTAATGCCGCGAAAATTTGTCTTGGTAGGCAGCGCAATGACGCGCATACTTTCGAGCAGAGAGAGATCCATGTAATTACGGGCGTCGCGGAAACTTTCCGAAATCAGGTTTGCGCTTTTCCTTGTAAGCATCGCGACCTTCTTGGCCTTCTTCGCTTAAGTAGAAGAGGAGTGTGGCATCGCCGGCAAGCTGCTGAATTCCAGCAAGGCCATCATCGGCTGCATTCATTGAAGCTTTAAGCAGGCGAAGAGCCAGTGGAGAGTTCTGCAACATCTCGCGGCACCATGAAACTGTCTCTGCCTCTAAATCCTTAAGCGGTACAACTGTATTAACAAGTCCCATTGAGAGAGCTTCTTGCGCATCATATTGACGCGTTAAGAACCAGATTTCGCGTGCTTTCTTCTGGCCAACACTTGCTGCCAGGAGACCTGAACCGTATCCACCATCAAAAGAGCCAACCATCGGGCCGGTCTGACCAAACTTTGCATTTTCGGCAGCAATCGAAAGATCGCAGACAACGTGAAGAACGTGTCCTCCACCAATAGCCCAACCTGCAATCATCGCAACTACTGGTTTTGGAGTGCGCCGAATTTGAACTTGTAAATCAAGAACATTGAGTCGACCAACCCCTTGTTGTGAAAGTGTGTCATCTCCAAGGTAACCATCATCACCGCGAACGCTGATATCACCACCTGAGCAGAAAGCTTCATCGCCTTGGCCCGTCAAAATAATGACGCCAACTTCTGCGTTATCACGCGCTAAATCAAATGCAGCTTTTAATTCAATGATTGTTTGTGGGCGAAATGCATTTCGTACTTCTGGGCGATTAATCGTGATCTTTGCGATGCCGTCGCCGATTTCATATTTGATGTCAGTAAAGGACTGCCCACCCGGTCCGGTCACCCATGTCGGGATGGTTCGGTCACCAAAATCACGCTTTATCGGCTTGCTCACGATTCCTCCAATTGGTCTACGAGCGATAGCCTACGCGGGCAATGGAGCAGAACGCACAACGAGAACTTCGCGAAGTCAGTCCCGATTGGACGCTGCGCGAATTGATGGCTCGTATCGCTAAGGCCTTGGTCTCTGATGGACCAGCCCTGGCCTTCTCCTCCACATCAATTACCAGCGTTCCTCCAAGAATCAGCGTGGTTGTGAAGACCACAGGCAGCTCAGGAGTCGCGAAAGAAGTTGGGCTCTCTAGCGCAGCGTTACTTACATCAGCGAAGGCCTCACATAAATTTCTTGGAGCAGAGTTTGGAAATACCTGGTCGCTCTTACTACCACTCACTCATATAGCAGGCATCAATGTACTTATTCGCTCTCTTGAACTAGGTACAGAACCAATCGATCTTCGCAATTACAACGAAGAATATCCATATGCAGATTTCACAGCGATTGTTCCTACACAACTATTTCGTGCACTCAATGGTGATGAGCGGTTATTAAGGCATCTACAGGCTGCCAAAGCTGTACTTGTAGGTGGGGCAGCTCTATCTCCAGAAGTTCAATTACAAGCTATTGCTGCGCAAATAAATGTTGTCACTTCATACGGTTCTTCTGAAACTGCTGGTGGATGCGTGTACAACGGAATAGCACTTGATGGAGTAGAAGTTTCGATTACCCCTGAAAATAAGATTGCTATCAGAGGCGCCGTACTAGCCACAACCTATTTAGGTGCTCAGACTCTTTGGGATACAAGTTTCCAAAACGGTTGGTTGATTACAAGCGATAGCGGTCGAATTGAGAATGAAAAATTGATTGTCGAGGGTCGTATTGATGACGTAATAATCTCTGGCGGTGAGAACATCTCATTGTCAGCAATTGAAAGTTCACTCCATACCCACTTCCCACATAAATCTTTTGCAGCTTTTGCTATTAAAGATCCACAATGGGGCGATGCGCTGCACGTGGCTGTTGCTGGAGATGGCTTTCCGTCTGAGAGCGAGCTAAACGAATACTTAGTTGAAAAATTTGGTGCACCTTCCAAACCAAAGGGATACCTTTATCTGCCTGAACTACCTCTTATCGGTATTGGCAAAGTCGACCGAAAGAAGTTACAAGAACTATTGATGGAGGCGCCAAATTAACATTTGGATTCAAGGGGCCCGTCCACGCACACTTCCAGCTGCAATAGGACCTGTTCTTGTTGCGACAGTTCTTGCAGGTAGCGCATGGCGCCCATTGCAAGCGCTGCTCGCACTGATAGTTGCGCTTGCTCTACAGATTGCAGTCAATTACTCCAATGATTACTCTGATGGAATCCGCGGTACAGATGATGTGCGCGTTGGCCCTATTCGCTTAACTGCATCTGGTTTAGCTTCAGCGAAAGCGGTAAAACGTGCAGCGTTTATCTCATTTGGCGTTGCCTGTGTTGCTGGGTTGGCGCTGGCAGCAATTTCTTCCTGGTGGATTTTGATTGTCGGAATTATTTCGGTTCTCGCTGCTTGGGGATATACCGGAGGCCATGCTCCTTACGGATACCTTGGTTTTGGAGAACTCTCTGTCTTCACCTTCTTTGGAGTAGTTGCAACAGTTGGTACTTACTATGTGCAGACGCTGGAATTTTCTGGTGCAGCTTTTGCGGCCTCAGTATCAATGGGATCTCTTTCCTGTGCACTCTTAGCTATCAATAACATCAGAGATCGTGCACAAGATGCTCAGGTTGGCAAGAAAACTTTGGCAGTACGTTTGGGCGATAAAAACGCTCGCCGCTTCTTCATCGCGCTCTTAACCTTGCCTTACATCTTCGCACCACTCACAGGAAATCCGCTAGCTTTTCTCACACTCGCATCTGCACCTCACGCCCTTGCAATTGCACGTGAAGTGCGTGCGGGTGCAACCGGCGAAGCGCTTATTCCGCTTCTTGGAAGAACCGGCCAACTGCAACTCCACTTCTCTCTCACATTCGCTATCGCGCTCTCTTTCTAGTCGGTAAGCGAAGTTAAGTAGAAGGCATTAGAATCTCGCTATGGTTCGTGCGCTGTTAATTCTCTTGCCTCTGGCACTAACACTCTTTACCTTTGTTGATTGTGCAATGCGCGATGATTCACAAATCAAGAAGATTCCTAAATGGGGTTGGCTCTTGGTAATTCTCTTCCTGCAACCAATCGGTGGAATTGTTTACCTAGTAATTGGTCGTGGTCGCCGTCCACGAGGACCAAAGCCGGGTAAGAAGAGAATTCTTCCGCCTGATGATGATCCTGATTTTTTGCGCAGTATCTAATTAACTAGAGTCCTGAATAGGTGTGCTTACCTGTTCCCCAGACATTTACATAAACATAGTTAAATAAGAATGTTGATCCTGCAAATATGCAGAGCCATGCAGCGCGACGACCACGCCAACCGACTGTTACGCGTGCATGTAGATAAGCAGCATAAGCAACCCAGGTAATAAATGCCCAAGTCTCTTTTGGATCCCATCCCCAATAACGTCCCCAAGCGCTCTCCGCCCAAATGGCGCCAGCAATGACCGAGAAGGTCCAGAGTGGAAAGACAAATGCAACTAAGCGATAGGAAAGTTGATCTAATACTTCGATTGATGGCACGCGTTGCAACCACGCTGGACGACCACCGCGAGATTCAAGTCGTTCTAAATAAAGATATGAGCCAGCAACAATATTGGCAAAGAGGAAAACTCCACCAGAGATAATCGCAGCAACAACATGGATCACTAACCACGTTGATTTAAGCGCTGGAACAAGCGGGGCGCTATCACGATAAAGAAGGGTGATGGCAGTTCCAAGTGTCAGTAGGGCAGCAAGAGAAACAAATAGCCCTAGCCAACGTAGATCATATTTGCGGAGTGCTGCTAGATAGGCACCAGTAAATGCGAGAGCTCCTGTGATCGAGAATTCATACATATTGCTCCAAGGAACATGTTGATTCGAAATTCCACGAGCGATTACTCCACCAAAAAGGAAGATAAATCCAAGAGCCATCAAGGTCGTTGCGATGCGTGCAGCTTTCTCAGTGCGCTTGTAATCCAAGGTTTTTACCAACTTACTTCCTGTAGCGGCATCTTTAGATTCAGGAGTGCGAACTGCAAAGGCGGTTTCAAATGCGTGAGCTACAAAGGAGAGAGCAAAGACTGCCATGGCAACGTAAATGAGGTTATTAGAAATGTAGGCCCACTCTGTCATCGCTACTTACCTTCCTTTACGGCTTTAATAAAGCTTGCTATCTCTGCATCAAGTCCTGGCGCATCATTTTTTGATAATCCTGCTACTTCAACACCCGTACTTGTCTCGCGAATCCAAATTCTTCTACGGCGACCATATAAAGATGAAAGTAATCCAAGCACTGAAACAATACCGCCAAGGAGCGCATAGTTCTTTCCGGGATCTTTGACCACCTGCAGATTGACCCATGGCACAACTGTTTCAAGTGTGATGGAGCCCTCAGGGTAGTTAAAAGTCTCACCAGGTTTAACTGAACCTAAGCCAATTTTCTCAAGGGTCTCAGTATCTAATCGATACACAGATTTTGGAACACCTGAATCAAGTCCCAGGTCACCCTTCCAAATAGAGAAGAGCAACTTAGGGTCTAAAAGTTCAGGAAAGATTGAGATAGAACCTTGACCTTCAAGACGTTGGTTTGTTGGTAAAAAGTTTCCGACAAATCCAACTGGTGGATTTGCATCAGGTACTTTGATTGCACCAATGGAGCGAAGGTTTCCATCTTGTGGCAAGAATGGCACTGGACCCTGCAACGCAACGTTTCCTTGTGAGTCTCGCACAGTGACAACTGGGCTGTAACCATTTGCTTGTAGGTACACTCGAGCGTTACCAAAAGTAAGAGGCTTATTAACCTTCAATACCTTCTTCTCACTCTTTCCATTTTCTGTAACCGTTACCCAAGCTTTGTAGTCGAGAGCCTGATTTGTTCTTGGGTCGTACTCTGCAACAAATCGATCGAGTTTTATTTCAAATGGAGATAGGGACTTCTCGTTGGTGAGCTTGCCCAGGGCTAACGAGTCGTAGGTCGTTGGGACGTTGATAAAGCGTTCTCCGACGTTGATGATTGCTTCACCGCGCATACCAAAGAGCGCCCCAAAGCTAACTCCAACCAAAATAAGAATGAGTGATAAGTGAAAAAGTAGATTTCCAGTCTCACGCAGATAGCCCTTTTCAGCAGAGAGTGAGTTGCCTTCTCGCCTGACGCGGAAGCGATTCTTACTAAACCAAGCATCGGCACGTTCTAAGGCGCCAGAGGAAGTTACAAACTCTTGGTGAAATTCCAGGCGAGACAAGTTCCGGGGCGTTGCGGGTGGTTGTGCGCGCATCGCTTTGTAATGCTCGACGCTTCGTGGCAGAACGCAGCCAGCCAAGGAGATAAAGAGAAGTATGTAGATAGCGCTAAACCAAGGAGAGCCATAGACGTCAAAGAGATAGAAGCGGTCATACCAGCGAGCCTCGCTGGGACTGTTGATATAAAAATCACGTACAGCGATTGGATTGGTAATTCTCTGTGGAATTAAAGAGCCAGGGATTGCAGCAATTCCTAAGAGCATCAGGAGAATGAGCGCAGTGCGCATACTTGTTAATTGGCGCCAGCCGTATCGCAGCAGCGCAATAAAGCCAATTTCTGGAACTTCTACCTTTTGGCTCATTAAATCACCGGCACAAAATTAGATATCCAGGAACGCATCTCAATCATCAAATCAGTCCAGAGACCAGTTAGCTGCAATATTCCGATGACAATCAAGAAGGCCCCACCGACTTTAGAAATTACGCCACCGCTCTTAAGCGCAACCTTACGAATTTTCTCGGTCTTATCAAGAAAGAGGCCAGTTGCGACAAATGGTGCGCCTAAGCCGATGCAATAACCTAAAGAGAGAATAGATCCGCGCACTGCGCTGGATTCTTGGAAAGCTAACGCCTGCACACTTGCAAGTGCCGGTCCAATACACGGTGTCCAACCAACTCCAAAGAGGAAACCAAGCAGTGGTGCGCCAATGAGTCCACCAGTAGTTGAAATCCGTGGCTTGATTGTTGGCATTAATGGAAAAGCTCCGATGAAGATAACGCCCATCAAAATCGTGAGCGCACCTAAAACTCGTGTGATGCTCTCTTCGTTAGTGGCGATTCGTGAACCAAGTGCACCGAAGAGTGCCCCATACGAGATAAAGAGCGCGCTAAATCCTGCAACAAAGAGAAGTGAACCTAGAAAGACTCTTCCACGAGCTTGTGAAAAGCCTGCTGCAAATGAGAGATATCCCGGAACTAACGGTAGAACGCATGGAGATACAAAGGAGATAACTCCAGCAAGAACAGCTATGGGGAAGGCGGTAAGTAAGAAGCCATCTAGAAGATGGTTGACTACGAAATCTCTCATTCCGCGCTCACATCCTCAATAAGTTTGGTGAGCGAGGCAACGGTGACAGCCCCTGAAACTCGCGCTGCAACGCCACCGTTTCGATCAATGACTAGAGTCGTTGGAATTGCATTTGCTGGAAGCGACTTGCTGAAGCCCACCAAAATTGAATCATCAATGAGAGTGGGATAAGGAATTCCACGGTTGCGCGCAAATGCCTCAGCGTTGACGGGGTTATCACGCGTCAAAATTCCAATGAAAGCGACATCGGTGTACTTCTTAGCTAACGCAGAAAGCGCTGGTTCTTCAGCGCGACATGGCGAACACCATGATGCCCACACATTGACAACTGCGACCTGTCCCCCAGCAAATGAATAGTTTTCACCACTTAGGGTCATACCTGAAATTGCAGGTGCTTTCTGGCGATAACCTTCTCGAATGGTCGTGACTGCGCCACTGCCAGCGATAAAGCTCTCTTCCGCTTGTGAAGTACCACTTGTTCCACATCCAGTCAGCACAAGCGCTGAAATCAGAATGGGTAGATATCTCTTCATCTTATTTATTCGGTAACAAATGTTTTGCGGGTTCTAAATAGGATGTTCCAGAAATCATTCCATCATCATCAAAATGAATTCCTGTAACGGAGGCTAAAGTGCACTCACGTTTCCGAGGATCGTGCAAAAGTCTGCGTCCTTCGACAGCGCTACGCAGAATCCAGATAGGTAGCTGATGTGAAACGACCATGGCATCTTTTCCTGCTGCAGCTTTCTTGGCATCAAAGATTGCAGCGAGCATTCTAGAAATCTGTTCTTCATACGGTTCACCCCATGATGGCTTCCATGGATTGTATAAATGTCGCCAGGAAGAGGGATGCTTAAGAACTCCGCTGCCTAGTTCAAATGATTTTCCTTCAAAGATATTTGCAGCTTCAATAAGTCGTTCATCTGTATGAATCTTGAGTGAGTGAGCTTCGGCTATTGGTGCGGCAGTTTCTTGTGCGCGCTGTAAAGGAGAAACATGGAGCGCGCCAAGATCCAACCCTTTAGACCACTCACCAACAGCCTTCGCCATTTCTTGTCCACGCTGCGACAATCTCCAGCCAGGCTGACGTCCATAGAGAATCTTCTGCGGATTCTCTACCTCACCATGGCGAACGACATAAACAGTGGAACTCATAGCGTCAAGCATAAAGCGTCCTTAACGAACCCGCTTCGCTAGGGTAGTGACATGGCACCCACCTCCGAGAAAGCTGCCTTTTTCGATGTAGATAACACCCTCGTGAGAGGGTCCACACTCTACTTTCTCGGACGAGGTATGTATCAGCGTGGTTTTTTCACAAAGGCTGATATCTCAAGATTTGTAGTAGCCAATATTCGCTTTCGCATGACAGGTACAGAGAAGAAAGAAGTAATCGAGAAATTTCAAAATGCCGCTACCGACTTTATCGGCGGTCATGCGGTCGAAGACATTAAAAAAATTGGCGAAGAAATCTACGACGAATTCGTCTCACCAAAAATTTGGCAAGGAACTTTTGAAATTGCTCAATCTCATTTAGATAAGGGTGAAGAAGTCTGGCTCGTTACTGCCGCGCCACAAGATATGGCAAACATCATTGCACAACGCCTAGGTCTGACAGGTGCACTTGGCAGCAAGGCGCGAATCGAGAATGGCATTTACACAGGTTCATTGGACGGAAAACTTCTTCACGGCGCTGAAAAGGCAATTGCAATTCAAGAGCTAGCAAAAGCCCATGGATTTGAATTGACAGAGTGCTATTCCTATTCAGATAGCCACAATGACATTCCTTTGCTTCAGGCAGTTGGGCATCCTTGTGCAATAAATCCTGATGCAATCCTAAGAATCCGCGCACTTGCCGAAGGTTGGCCAATTCACGACTTCCGTCGTGCCCGTTTTCTCAATCGATTGCTAGGGCCGATGGTCAGCCGCTTCGCCGCTATTGCTGCCTGGCTTACTCCTAGAAAGCGCTGACCCTTACACCTCAATTAGCGCACACACCCGACTAACGGCTATCGTTGGCAGGTTATGGAAATTCGCTCTTATGCAGATTATTTACGCGCACTCGATGATGCCGCGCTTATTTCCATGTTTACTCACAGACCAGATCTAGTAACTCCAGTCCCTCCGGATATCGCCAGTTTGGCTGTTCGTGCATCGTCTGCGCCTAGCTTGGCTCGCGCAGTTGATGCGCTGAATAAGTGGCAACTGCAAGTACTTGAAGTCTGTGCGATTTTAGATGAACCATTTACCGAAAAAGAAGTCACTGCGCTCACCGAAAAGTCAGCGCTCTTTATTCTTCCTGGCCTGATTGAACGTGGCTTGTTATATGTAGTTAAAGATGGAATGCGCACTCCAACAAACCTCAAAGAAGTTCTAGGAAATGAGATTGCGGGGCTTGGGCCCGCATCTATGGCGAAGTTAAAGTTAAAGAAGCTAGATGAAGCCCCTGCTGCGGCCAAGAAAGTCCTCGAGGCGATGGTCTGGGGTCCGCCACGCGGAACAATTACCGATATCAAGAAACCATCGACTGGTGTGGCTTGGTTGCTCGAGGAAGGTTTCCTTGTTCCATTCAATCAACAGACAGTGGTCTTACCACGTGAAGTTGCCATCTATCTGCGTGGGAACAAAGTGCATCGCCAGCTCGAAGTTTCACAACCTGCAATCACATCAAGCAAACGTGATGAACGTAGTGTGCAGTTAGCGGCGATTGCCAACATCACCACTTTCCTTCGCTGGACTGAAGAGGTTCTTAACTATTGGGCGCAAGAGCCAGCAAGCGCTCTACGCTCTGGAGGACTTGGTGTCCGCGAATTAAAAGAGCTCTCACTACATTTAGGTGTTGATGAAGTATGCGCTGCATTTATTGCAGAAGTTGCGTATGTAGCAGGACTTCTCACTATCGAAGCCGACGACAAAATTCTTCCGACAACACAGTTTGATATCTGGTTGATGCAGAGCGCCTCTGCTCGTTGGCAAGCGCTGACATCGGCCTGGTTAATCTCTTCACGACTTCCTGGGTTAGTTGGAAAAGAGGGAAGTAAGAACGTTGCTCCACTTGGCCCTGAACTCGATCGCGCCAGCGCTGCCAGCACCAGAAGATTGGTACTTAACCTACTCAATGAGAACAGGGGCGTGGCAGTAGATGCGCATTCACTTTACGATGCAGCGCTCTGGCTTTCTCCAAGTAAGCGTTCTGGTGGACTACAAAAAGATTATCTACTCTGGATCCTGCGTGAATGTGAATGGCTAGGAATCACTGGCCAAGGCGTGATTTCTCAATATGGAATTGATTTTCTTGATGGTGCAGATTGTTCAGCAATCGATAGCGACCTTCCTAAAGCAGTCGATCACATCTTGATTCAAAGTGATAACACTGCAATTGCGCCGGGGCCACTAGAACATGAAGTCGCACAAGAACTCGCCCTCATTGCAGATGTCGAATCTCGCGGTGGTGCAACAGTCTTTAGATTCTCTGAAGGTTCTATCCGCCGCGGGCTAGATCATGGTCGCACCGGTGATGAGATTGCTAAGTTCTTAGCGAAAACTTCTAAGACTCCGATGCCACAACCTTTGGAATATTTGATTGCAGATGTGGCGAAGAAGCATGGCAAATTGCGCGTTGGAAATACCGCATCCTTTATTCGCTGCGAAGATCCGGCGCTAATTGCACAAATCATTGGTGATAAGCGCCTTGAGATATTGGGGCTTCGTCGCATCGCACCCGAAGTTCTCATCTCAACTTTTGATGCAGCAGAGGCGATGCATATCCTTCGTAGCTACGGATATCTTCCTGCTGGCGAAGATGCCAAGGGGCTCTTACTCAGCGGTCCACGGGTACAGCGCGCACAAGGAAGAGCTCGTCCACCGAGAATTATTGGTGAATATGAAAAACCTGATGAACTTCTGATTCAGAGCGCGCTGCGAGCGCTACGTACTGGTGAAAAATCTAGTCGTAAGCAGAGCACTATGCGCAATATCGCAACCGAAGCTCTTGGCGCTCTTCCGCGCACTACGGCAAATGAGACTCTCGAGCTGCTCAGTGATTACCTACAAAATCAGCCAAATAAATCGCTCTCCATTGGATATGCCGATAACAATGGCCTGGTATCGCATCGCATCATTGATCCGCTGAAGTTATCTGCTGGCTCTCTTCTTGCGCGCGACCATGCAACAGGTGAAGTGCAGACCTTTCGAATCGCGCGAATTACAGGGGTGGCAGCGTTATGACGAGCGAGAAATCCACCGAATACGGCAGACTTGAGCCTATGTTGGCAGCCCTCGAAGCTTTGGTTCGCTGTGAATCACCTAGTGAAGATCTAGAGGCCTGCACTGAAGTTGTTCGACTAGCAAGCGATATCGCAACTCGCGTCTTAGGTGTACCTGCGCAGATTAAAACTATTGAAGGTCGACCAGTCTTCTGGTGGGGATCTGAAAAACCAGAAGTTCTCATACTTGCTCATCTCGACACAGTCTGGCCTCATGGATCATTTCAACCAGTATGGGATATTCAAGGCGATGTACTACGAGGACCCGGAACATTTGATATGAAAGCTGGATTTATCCAAGCGTTGTATGCGCTCAAAGGAATTGAGGGGCCGGTTGCGCTCGTCGCAACTACAGATGAAGAGACCGGTAGCCGCGCATCGAAGGCGCTCATTCAAGAACTTTCGGCAAGTGCAAAGGCAGTTCTTGTTTTAGAGGCATCCCTTGATGGCAAGGTAAAGACTGGTCGAAAGGGAACGGCGATGTACCAGATCAAGGTAATCGGTCTGGCTTCTCATGCGGGCCTTGAACCTGAAAAAGGTGTCAACGCCACAACTGAAATCGCTCACGCAATTTTGGCGCTCGGTAAATTAGAGAACTCTGAGCACGGAACAACTGTTGTACCTACCCTTCTGCGCTCAGGAAATACCACCAACACAGTTCCTGACCTTGCAGTATTGGATATTGACGCTCGCTCATTTTCTCAAGCTGAGCTAGAACGCGTTGATCGCGAAATTAAAGCTCTTACTGCGGTAAATCCTGCAGCAAGGCTTGAGATCACTGGCGGTCTCAATCGACCACCGCTGCAGCCCTCTTCAACAAAGGCGTTATATGAGCGCGCTGAAAAAGTTGCAGCAGCAATTGGAATGAAGCCACTTGGATGTGCAGAAGTTGGTGGTGCAAGCGATGGAAACTTTGCTGCGGCAGCGGGCGCACAAGTACTCGATGGACTTGGCGCAGTTGGTGGCGGTGCACATGCTCCATCCGAATGGGTGAGTATCTCTTCTATGCAAGAACGCAGCGATTTTCTGCACGCCCTAATTAAGGACATTTTGAGTAAGGATCTCGTCTCATGACCGATGGACCGCTAATCGTCCAAAGCGATAAAACAATTCTTCTAGATGTCGATCACGTTCTTTCAACTGAATGCCGTCGCGCCATTGCGCCATTTGCTGAGCTAGAGAGATCTCCTGAACATATCCATACATACCGTCTGACCAACCTTGGCTTATGGAATGCGCGCGCTGCCGGACATGATGCAGAGCAGGTTATAGACACGCTCATCAAATATTCACGATACGCAGTTCCTCATTCACTGCTCGTTGATGTCGCAGAAACAATGTCACGTTACGGCAGATTGCGACTTGAAGCAGATCCAGTGCACGGCCTCATCCTTGTCACCACAGATACCGGGGTTCTCGAAGAAGTTATTCGTGCCAAGAAGATCGCGCCACTACTTGGTGTGCGTATTGATAAAGAAACGATCGCTGTGCATCCCAGCCAACGCGGTCAGATTAAGCAGTCACTCCTTCGCTTAGGTTGGCCAGCAGAAGATTTCGCTGGTTATGTCGATGGTCAAGCACATGACATTGCACTTAAAGAAGATGGTTGGAAGATTCGCCAGTACCAAGAACATGCAGCAGAAGGATTTTGGCATGGCGGTTCAGGAGTTGTTGTCTTGCCGTGCGGTGCGGGAAAAACAATTGTTGGAGCTGCAGCGATGGCTCATGCCAAAGCAACCACACTAATTTTGGTGACTAATACGATTGCAGCGCGCCAATGGCGCGAAGAACTTCTTAAGCGCACAACGCTCAATGAAGATGAAATCGGTGAGTATTCAGGATCAAAGAAAGAGATCCGTCCCGTCACTATTGCGACCTATCAGGTAATGACTAAGAAGAAGAATGGTGTGTACGCCCACCTTGACCTCTTCGATACCCACGACTGGGGTTTGATTATCTACGATGAAGTGCACTTATTGCCTGCACCAATTTTCCGCTTTACTGCAGATATTCAATCGCGTCGTCGGTTAGGGCTAACCGCCACTTTAGTCCGTGAAGATGGAATGGAAGGCGAAGTATTTTCACTAATCGGCCCTAAGCGATTTGATGTGCCTTGGAAAGAAATCGAAGCACAGGGATACATCGCGCCCGCTGAATGTATTGAAGTACGTGTAAATCTGACTGAGGCAGAGCGACTTTCTTATGCGACCGCCGAACCAGAAGAACGTTACCGATACTGCGCAACCACACGTACCAAGCGCAACGTTGTCGAAGAACTAGTGGCACATCATGCGGGCGAGCAGATACTTGTCATTGGCCAATATATTGATCAGTTAGATGATTTATCTGAAACTTTAGGTGTGCCGTTGATTAAGGGCGATACACCTCAAAAGGAACGTGAGCGACTCTTTGCAGCATTTAGAACCGGTGAAGTGACCTGCCTCGTTGTATCTAAGGTTGCTAACTTCTCTGTCGATCTACCTGAAGCCACTATCGCTATTCAAGTATCTGGTGCCTTTGGCTCACGTCAAGAAGAGGCGCAGCGACTAGGGAGAATCTTGCGTCCTAAATCAGATGGGCGAGGCGCCAAGTTCTACTCTGTTGTTTCTCGCGACACCATTGATCAAGACTTTGCCCAGAATAGACAACGCTTCCTGGCAGAACAGGGATACTCGTATCGAATTATTGATGCCGACGATGTTTTTCAAGGGAAGTTCTAAAGCGTTCTGGATCTACCTTAAAGAAGTCATGGTGCTCACCATTGATATGAATTACCGGAACCTCGTGGCCATATAACTTCTCTAACTCTGGATTTCCATCGATATAAATTACTTCGATTGTAAATGCGAGTTCCTCGCGCATTCCTTCAAGAGTATTCACAGCATTCTCACAAAGGTGACAGCCATGGCGAGAGTAAACGGTGACCATGACTGCATTCTCTCACCCTGATAGCGTTGCCCGCTATGAGGAGCCAATTGCTGCGAAAAGGCGGGCTCTTTCTCGCTCTCTCTGTTCTTTTTGCAACACTTCTTCCAGCGCCATCTCAAGCGCTCTCTAATTTCAAGGTTGCACCTTCCACAATCTGGGGACATACATACGCAGGTAAGGCTGTTGGAAATCCAACAACTACCGCACCAAAAGTTTTCAATCTTGAAGCAAAATCAAAGTTTGTGGTCAATTATAAAAACTTTCCAGATTGGGCCAAGAAAGATTTTCAATCAGCTGTCGATATCTGGGCGGCGAATTTTGCATCCGCGGCACCTGTCACGATTGATGCATCGTGGGGGCGTGCGCCATCGTGGGGAGTTTTAGGAAGTGCGCGACCTGGAAACTATTACTCTGGTTTTGATGGTGCACCTGATCAAAGTCTCTGGTATCCCTCAGCTTTAGCCAATGCACTCGCAGGTAAAGATCTCGACTCCAATAATCCGGATATGGTGATTCAGATTAACTCGCTCGCTAATTGGAATACTCGAAACGATGGAACTCCCAGCGCTACTGAATATGACTTGCCTTCAGTCTTCTTACATGAAATGGCCCACGGTTTAGGTTTTCTCTCAACAGATTCCTACGATTCTTTCTTCGGCTACGGCACTATTGAGCAACCAACCCCGTATGCCGCTTACGCGCAGTTGCCTGATGGTCGTCGTTTATCTGATCTACCATCTCCTTCAATTGAACTTGGTAAAGCGCTCACCTCTAAGTTGGTCTGGTCAGGGCAGTTCGGAAACGCTGCCAATGGCGGCGAGAAAATCATTCTCTACACTCCAGCGCGGTATGAAGATGGTTCTTCAGTAAGCCATATCGATGAAGAGACCTATAAGGATCTAGGTGCGAATTCGATAATGACCCCAAACCTTGATGCTGGTGAAGTCTTTCGTGAACCTGGTTCGTTATTACTGGCGATGATTGAAGACTTGCGCCGTAAGCCACCAGTAGGTGTGGCTGTAGGTATTCCACTACCTGTAAGAAATGGCACTGCGCTCATCGCAGATAGTTCAGCAATCATCACCTTCGATCCTCCTGCCAATGCACGCACCGCACAGGTAACTAGTTATTCAGTACGTAATCTGACTACCAATCAAGTGAAGAGCTCAACTGAATCACCTTTGACATTTACGGGGCTAAAGAACGGTACTAGTTACAGTTTCAGCATCGTTGCATCCAATACAAATGGCACCTCGGACGCTGTGATAACAGCGCCGATGGTTCCGCAGGCTGGCTGGAAACGCTTCGTCATTGATCAAAATTCAGATGGTCGCCGCATTTCAAGCACCAACTTCAATGGGAAACCTCTTGTGGCGTACACCGATAGTAAGAGTGGAGTTCTCAAGCTTGCCTCCTGGGATGGAAAAATCTGGCGTAAAGCAACCGTAGATGGTGCAGGTGGTTCTGGAGACCGTACAAGATTTAAGATCACCAGCCCGGTCTCACTCTGCGTCAATGGTTCAGGTACCAAACAGTTGTTACATATCTTCTACTCTGAAAGTGATGATCGCGATTTACGTTATGCCACATACGATGGCAAGAAGTTCACCCACGAAATCGTTGATGGAAATGGCCCGCAGGTAAATGACTACAAAGATCCTGTCCGAGTACGTACAGGTAGCGATGTCAGCATCTCTAACGCCTGTGTTGCAACCGCTGGTGGAGTGCAAGTCTTCTACCGTGATGAGAGTCAGGGAATTCTGCTCGGTGCAACAAAGTTAAAGGGCGCAACCAAGTGGAGCTATGAACTAGTAGATGGCGACCGCAAAACTGATGGTCGAACCATGGGAGATGTTGGATTCCATCTCAAGGCTCTCTTCGATGGTAAAAAGACCTACGTGGTCTATGACTCAGTACTCACAATAAATCAAAAGAAGCAACCAACATCTGGAGAAATTCGCGTTGCATCCCGTGCCACTCTCTCAGGCTCTTCCTGGAGTTATTACAACATCGATACTTCCGGCGGAGCAGTACCGATGACAGGCTTTGATGTATCCATCGCCAAGACTCTCACGGGAGTTCAAGCAAGCTGGTTAACCTCAGTTCCAACCTCACCGACTACACCAAGCAAAATTCGATGGAGCCCATTACAAACGACTGCGCTGCAGAACTCTGTGACTACTGAACTTTATGGCGCGCCAGGTAAGTTTCTCAATACCGATGGATCGCATATTGCATTCAACTGCCAGCAACGTCTCTGTGTCCTTGATAGCGTTCGCGCAGTTCCAACTATCAAATTGGTAACTTCAGAACAGAACCCAGACGGTATTTCTTCAGCCTGGGTAACAGTTGATCGCGTTAGATATTTAATTGCCGGCGTTAAAGGTCAACTATCAATGTTCCGCTTCCAGTAACTGCGAGAAAAACTTACGGTTATCGCGTTGCTAGCCTGAAAATCGAAATAGAGTCTGCGCTACCCCGAGCAAGTCCACAGAGCCCTAACTCCTTTGTGTACACCAGCGAAATAGGTGCGCTGAGTTGGCTATCTGCATAGGCACCAGTCATTACGCCTTTATTTGTAAAGGTGGCAAGTAAGAGCGTTGGCGTAGTGGGTTTCCAACCTGTTACACCTTTGATGGCAGAGTTTGAAGAGAGCGCACCATAAGTGGTTCCAGCAGCCGTTAATACCGTTGAGCTTCCGGTCGATGGAATTCGCATCGTCCAAGTTGGCACAAAGGAAGAGTTGAATTTGGTAAAGGCACTCTCAATAACTTTTCCAGATTTTACGTATCCAGTTAAAGTCAACGTTGAATCAGCTGCCAGCCATGATCGCTGCGCCTTGATAGCTGAACTCCGTACAACGCTAGTAATCGCCCCTGCCTTGCTAACCTTCACTAAGATTCCATCTCTTGCGCCAGCAACTTTCTTTCCACCTAAGGTTTCCGAACTTTCGCCAAAGAGATTTACAGAGCCATCTGGGCTGCGAACTACTGCGTTCAGCGCGCTCTTGTTGGTACCGATAAAGAGAGGCTTTGCAAATACTCCTGTGGGAGTCGCAGAGAGAAGAAAAGGTCGATCGGCAAGAACTCCAACGAGTGAAATTCCTGAGGAATTTACAGAGAGCGCTGAAACAAGAGCTGGGCTAGTTTGGACTGAAAGGAAGGTTGCTAGCAGTTCACCTATTGGAGAAAGCTTCCAGATAGTTATCTGATTCATATCAGAGCGCACTTTAGGTAGCTCTTCGGCGACTACGCCATCAGGATTTTCAGCTGCGATTGCAGCGGTTACGCTTTCAGGAACAGTTACTGCAGCCGACGACCCAGCTAGCCAAATATTGCCAGCAGCATCAACTGTTGCTGCGGTAGCGATCTCATCGACTCCAGAATCAATGGTACGAAGCCACTGCTGGACACCTGTTACATCAAGGCCAGTTAACTCAATATTTGAATTTGTTGAGCCGGTGTTTGAGTATGTGACAAGAGTCTTTCCGGTTGCCACTAGCCCTTCAGCGCTAACCGCTGATGCGACAATATCTAGCTTCTTTACAGCGACTGCTTTGGGGGCAGCGCTGGCGGTTGGCAAAACAAGTGATGCTGCAAAAACAAGGAGAAGAAGTCTTTTCATTACTGAGCAAGTTCTCCTGCACGCCGTGCAGATGCTGCCATTGCCTTAGCCACAATCTCAGAGATTCCTGCTTCATCAAAGACCGCTAACGCTTCTGCTGTCGCACCTTTCAGGCTGGTTACCTTTTCGCGCAGACGAGCTGGAGAATCTTCTGAGCCATCAAGCAGCGCTGCTGCACCGACGATAGTTTGAATAGTAAGAGTGGTGGCATCTTCACGGCTAAGACCCATTTCAACTGCGCCATCTACCATCGCTTCAACAAAGCGGAAGAAGTAGGCAGGTCCAGATCCGCTGGTTCCAGTAAGTGCATTCTGTAGCTCTTCAGGTATCTCAATCGCTTTACCTGTTGCAGCCAATAACTTTTCTATGAAGGCTTTCTGAGAATCAGTGACGCCGTCACTGAGTGAATACCCCGCCATGCCTTTACCGATCAAAGTCGGTGTATTTGGCATAACGCGCGCTATAGCTTTATGGCCAGATAGCCCTGTTGTAATTGCAGAGATCGTCTTTCCAGCAAGCAGTGAGATGACAAGTGAATCAGGCTTTATATGTGGAGCTATTTGTGGCAGAAGCTCTGCTAAACCTTGCGGCTTGATACCTAGAATCACGACATCGCTCGTAGACAAGGATTGTGCAAGCGGTTCGATAGTGATTGAGTAACGATTTACAAGTTCAGCGCCGCGTTCAGGGCGCCTTACAACAACGCTAATTGATGTTGGGGCAATGCCAGAACGGATGAGAGCTGCAATAAATGCTTCTCCCATGGTTCCGGCACCAATGATGCCAACTTTGATATCACTTACCTGATTAGCCATAGCGAAAGAGTACGCGTAGGCTCTGCGACTATGTCAGAGATAAAGCCAGGTTTCGCGCGTGACTGGGTCGAATTCACAGATCCCAATGATGAAGAAGAAATCTTTAAGTGCGATTTGACCTGGCTCACCTCTTTCTGGACCTGTATCTACGGCGATGGTTGTAAAGGCGTCTTTAAAGATCGCCCTAACGATGGATGCTGCACCGAGGGCGCGATGTACTCAGATGAGGACGATGAAGAGCGCGTACGTAAAGCAGCTGAATTTCTTACCCCTGATATGTGGCAATTTTATGAAGAGGCTCGTCCCAAGAAACCAGGCGGACAACTTCGTATTACAGATTTAGATGAGGATAAAGATCGTAAGACTCGCACAGTTAACGATGCCTGTATCTTCCTTAACCGCAAGGGTTACGAAGCACCTGGCTTTACCGGTTCATTCGGTTGCGTTCTTCACCACTTAGCGCAGAAGCGTGGCATGCACTTTGTAGATACAAAACCAGATGTTTGCTGGCAACTTCCGCTTCGCAGAAGTTTTGAAACTCGCGAAATCGGCGAGCGCGAATATTCAGTCACAGTAATTGGTGAATACGAACGACTTGGTTGGGGCGACGGCGGCGAAGACTTTGATTGGTACTGCACGAGCAATACTGATGCACACGTCGGTAGCGAACCTGTTTATATCTCCAACAAGGCAGAGCTACAGAAGTTGATGGGCGAGGCCGCTTACGCTGTCTTGGCTGAGCACTGCGACCGCCGCATTCAAGGTATTCGCGATGCGCAAGCGCGTTCACTTCCACTCTTTGTGATCCAACACCCAGCCACACTCGCAGCCGGCAAATAGTCAGCGCTCTCCCCTAACCTACGTCTATGGCCAAGGTTGAGAAGGATCCCTTCCGTTGCTCTGAATGCGGATGGACATCGCAAAAATGGGTTGGACGATGCGGCGAATGTCAGGCCTGGGGTTCTGTTGAAGAGTTAGCAGCTCCCAAGAAACTTTCTCTCGTTGCAGGAACAGTTACATCCAAAGCAACTCCTATCGGTGATGTTGATCTTTCCGCAGCACGTGCACGTGCCACTGGGGTCTCTGAACTCGATCGCGTACTTGGTGGCGGTTTAGTTCCTGGCGCTGCCATCTTGCTTGCAGGCGAACCCGGTGTTGGTAAATCAACTCTTCTCTTATCTGTTGCAGCTCAAAGCGCTGCAAAGGGAATCCCTGCGCTCTACATTTCAGGTGAAGAGTCAGCATCCCAAGTTCGACTTCGCGCCGAACGTATCAAGGCCGTAGACCCGCAACTCTTTCTTGCCTCTGAAACAGATTTAGGTGCAGTAATTGCACATATCGATGCCGTAAAGCCAGAACTAGTCATCATCGACTCAGTGCAGACAATTGGTTCTTCAACAGCTGATGGTTCGCCAGGGGGCGTTACTCAGGTGCGCGAAGTAGCTGGAGCGCTTATCCGCATCTGCAAAGATCGCGATATCACTTTGCTTCTCGTAGGACATGTCACTAAAGATGGATCCATTGCAGGTCCTCGCCTACTCGAACATATCGTTGATGTTGTTCTGCAATTTGAAGGCGAACGCCATTCGCGTTTACGTCTTATCCGTGCAATTAAAAATCGCTTTGGCGCCAGCGATGAAGTCGGATGCTTTGATTTAAGTGATACCGGTATCGAGAGCGTCCTTGATCCCACTGGGCTATTTACATCGCGCCATGCAGAACCTGTTCCAGGTACATGTGTCACCGTCACTCTTGAAGGCCGACGCCCACTTCTTGCTGAAATCCAAGCGTTAGTAAGCGCCGGACGCGAAAATGATTTTGGCAATGCGCGTCGCGTTACTAGTGGACTTGATTCAGCTCGTACCTCAATGACGCTCGCCGTTCTTGAACTCCGTGCTCACGTGCGTGTTGGTGGCCGCGATGTATATGCGGCAACTGTGGGTGGAATGAAGATGTCCGAACCTGCTGCAGATTTAGCGTTGGCGCTAGCTGTGGCATCTGCTGCAAAAGGCTTGGCGCTACCTGCGGATTTAGTTGCCATCGGTGAAGTTGGTCTTGCCGGTGAAATCCGAAAAGTAAGCGGTGTATCTAGGCGTTTAGCAGAGGCATATCGACTCGGATTTAAGCGCGCACTTGTTCCAACTGGATCTGATGTGGCTATCGCAGGTATGGAGATTGTGGAAGTCTCGCGCCTTGATCAAGCGCTGCAACGCGTCAAAATCACTGGTGACTAATGTTTGAGAAAGAAATTACCTCCTGGTTTAAAAAGAATAAGCGCGATCTGCCCTGGCGTAAGACCGATGCCTGGGGAGTTCTTGTCTCAGAATTTATGTTGCAGCAAACTCCAGTTAATCGCGTACTGCCTGTCTATGAAGCTTGGATGAAACGTTGGCCCACTGCTGCTTCCCTTTCGAAGGCAACTCCTGCTGAAGTAATCACTGCATGGGGCCGACTTGGTTATCCGCGGCGTGCACTACGGTTGCATGAATGCGCCAAAGAGATAACTCATAATCTCAAAGGAAAGATTCCAGAAAGTCAGGCTGAACTTCGCGCACTTCCTGGCATCGGGGAATACACAGCGGCTGCAATTACAGCATTTGCCTTTGAGAAACGTTCACTTGTACTTGATATCAATATTCGCAGACTTTTTGCGCGGCTCTTTGATGGAGTTGAAACTCCCACACAAAGTGCAACGAAGGGTGAGAAATCTCGCTATGAAGAGTTAATTCCTAAGAAGGATCCGCATTTGTGGGCCGCAGCAACCATGGAACTCGGCGCAGTCATCTGCACTTCGCAATCGCCTAAATGTGGAATCTGCCCAGTTGCGCACGTCTGCACCTGGCGAAGTTTGGATTATCCAAAGTCTGATGTTGTGAAGCGGCGACAAAGCTGGCATGGCACCGATCGCCAATGCCGCGGCACCATTGTGCAAGCGCTCCGAGAAAATGAAGTTCTGACAAAGAGCCAGATAACCCAGCTGTGGGATGTGCCATCGCAACTTGAGAAAGCGTTGCTTACCTTGCTAGATGATGGCCTCATTGAATCTCGTGGCAAGAATAAGTTCTCACTTCCACGCTAGCGAGATAGAGTTAACGTTGTGAGCCACATATCTGCGTTGCAATCATTACTTGGCGCAGATGCACACCTGATTACAGATCCTGATATCACAGCCTCTTATTCTCGCGATCAAGCACCCTTTGCTCAATCTGCTGCACCACTTGCTGTCTTACTTGCCCGGAGCGCAGAACAGATTTCAACAACGTTGCGCTATGCCAACGAACATAAAATTCCTGTTGTTACTCGAGGCGCAGGTAGCGGCCTAGCGGGAGGTGCTAACTCAAGCGCCGATTCAATAGTGATCTCACTTGAGAAGATGAATCAGATTATCTCTATCGATACTGAAAACCAGATTGCCCGTGTACAAGCTGGAGTGATAAATCTTGATTTAGATACCAAAGTAAAAGAGTTAGGTCTTGCCTATCTGCCAGATCCGGCAAGCCGTGACTGGTCAACGCTTGGCGGAAACGCTGCTACCAACGCCGGTGGAATGTGCTGCGTGAAGTACGGAGTTACCTCATCTCATGTACGCGCAGCTCAAGTTGTTCTAGGTAGTGGCGAAATCATTGAACTTGGAAAAGCTACTAAGAAGTCAGTAACAACCTACGACTTACTCCATCTCTTTATCGGTTCAGAAGGCACACTTGGAATCATCACTGAGCTCACCCTTAATTTAGAGATTCGTCCACAATCACCTGCAACTTTAATTGCAACTTTTCCAAGCGTCGCAAAGGCTGCCGCAGCATCTGCTCAACTGCTGCGTTTTAAACCTTCAATGCTCGAGATAGTCGACCAGACAACGCTCAAGGCGGTCGAAGCTTGGCACCCGCTGGGATTTGAAATTGCAGGTTCAGTCTTGATTATGCAACTAGATGAAAACTTACATCGCTGCCAAGAAGCGCTCGAT
>JAPOKG010000011.1 GCA_029977785.1 Actinomycetota bacterium | reverse complement strand
CATAACTGAGTCTGCTGTTCAATATCGGGGCAGGCCGGATATCCAAATGAGTAACGAGATCCTCTGTAACCTTGATCGAGAATTCCCTGAATATCTGGCGCATCATCGCCACGAACAGCCATCTCTTCGCGAATGCGAGCGTGCCAATGTTCTGCCAAAGCTTCTGTGAGCTGTACTGATAAGCCGTGAAGTTCGAGATACTCGCGATAGGCGTTGGCTGCAAAGAGTTCGTTCGCTGCTTTACTGACTGTATTTCCCATAGTGACAACATGGAAGGCAACGACATCAACCTTTCCTGATTCACGTGAGGCGAAGAAATCTGAGAGACAGAGTCTGCGATCTCGTCTCTGTCGTGGGAATGAGAAGCGCACACGCTCCTTTCCTTTCTCGGGACCTTCGTGATGCAGAATGACTAGATCATTTCCGTCGGAGACGCATGGGAAATATCCATAAACGACAGCTGCTTCCAGCCAACCCTTAGATTGCACTTCATTGAGGAGTGCGCGAAGGCGAGGACGACCTTCAGTCTCAGCCATCGCTTCGTACTCACCGCGTGCGCCCTTAAGCCCCCATTGACCCATAAATAGTGCACGTTCATCGAGCATGCCGACATAGTCAGCGAGCGGAATACCTTTCACAATACGTGAGCCGAAGAATGGAGCCTTTGGAATATCTACATCCACCGCTACATCGCTGCGAACGGTATCTATCTCTGTTGGTTCATCAGGACGTGTAACCGCTTTTACTCTTCTTTCACGTAGCGCCGGAAGTGCAGCACCCTCGTCGCCTCTTTTCACCGCCATGATTGCATCCATAAGGCGTAGACCTTCAAAGGCATCACGCGCGTAGCGAACTTCCCCCGGGAAGACACTGGCTAGATCTTGTTCTACGAAAGCACGCGTCAGCGCTGCTCCCCCAAGAACAATCGGCCACTTCTGATCAAGTCCTCGAGAAGTTAACTCTTCCAAGTTCTCTTTCATGATGACTGTAGATTTCACGAGTAGCCCAGACATTCCAATAGCATCTACTTCATTCTCTTGCGCAGCATCAATAATCTGATTAATGGTCTGCTTGATTCCGATGTTGACAACTTGATAGCCATTATTTGAGAGAATGATGTCAACCAAGTTCTTTCCAATATCGTGTACATCACCCTTTACAGTTGCAAGCAGCATTCTGCCGCGCCCAGCATCACTGGTTTTCTCCATATGAGGTTCAAGATAGGCAACCGCTGATTTCATTACCTCAGCGCTCTGTAGGACGAATGGCAACTGCATCTCGCCCTTACCAAAGAGCTCTCCAACAACCTTCATGCCCTCGAGCAAATGATCATTAATAATTGCAAGCGGCTTGATCCCCTCAGCCATGGCGGAATCTAGGTCATCTGTGAGCCCAACCTTCTCACCATCGATAATTCGTCGCTCAAGCCGCTCTTTGAGGGGAAGGGCAGCAAGTTCTGAAGCGCGGATATTTCTCGAGGCAGCAAGTTCAACGCCTTCAAAGAGTTGGAGGAACTCACTGAGTGGATCGTAAGTGCAATTTTCGCCATCAAATATTCGACGGTCGTAAATCAGATCAAGGGCAACCTCTTTCTGACGGGCATCGATACGTGCCATGGGAGTAATTTTTGAGGGATGAACAATCGCTGAATCAAGACCCGCTTCCACACATTCGTGCAAGAAGACAGAGTTGAGCACTACACGCGCCGCAGGATTGAGCCCGAAAGAAACATTGCTGACTCCTAGAGTGGTCTGCACTTCAGGGAACTCTTCCTTCAGCGCCTTGATTGCGGTGATTGTCTCGAGTCCATCACGACGAGTTTCTTCTTGTCCCGTTGCAATCGGGAAAGTAAGGGTGTCGATCAAAATATCCCCAACAGATATTCCCCAGTTCTCAGTCAAATCCTTAATCAGTCGACGCGCTACACGTAGCTTCCATTCAGCAGTTCGCGCTTGTCCTTCTTCGTCGATGGTGAGCGCCACTACTGATGCGCCATGCTCCTGCACAAGCGGCATGATGCGTGCAAACCGGGATGTGGGTCCATCACCATCTTCATAATTGACCGAATTAATAATGCATCGTCCACCAAGTGACTCCAGTCCTGCCTTGAGAACAGCTGGCTCAGTCGAATCAAGAACAATTGGCAAAGTAGATGATGTGGCAAAACGCGATGCAATCTCGGTCATATCTCTGACACCATCACGACCAACGTAATCGACAGAGAGATCGAGCATGTGTGCACCATCTCGGATTTGATCTCGCGCAATCTCTACACAGGTTGACCAATCTTCTGCGACGAGAGCATCTCTAAAGGCGCGAGACCCGTTGGCATTCGTGCGCTCACCGATTGCTAGATAAGTCTTATCTTGCCTAAAGGGCACATATTGATAAAGAGATGAAGCACCTGGCTCAATCTCAATGGCGCGCTTCTTCACACCGCGTCCCGCAATTCGATTGACGACAGCTGCAAGGTGGGCCGGAGTAGTACCGCAGCAACCGCCGATTAAGGTGATGCCGTAGTCATGAACGAATGTTTCAAGCGCAGTTGCTAATTCTTCAGGACCAAGCGGATATTCGGCGCCTTTAGGTCCAAGGATTGGAAGACCCGCATTGGGCATCACAGAAATCGCGGTATGAGAGTTCTTGGATAGATATCGCAAATGTTCGGACATCTCGGCAGGTCCGGTTGCACAATTAAGTCCTATCAAATCGATATTGAGCGGTTCGAGTGCATTGAGGGCGGCGCCAATTTCTGAACCTAACAACATCGTTCCTGTCGTCTCAACCGTGACCTGAGCGATGACAACTACATCTCGACCTGATTCGGCAACTGCCTGACGCGCACCGTTGACGGCAGCTTTGGCCTGCAATAAGTCTTGCGTCGTTTCAATCAGGAGGGCATCGCTCCCTGAATCAACTAAACCTTTTGACGCGGTGTAATAAGCGTCTTTCAATTTTTGATACGAGGTATGACCGAGGCTGGGAAGTTTTGTTCCGGGACCTAAAGAGCCGAGCACAAATCGTGGTTTATCAACCGTACCAAAGGCATCGGCTGCTTCGCGCGCGATTTTTCCACCCGCAAAAGCCAACTCGTAAATGCGATCTTCGATACCGTATTCAGCGAGGTTCGCCCAGTTCGCACCAAAGGTATTTGTCTCAATCGCATCAACGCCTACTTCGAGGTAGGCATCATGCACTGAACGAACGAGATCAGGTCGGGTGACATTGAGAATCTCGTTACAGCCCTCATGATTTTGAAAATCTTCAAGTGTGGGGTCGGCCGCTTGCAGCATGGTTCCCATAGCACCATCGGCGATAACGGTTCTCTGGGCTAGCGCCTGACGAAGAAGGCCAGGGTTGCTATGGCTCTTATCTCTCGTCACATAGCGCAGGTTACCCTAAGGTATCGATATGGAGATTCTGAAAATTCCAGTTCTGCGCTCACCCGTGATGGTTATCGCATTCTCAGGTTGGAATGATGCAGGTGAAGCAGCATCTGGTGCAGCTTCTCACTTACTTGGTTGTTGGACTGACCCTGACTTTGATGTTGTTCCTGAACTCATCGCAGAAGTAGATCCTGAAGAGTTCTATGACTTTCAGGTAAATCGCCCAATGGTCTATGTAGATGACTCAAGTATTCGGAATCTTACTTGGCCCGGAACTCAAATCTTCTCTCTTTCTATTCCATCTCTCCCCCACGATTTCATCGTTGTTCGTGGAGTTGAACCTTCTATGAAATGGAAAACTTTTGCCTCGGACTTGTTGGATTTAGCCGATGATTGCGAAGTTGATCTAGTCATCACTCTCGGCTCAATGTTGGCAGATACTCCACACACCAGACCTATCACCGTTAGTGGCAGCGGAGCGCATCCAGATATTGCAAGGCGTCTAGGTGTCGAGATCAGCAAGTACGAGGGACCAACGGGAATTCTTGGAGTTATTCAAGATGCCTGCATACGTCGCGGAATCGACGCCATTTCTCTATGGGCAGCAATCCCCCATTACGCATCAAACTCACCTTCACCGAAAGCTTCGCTCGCCCTTGTCAACGCACTAGAAGATTTCCTCGAAGTTTCTATCCCTCAAGGTGAGCTCCCTGATGATGCACTCGAATGGGAGACAGAGGTAACTGAACTCGCGAAGGAAGATACTGATGTGGCCGAATACGTGAAGGCGCTAGAAGAGAGTAAAGATGCTGTCGATTTACCTGAAGCAACAGGTGAATCAATTGCAAGAGAACTAGAAAGATTCTTAAGAAGGCAGACTGATAAGTAGTCCTTAGAGCGCGATTCCTAAGAGCGTATCTAGCGCTCGGGATAGTTCTCCAGCGTTTCCACCGCTTGCACCCGCCTCTGTTTCATCCATCCAACTCGAGAGAACCCGTAACGCCCGTTCGGTATCTAGATCTTCAGAGAGTGCACTAATTATCTGGGTGATGACGACATCAGTGGGAGCTACCTCCATCTTTGCCAAATTCAGCTGCAATCTATCGATAGCCAGAACGGACTCACTCAATAAGGTCTGGCTCCACATCGCATCTTCGCGATAGCGTCGATTGAGAAGTGCCCAGCGAATGGCCATTGGATTGACCCCTTGAGAAATCAACTTTGAAACAAATACAAGATTGCCAAGAGACTTGCTCATCTTCTCGCCATCGAGGCCAATCATTCCGGCATGGACGTAATGTCGTGCGAATGGTTTACCAGTCATCACAGCGCTCTGCGCCGCAGACATTTCGTGGTGAGGGAATATGAGATCTGATCCTCCCCCTTGGATATCGAGTGAGAACTCCGAATTAGGGCTAGGTTGCAAATAATGTAGGGCTATTGCACTGCACTCAATATGCCAACCAGGTCTTCCGGTACCAAAGCTACTTGGCCAGGTTGGTTGTTGTGGCTTAGACGTGAGCCAGACCAAAGCATCTAAAGGATGCTCTTTTCCATCTCTATGAGGATCTCCGCCACGTTCGGCAAAAATCTTCAACGCATCGCTCTCATTGAGATGAGCACGTTCTCCAAAATGGGGATCTGCGTGAACTCGGAAATACTTATCGCCTTGGACTGAGTAAGTGCTCTCTTTCTCATCCAATTTCGCGATTGCATCGATAACAAGTGGCATAGCTTCAACAACGCCGATGTAGTGATCAGGGGGTATCACGTGCAAGTCGCTCATATCGCCACGGAAGAGATCAATCTGAGAATCACCCAACGTTTTCCAATCAACTCCATCACGTTCGGCTCGTTCAAATAATGGGTCATCAATATCGGTAACGTTCTGAACGAATTTAACATCTGCGCCAGTTGCCTTGAGATAACGGATTATGAGATCGAAGGTGAGGTAAGTGGCGGCGTGCCCGAGATGTGTAGCGTCATAGGGCGTGATGCCGCATACGTAGATTCGATAGGTATCTTGCTTTGGAACAACCTTGAGCGAGGAATCACTAGAGTCAAAAAGCGAGAGTTGTGGGAGCTCGAAACGGTCAGGCAGGTCAGGGATATAGACCGTTGGCCACGAACGCATGTATAAACCTTACTTTAGAAGGGCGGCCAAGGCACTGCCGGCCAATCTTCACTAGGTGAAGGAAATTCAGAAGTACTAAGCAATTTCTCTATTCGTGCCAAGAGCGCCTGGAATTCAATCTCTGTAATCAGTTGCACAATCTCTATATCTTCATTCTCTAACGCACTCAAGAGCTTTCGAAGATCAGCCTTCTCGCTCTCATCTAAGGGCAAACCCGCCCATTGCCACAAGACAGTTCGTAACTTATCTTCCTCATGGAATGTCACTCCGTGATCACAGCCAAGGAGTCGTCCATCTTGCGTTGGAAGTAGATGGCCAATCTTTCTATCGGTGTTGTTAATTACCGCATCAAAGAGCGCCAAGCGTCGCAGGCGTGGGTCATCGGTGCGGTAGAAGAGCGCCAGGTCAATACTCTCGTCGATATCTATCCATTGCTGAACCATGCCCTCGCCGAAGGGTCCATCCCGCAGAATTGTGACAGGTATGAGGTTCCAGCCAAGGAGTTCTGAGATTAGGTAGCTAGCATATTCGCGAGATGCAAGGTTACCTTCTTCGAAATCCCAAAGTGGGCGTTCGCCCGCAATGGGTTTATAAATGATAGACATCTCGCTTCCTTGATACGTACAACTGCCGAAGAGGGTTGCATTAGATGCATCTACAAGCCTTCCCGAAATATTAATTTCTCCTGCCAGTAAATGGCTTCGGATCACCTCTGTACTTTTCATCAACGGCGATAACCATTTGCACGAGGGCAGAGATGGCCTCGTGGATCGATAGGACCACCACAGAACGGGCAAGGTTGACGTCCGGCTCCGACAACTGAATTGCAACGCCTACTAAAGCGATCTGCCTCAGAAGGAGAGATGAGAACGCGCAGAATATCTTGGTCACCGCTTAAATCGTCAACATCGATAAATTCTGGGTTATCTCCTTCGTTCTCCGAGATGGCCTGAAGATCAACTTGAATGAGTTGCCGTTGCGCATCAAAGGCGAGCCCAATTACTCCAACCCGGAATTCTTCCTCTATGGGTGTATCGAGCGGTGCATCATCACGCTGCAATTTCGTCATTGTTACTGTCGGATCGCTCTGCTTGATTTCTCTGACCATATATAACAGACGCTCTGAAAGTGCCTGTACCTGCGTTTTCTCCAGTGAAATTGAAATCAAGCGAGTTCTATCCCGGGCTTGGATGAAGAAGGTGCGCTCTCCGGGCTGACCCACAGTTCCGACGGTGAATCTTTCAGGCTCCTGAAAGAGGAGAATTCTCGGGGTCATCGCTTTCGACCTTGATTAGTTCCACTGCCTCCACCAATAAGAGATTTTCCGACTTTCTTAGTGGATAAAAGCGGTGATATACAAGAGAGGGTGTCGTTATAAGAGAGTAATCGACCAGAGCTTCCATCGAAGTCAATAACTGTTAATGAGGCTGGATTTACAATCAGATTTTGAAATGAATCAAGTGGTAATCCTATGAGTGAAGCAATCACTGACTTAATGATGTCGCCGTGACTTACAAAAAGGTATGAACCAGACTTTTTCCTGGTATGGACTTCATGAATTGAGCTGAGTGCTCTTTTCTGTGCGGCCTTGATTCTCTCTCCATCAGGAAACGTAACCTTGCTGGGCGTAGTCTGAATAACTTTCCAGAGTGGATCTTTAGATAGTCTGGAAAGCTTGCGTCCGCTCCAAAGTCCATAATCAACTTCAGTAAGTTTGTCCTCTATTCGATATTCGCCAACCCCTTTCGAGTACTTCGATTGCAACCATGGTCTGATTGTTTGAGAACAACGCTCCATCGGGCTGACCAATATTTCATCGAAAGAACTCGCGCCTATTCGCTCGATGAGAGAATCTGCCTGCACAAGTCCGCTTTTACTGAGCGAGATGCCAGGAAGACGACCAGATAGAACTCCTTGATCGTTAGCGGTCGAATGTGCATGACGTAGAAACACTAAGCGACTCATAGAGACTAGATTAGCGCTGATTATTGCTAAGGTCTCTCTCATGGAAATGCGCAGAGCTGGCAAGAGTGGTCTCACTCTCTCTCGCTTGGGTCTTGGCACGATGACATGGGGTCGCGATACCGATACTCACGAAGCCGCGGATCAATGCCGAGCCTTTATCGAAGCAGGTGGAAACTTTTTCGATACCTCATCCACCTACGGGGACGGAGATAGTGAACGTGTCCTCGGTGGTCTCATTGGGACCTTTT
Organism: Actinomycetota bacterium; assembly: GCA_029977785.1. Lineage (GTDB taxonomy): Bacteria > Actinomycetota > Actinomycetes > Nanopelagicales > Nanopelagicaceae > Planktophila. Next base: position 22,800 of record JAPOKG010000011.1, on the reverse strand, counting down.
TCAGACGTGAAGATGTAGCGATAGCAACAAAAGCGGGTGCCACCTTTCCTGATGGAGTTCGCACCATAAACAACTCGCGCCACTCGCTTATTGCAGAGCTCGATAAATCACTCGCTCGTCTTGAAACCGATTACATCGATCTCTGGCAGATACATTCTTGGGATTCGCTCACTCCGCTAGAAGACACTCTTTCAGCTCTAGATTATGCGTACACATCAGGCAAGGCACGTTACGTAGGAATCTGTAATTTCTCAGGATGGCAAAGTGCGCGAGCAACAACGATTCAAGAGAGCAACACGGCAAAAGCACCGATCGCTTCAGTGCAAGTTGAATATTCACTACTTAATAGATGTGCCGAAGACGAAGTCCTCCCCTGTGCTGATGCAACTGGCCTGGGATTTTTGGCATGGGCGCCGATGGGTCGTGGAGTTCTCACCGGTAAATACCGAAAGGGAATTCCCATCGACTCTCGCGCAGCCGCACCACATTTTGTAAAACACGTGGAGCCATACCTAACAGAGAGTTCCTCCAGAATTGTGGAAGCTGTTGCAGCTGCTGCAGAAGGTCTTGGTTTCGCTCCTCTTGAGGTTGCACTCGCTTGGGTACGCGATACACCTGGTGTGACATCTGCGATTGTTGGCGCTCGAACTGGCGCTCAACTTCGCGGTGTTCTAAAAAGCGAAGAGATCACTCTTCCTGCCGTCGTAAGACAAGCACTAGATGAGATCTCTCGCTAGCAATTCTCCAAGAAGTCCTCGAGTACCTTCACGCCAAATTCAAGTCCGCTGATCGGAACTCTCTCGTCAACGCCGTGAAAGAGCGCCATAAAATCTAGATCCGCAGGCAGTTGTAGCGGACTAAATCCATAGCCAATAATTCCGAGCTCTGATAAAGCTTTGTTATCTGTGCCGCCACTCATGAGATATGGAACTGGTATGCCTTCGGGATCAAAGGTGGTAATCGCCTTACACATCGCTTCCACCAAATCCCCCTCAAACTCAATTTCAAGGGCGATGTCTCGAGAGATTGTTTCGATTGAAATATCTGGTCCAATAATCTCTCTAATCGTCCTATTCAACTCATCCTCATACCCCGGCAAGAAACGTCCATCAATAACCGCGCTAGCACTTCCAGGAATGACATTCGCCTTGTAACCAGCCTCCAACATCGTTGGATTAGCTGTGTTCTGCAGAGTTGCCCCAATCATTCTTGCCGTTGGTCCAATCTCCGAAAGAAGCGGCCTTAAATCTGCTTCATCATATTTCTTGCCTGTTACCTGCGCGATCTTTGAGAATAGCGCCTTTACCGTTTTTGTATATCTTTGCGGCCATTCATAGCGACCAATCTTTGCGACCGCATCTGCGATAGCGGTCAGCGCATTCTCATCATTCATCATCGATCCATGCCCAGCGCGACCATGGGCCGTTAACTTCATCCAATGGATGCCTTTCTGAGCCGCCTCGACAAAATAGAGCCGCTTGCCATCAGCGACAGTTACGGAGAATCCCCCAACTTCAGATACCGCCTCAGAACATCCCGCAAATACTTCGGGGTGTTCAGCTGCCATCCATCGTGAACCGAAAGTCATACCTGCCTCTTCATCTGCAAAGAAGGCCAGGACAATGTCTCGCGGTGGTTTGTATCCGGAACGCGCCCACTTTCGTACAATGGCAAGAATCATCGCATCCATATTCTTCATATCAACAGCTCCGCGACCCCAGATCATTCCGTCGCGAATCTCTGCAGCAAATGGATCCACAGACCAGTCATCTGCGTTTGCCGGAACAACATCAATGTGTCCATGCACAACTAGTCCAGAGCGCGTTGAGTCGCGTCCCGGTAGTCGAGCTATCACATTGCAACGATTTGGTGCTGATTCAAATATTTCAGATGCAATACCAACTTCTGCAAGTGAGGCAACGATGTACTCGGCAACAGCTTTCTCGTCGCCTCTACCCTCACCAAAGTTGACCGAAGGGATACGGATTAAATCTTGGCAAATCTTTACAACTTCGGCTTCGAGGTTCATAGGGCAATTCTGCCTTTAATTGCATGTAAAAAACGCTCTTTTGCGTGAGAGCCTTCGCATTGCTATCGTTACCCAGTTATTTCGACCCAAACGCGTAAGATATTACTTATAGCGAGCGGGTACTCGTCCGGGTGGCGGAATTGGCAGACGCGCTAGCTTGAGGTGCTAGTGCCCGCAAGGGCTTCGGGGTTCAAGTCCCCGTTCGGACACAGTTACGGTGGTAATTAGATATGGCGAGATACAAGTCGTGAAGCTAAATAACGCCTTGTCACTCATTCGCGAGATACCCGATTATCCCCAACCAGGAATCCTCTTTCGTGACATTACTCCTCTTCTAGCCAATCAAGAAGCTTTCGCAGTTGTCACTGAGTCACTTCTTTCATGTGACAACTCCGCTTCTCATATCGCAGGGATTGAGGCGCGCGGATTTATCCTCGCTAGCGCCATGGCTATAAAAGCTGGTTCCGGATTTGTGCCGATTAGAAAAGCAGGCAAGCTGCCTCATGCTGTTTTCGCAGAGAGTTACTCGCTTGAATATGGAAACGCGACGCTCGAGATTCACCAAGATGCCCTATCGGATTCAGAGCGTGTTCTTCTCGTCGATGACGTTCTGGCAACTGGCGGCACAATTCTTGCGGCTCTCAAACTTATTCAAAAAGCGGGAGGAAAAATCTCTCACCTCTGCGTGCTCCTTGAGATCGCAGCCCTCGATGGACGAGCCCGCATATTAAGTGAATTCCCTGATGTTCAGATAACCGCATTGGTGCAAGTGTGAACCGTATTCCACAAATTCAAGCGCTGCGCGCCCTTGCTGCAGTTCTGGTTGTCATTTATCACGCCAAGGTCACATCAGGTGGTTACATTGGCGTTGATATCTTCTATGTCATTTCTGGTTTTTTGATAACCGGTCTTCTACTGCGAGAGCTCGACGGTAGCGGTTCACTGGACCTCAAGGCCTTCTATCTCAGAAGAATCAAGCGCCTACTTCCCACCTCATTCTTCGTCCTCGTTATCACCGCAATAGTCGCCTGGCTTGTCTATCCATCCACGCTACGTCACGATTTAGGAAAAGATGTTGCAGCAGCGGGGGCTTACGTCTCCAACTATCTCTTTGCACTCTGGCAGATGGATTACCAGAATCTCAATGCCACCCCCTCGGTTGTGATCCATTACTGGTCTCTCGCCGTTGAAGAACAGTTTTATATTTTTTGGCCCTTTATTATTATGGCACTCTACAGATTTGGCGCACGAAGAGCAGTTTTCTTCGGTGTAGCCGGCATTACCGCAGCTTCCTTTTTGCTGAGTCTTTATCTCACTTCTAGCGAACCTATCTGGTCCTTTTACTCACTTCCAACGAGAGCATGGGAACTTGGCGTAGGCGCCTTGCTTCTCTTTATTCCGAAGCGAATTAGATTCTCATCAAATTATGGCTGGATAGCCCTTGCTCTGATTCTCTACGGAACATTTGCATTCACTGACAAGACACCATTTCCAGGGACGGCAGCCCTGGTTCCTGTGCTCGGTACAGCTTTCGCGATCGCATCTTTCAGTAACTGGCCAAAAACCATGAATCGCATTGGCAATCTAAAGGTTGTGCAATGGCTAGGAGAAATTTCTTACCCGCTCTATCTCTGGCATTGGCCTGTTTTAGTTATCCCTTCTGTTGCTTGGGGACGTTCGCTGCAGGCACAAGAACTTCTCTTCTGCGTACTTCTCACGGTTTTTCTAGCAGACCTCACTCACCGATTTATTGAGGATCCCATCAGATACTCCAAGCCACAACCGCGTCTTATCGTTAAGTCAGGAGCTACAGCCACCGCCGTTTCATTGGTTTTGGGAGCTGCTATCTACTTCTCATTCGATGATCGAATTACGCTCGATAATGGGCGTTCGTACTCTGTCAGCGAAATGATCAAAAGACCGGTGATTTATGACGATAACTGCCATGTAAATAACGGTGAAACGCTTTCTCCAGAATGTACATATGGTCAACGTGGAGCGAAAAAGAAGATTGTGCTCTTTGGTGATTCACACGCTGCCCAATGGTTTCCAGCCTTAGAACGCCTCGCTGATGAGTACAAATTTGAACTGATATCACTGACTAAGTCTGCTTGTCCGGGGCCTGCTGTGCAGAAAGTCGATTCAGGCGAGTACAAGAATGCCGATTGCTTTGCCTGGCGCGATAACTCTTTTGATCGAATTGCAAAGCTCAAGCCATATGCCGTGATCTTTTCAGGTTTCCAGCACTTCGAAGTTCCTGATGGCTACTCATCGAGGCGAGAGTGGTGGCAGGCAGGCCAGCGCCGCACCTTAGATGCACTTCGTGGAAACGCCACTCACATTGTCTACATCACCGATACGCCACATCCACAACAAGATATTCCGGCATGCCTAGCCGGTGGAGTCATCTCTGATTGTGACGATACCGAACGTTCAGAACCAATTTCGATTCCAGGGCTGAAGGCGATTAATCCCACACCTTGGTTATGTACGAGCAAGTGTTCAAGTGTCATTAACGAACTAGTCGCATATCGTGATGGTTCTCATATCTCAATCGCGATGAGTGAGTCACTTACACAGCCACTGAGCGCGGCTCTGAAACGTCTAGGCGTACTGTAAGAATTTTCCCGAGCCGTCGGGAGCGAAAAAACTAGAACCATGGCAGGATTCATCCGTGGCTGAATTGGTGTATTACTGCGGAACTATGGATAGCGGTAAATCTACTCTCGCCCTACAAACTGCACATAACCATAAAAGCCGCGGGCGCTCTGGTCTGATCTTCACCAACAAGGATCGTGCAGGAACTGGCGTCATAAGTTCGCGTTTAGGTCTGCAGTCAGAAGCACTTGAAGTTGAACTTGATATGGATATCCATCGCCTTGTGGTGGAACGTTTATCTATGGGTGAGCGAATCGATTACATCATCTGTGATGAAGCTCAGTTCTACCAGCCCATCCAAATCGATCAGTTGGCAAAGATTGTTGACGGCCTAGGAATAGATGTTTATGCCTTCGGAATTCTCGCTGATTTTCGCACCAAGCTCTTCCCCGGTTCAGCACGCCTCGTTGAGCTTGCTGACCGAGTGAATACTCTCCAAGTTGAAGCTCTCTGTTGGTGTGGTTCGCGTGCTACTCATAATGCACGCACCGTCAACGGAGTTATGGTTACTGAAGGCGAACAAGTTGTCGTGGGCGATGTTGGAAAAAGTGATGAGATTGCCTACGAAGTTCTCTGTCGCCGCCACCATATGCGCCAAGTGACCGCTCGAGCCTCACGGGCTGGACACATCTCATCAGATCCACTCCCCTTTATCGAACCAACTAGTAAATAGAGAACTAAGGAGCACGTAGAAAATGACAAAGAACACCAAGGGCTACGCAGCCATGGGCGCAAAAGAAAAGCTTGTGCCATACGAGTTTGATCGTCGCGAACTGGGCGCACACGATGTTGCTCTTGATGTTCTGTTTGCAGGAATTTGCCACTCAGATATCCATCAAGTCCGCGAAGAATGGGGCCCTGCTCTCTTTCCTATGGTGCCTGGGCACGAGATTGCTGGAATCGTTTCCAAAGTTGGCACCGGAGTAACCAAGTTTAAAGTTGGAGACAAGATTGGAATCGGCGTCTTTATCGATTCGTGTCGTAAGTGTTCTTCCTGTCAACGCGGTTTACAGCAGTATTGTCTGGAAGGAATGACCGGAACTTATAACGGTTTAGAGCGAGATGGAGTAACTCCCGCTATGGGTGGTTACTGCGACTACTTCGTTATCAACGAAGATTACGCGGTTCATATCCCAGAAAATCTGCCGCTTGAAGGGGTGGCTCCATTGATGTGCGCCGGAATTACTCTCTATTCGCCAATTAAACATTGGGGAGTTGGACCAGGAAAGAAAGTTGCAGTCATGGGGCTCGGCGGTTTAGGTCATATGGGCGTTAAGTTTGCAGCAGCTCTTGGCGCCGATGTCACAGTTCTATCGCACTCCCCCGGTAAGAAAGGCGATGCTCTTGCTATGGGAGCCCATCACTTCGTTGACACAAGCTCAGAGGCCGCTTTTGCAGAATGTGCGGGAACATTTGATGTCATCCTCAATACTGTCAGCGCAGAGCTCGATATCAACAAGTATCTCAACCTGCTTAAGTTAGATGGCACGCTTGTTGTTATTGGTCTGCCTGGCAAGCCATATGCGGTTCATGTTGGTTCCCTCTTGAGCGGACGTCGCTCTATCGGTGGCTCAATGATCGGTGGAATCCCCGAACTTCAGGAGATGCTCAACTTTTGTGGAGAAAAGTCCATTGTGAGCGATGTCGAGGTTATTAAGGCCGATTACATCAATGAAGCTTACGAGCGCACCGTAGCTAGTGATGTGAAGTATCGCTTCGTTATCGATGCTAAAACCTTTTAGTTCTCCCGTAAGGAATTAGCCGAGCAGCGCAACTATCAATGGTGCAATGGCAAGTGCTGGCAAGAGGTTTGCCACTGAAATCTTCTTAATATCTAGTAGGCGCAGCGCTATGCCAACGAGCATCAGCCCTCCGGTTATGGTCATTGCATCGATCTGGGTCTGTGTAAGGACCTGACCGAGAAAAAAGCCGATAAAAGTCCAGAAGAGTTGATAAATCGCGACTGGTATCGCTGAGGCAGCGACTCCCCAACCTAAGGTTGATGCAAAGGCCATGGCGGCAAAGAAGTCGAGCGCTGATTTCAGAATGAGTTGATCTAATCCCTGCGACATTCCATCGCTGACGCTTCCCAGAATTGCTAATGGGCCGATGACAAAAAGAAGGGAAGCTGAGACGAATCCCTCTACGAATGGGCTTTCCGCGGAGGCCCTAAATCTTTTACGAAGATTCTCCCCAAATGAATCCAATCGAGATTCGAGAGACAACAGAGATCCGATGAGGCCGCCGATAAGCATCGCTGCCAAAACTACTAAGAGAGATGAGCTATCTGGAAGTGCGTCATTGAAGTCGCTCGACCATAAAGGCCTCAAAGCGGTAGCTGCACCAAGAAGGGTAATCAGCCCAAGAATATCCGTGATGAGAGATTGCGATTTAGTGGAGAGTTTCGATCCTGCTGCGATTCCCAGCGACGCTCCAGCGAGAATAGTTAGAACATTGATTACAGTTCCCGCTCCTACAAACTCCAGGTTCGACATTACTCAACTATATCGTGCAAAAATATGTAGACTCTTCAAGTGAGATTTAGTTCATTGATAAATGCCCTTAAGCCTCATAAAACTGTCCCCATCACACCTTGGCGGGCGAAATCACGTTGGGATCTATCTCCCCTTCGAGTTTCAATTCTTTTCTTTGGCCTCGCCATTTTCGGATTAGGTGACTCGCTCTTTATTCAGGCGGGAATCGGAAATGCACCTTGGACTGTCTTCGCAGAAGGGCTCACCTATAAAACAGGTATGAGTATCGGTTTTGCAACTTTCTTCATAAGTGTCTTTGTGCTTCTCTTATGGATTCCTCTAAAAGAGCGTCCAGGTTTTGGAACACTTTCCAACATCGTTCTGATTGCTACCTTCATCGAACTTGGAACACACATATTTCCTGAAGCGAACTCCTTCGCAGTCGGAATTATTTTTAACTTCATCGGAATCTCACTCGTCGGCATTGGATCTGCTCTTTACATCACATGTGGCTTAGGACCCGGACCACGCGATGGCGCAATGACTGGGCTGCACTACCGAACTGGCGTTCGCGTCGGCCGGGTCAGAATGGCCATTGAGGTGACTGTCCTCGCCATTGGCTTCCTCATGGGTGGCACGGTTGGCGTCGGAACCGCCCTCTTCGCCCTCTTTATTGGCCAATCTGTCGCAATTTCTCTCGGAATTCTCGCGCGTCTGACCCATCAGTAATCCAGGTCTCCTCTAGATTTTCATCTATCTTCCCTCGGTCTGTGAGCCGTCATTTCACACGGGGTCGCAACCACCCCCGTCAACAAAATTAGGAAGGTCGTCATGCTCGATACGTACTTCAAAATATCTGAACGCGGCTCAACTATAGGTCGTGAAGTCAGAGGTGGCCTCGTCACATTCTTCACAATGGCTTATATCGTCGCGCTTAATCCACTGATCATCGGCTTAGCAAAAGATGCTGATGGAAAATACATTGGCGGAGGAGATGCACCGAATCTCGCACTCGTAGCCGCAATGACAGCTCTCATGGCTGGAGTTCTCACCATCCTTATGGGGCTCGTCGGAAATTATCCACTCGCTCTTGCTACAGGTCTTGGACTAAATACCTTCGTAGCAGTCGGTATCGCATCCCAAATGACATGGGCAGATGCGATGGGTCTTGTCGTACTCGAAGGCATAATCATTACCATCTTGGTTCTCACAGGCTTCCGAACTGCAGTCTTTAGAGCCGTTCCTGCTCAGTTAAAGATTGCGATTTCAGTCGGTATCGGCCTCTTCATTGCACTCATTGGTCTTGTGGATGCTGGTTTCGTACGTCGTACAGGCACCGGTCCAGTTCCTGTGACGCTTGGCGATGGCGGAACTCTTGTTGGTTGGCCAGTTATCGTCTTTGCCTTTGGTCTCTTTCTCACTATCGCACTGATGGTCAAGAAGACTAAGGGAGCGATTTTGATCGGTATCGTTCTCTCCACAGTTCTTGCGGTAGTTATCGAAACCACGCTCAAGATTGGCCCACTCTTTAATGGAGCAACTGGCGATGTAAATCCAAAGGGCTGGAACCTCAATGTTCCAGCTGTGCCAGAGAAAATTGTTGCCAGCCCTGATTTCAGCCTATTCGGCGATTTCAATCTCTTTGGTTCACTCGATCGAATTCCACTGATCACTGTGATTCTTCTTGTCTTCACACTCCTTCTCTCTGACTTCTTCGACACAGTGGGAACAGTGACTGCGATCGGACACGAGGCTGGATTAATCGACAAGGACGGAAACATTCCTAACAACGATCGCATCTTGCTCGTTGACTCACTCGCAGCTGTCGCTGGTGGTGCTGGAAGCATCTCCTCAAATACCAGCTACATTGAATCTGCGTCAGGCGTAGGCGAAGGTGCACGAACCGGCCTTGCCTCGATTGTTACAGGGGTCTGCTTCTTGTTGACAACGTTCCTGGCTCCGCTCGTAGCTGTGATCCCTTACGAGGCAGCAACTCCGGCGCTCATCATCGTTGGTTTCTTGATGATGACCCAAATCAAATCTATTGATTGGGAAGATTATGGAATTGCAATTCCTGCCTTCTTAACAATCATCTTGATGCAATTTACCTACAACATATCTGTAGGTATTGGAGCAGGGTTCGTTACCCACGTAGTAATCAGATATATCCAGGGACGCCGCAAAGAAGTACATCCTTTGCTACTTCTCGTCGCTGGATTGTTCATGATCTACTTCTTATCCTCACCAATTAACACTTGGGTTGGTTAATTAGCCAGCACTAAATTAAGAAGTAAGCCCGGATCGAAAGGTGCGGGCTTACTTTTTTATAGGCTCCAATCGATCGGCTCTCGACCCTGGGCTACTAGTAACTCATTGACTCGTGAAAAAGGTTTTGAACCAAAGAAACCTCGATAGGCGCTCAGTGGACTAGGGTGGGCCGAGCGAATCTGATACTGAAAGTACTGAGATAACTCTTGGGCGCTCTTTCCCCACAGAACTGCAACTACGCCACGAGAACCTAGCTCTTTTGCAATGAAGTCAGTAATGCGTTGCCAGCCAAGATTTGCATGCACTGCGCTCTCGCCAATTCGTGTTGTCAACACACGATTAAGAAGTAGTACGCCAGAACTTTCCCAGGAAGAGAGATCCCCACTTACAGGTTTCTCTACTCCAAGATCACTCTCTAGCTCTTGGAATATGTTGCGAAGAGATGCCGGAATTTGCGATATCTCCGGTGGAATCGAGAAAGCCAACCCCATCGCATTACCTGGGGTCGGATATGGATCCTGACCAAAGATCACAACCCTTACTTTCTCAAGATCTAACTCCAACGCCCTGAAAATTGAGGGACGAGATGGCGCTGTGATCTCGTCTTCAAGCTGCGCGAGAATTCGATCAATCTCAGGCGCCAGTGGTTCAAGAAGGCGTTGCCAACTAACGTGCACGGGCGAAGAAGCGCGAACCATCGAAACTAACATCCATCGCCAACTCAAAGACTGCAGACATATGTTCGGAAGTAATCACATCACCAATCGGTCCAGATACCGCCACCTGGCCATCCTTGAGTATGAGTGCATGTGTGGTTCCAGTAGGAATCTCTTCAATATGGTGAGTGACCAGAATAGATGCGGGGGCTGCTGGATCGGAGGCAAAGATAGAGAACCGTTTCAACAAATCCTCTCGCCCGCCTAAATCCAATCCTGCAGCTGGTTCATCTAAGAGCAAAAGTTCCGGATCGGCCATCAGAGCGCGGGAAATCTGAACGCGCTTTCGTTCACCTTCACTCAGAGTTCCATATTCGCGATCGGCAAGATCACGAACACCGAAGGTAGTTAAGAGAGCAACCGCTCGTGACTCATCCCAAAGGTCATACGCTTCATTCCAACGTCCTAAGACTGCATATGCTGCAGTGAGCACGACATCACGAACCTTCTCTTCATAGGGAATATCTTCGGCAACGAGAGCGCCACAAATACAATGCGAGTACGAAGTTCAAAGAGATCCACTCTGCCCATAGTCTTATCAAGAATTGAAACAGTGCCAGTCGTCGGAAAGGTGCGTGTGGCTAAAATCTGAATGAGAGTGGATTTACCAGCGCCGTTGGGTCCGAGAACGACCCAGCGCTCCCCTGCCGTTATTGAAAAATTGATTGGTCCGAGAATCGTCCGCTGACCTCTGCGCACTGAGACATCGCGCAACTCCAAGACAATCTGGCCACTCATAGGGTCACAAGATATATCTTTCACAATCAAATCGAGGGAAATTATCACCTCGCCTCTAGTGATTCGCGATAACCTCGCTCAGTGAGCACAGATACCAGGCGTTATACGGGGCTCATACTGGTCTCCGGTATAGATAGCCCCGGAATAACGCAAGCGCTCTTTGAGACCTTAGCTCCCTTCGCCATCACCGTTCTAGATATTGAACAGGTAGTCATTCGCGAACGTTTAATACTTACAGTTTTGATAGACCTCAACCCAGATCACGCACAAGCTATCGAAGAAGATCTCACTGCCTGCGCAGAACGGTTGGCCGTCGATGTCGCTACCTCCTTCCAGACGCAAGAGATGTCTTCAATAGCAGCGAAATCCGGGTTGCTCCATGTTGTCGCCCTTGGTTCGCCTCTCGCTCCGCAAGCAATCGCAGCAATTGCCAGCACAATCGCTTCTCTTTCTGGCAATATCGAACGGATACACCGCACCGCGAGTTATCCCGTTACAGCTATTGAATTTATTGTGTCAGGCGCAGACCAGAGCGCGCTTCGTCAAAACCTTGCAGTTGTCTCGGCTGATCAGAACGTAGATATCGCTGTCTCCCCTGGTGGTCTTATGCGCTGGGCAAAGAAGTTGGTCGTCATGGATGTTGATTCGACTCTCATTCAGCAAGAAGTCATCGAGCTACTTGCTGCGAAGGCGGGTGCTCTCAAAGAGGTTCAGGAGATAACCAGTGCTGCCATGCGTGGAGATCTAGATTTCTCCCAAAGCCTTATTGCACGAGTTGCCCTACTTAAAGGCCTTCCTGAATCAGCACTACATGAAGTGAGGGGCGAGATAACGCTTACTCCAGGAGCTAGAACGCTGGTGCAGACGCTTAAGAAATTAGGTCATAGCGTCGCAGTTGTCTCAGGTGGTTTCACCTCTGTGATTGAGCCTCTCATTAAGGAACTCGGAATAACTCACTATCGAGCAAATACTCTTGAAGTCAAAGATGGCGCATTGACTGGAAAGGTTCTAGGAACAATTATCGACCGAGCTGGCAAGGCGACTGCGCTCCGTGACTTCGCAAAGATTGAAGGCGTTGATCTTGAACAGACTATCGCGATTGGAGATGGAGCAAACGATCTTGACATGATCGCTATTGCAGGACTCGGAATCGCATTTAATGCAAAGCCTGCCGTAAAAGCAGCCGCAGATAGTTCAGTGAGTGCTCCATATCTTGATTCGGTTCTATATTTGCTCGGTATTACTCGCGAAGAGATTGAAGAAGCTGGCGCGCTTCGCAAGTAGATAAAGATTTAAAGGCGACAAGCGTGGATATCAGTTACCAAAATCCCGCGCGCGCCTAACGCCCAGAGTTCATCCATCAGGCGATTGGTATCTCTTCGAAGGACCATCGCGCGGACTGCAACCCAATCCTTCTTTTGAAGTGGAGAGATTGTTGGTGACTCTAGGCCAGGAGTAATGGCACATGCTTTATCCACGCTGACCACTGGAATGTCGTAATCTAAGAGAACATATTGTCGAGCCGTGACAACGCCTTGCAGACGCCGCATGAGAATTTCAAGTTCGGGGTTGAGTGCGCTTCCTGCGCGCTTGATCAGAACTGCCTCAGAGATCAAAATTGCATCGCCAAAGATTTCAAGCCCTGCCTGCTTGAGAGTATTTCCAGTGCTCACTACATCGGCGATGAGGTCAGCAACTCCCAGCCTGACGCTGCTCTCTACTGCGCCATCTAACCTCACGACGGATGCAGCCAACGTATTCTTTCTCAAGAAATCCTCCACCAAGCCGGGATAGGCGGTGGCGACTCTCTTACCTGAAATATCTGCAAGCTTCATATTCTTGCCGACGGGAGCTGCAAATCTAAAGGTAGAGCGGCCAAAGTCGAGTGAGAGGATCTCCTCCGCCGTGGCGCCTGAATCAATCAAGAGATCGCGACCAGTAATGCCCGCCTCTAACTCCCCTGTCCCAACATAGATTGCAATATCGCGTGGACGTAGGTAGTAGAACTCAACGTTGTTCTCTGGGTCAATCAGAACTAAATCGCGGGAATCGCTTCTCTGTCGGTAGCCAGCTTCCTTAAGAATCGAGATCGATGAGTCAGCTAGCGAACCTTTGTTAGGAACGGCTATACGTAACATTTTTGAACTCCTAAGGTAGAAATGAAATTAAAGGAAACGGTAGATATCTTCGGGCTTAAGCCCGCGAGCGAGCATCAAGGTCTGTAGATGGTAAATAAGTTGACTTATTTCTTCAGCTAGCGCGTCATCTGACTCATGCTCTGCGGCAAGCCACACTTCACCCGCCTCTTCCAAAATCTTCTTTCCAATTTGGTGGACTCCTCCATCAAGGGCTGCAACTGTCGAGGAGCCAGCCGGACGGGATATAGCTTTCTCAGCAAGCTCAGCCCACAGTTCATCAAAATTCTTCACGGGATAAGTTTACTGTCCGATGGCACGCGCGCGCAGAGCATTTACCATCTGCGCAGGATCGCTCGATGAGAAGACGGCGCTTCCTGCAACAAAGGTATCTGCGCCAGCGCTTCGGGCTATCTCGATTGTTTCCAGCGAAACTCCCCCATCGACTTGTAGCCAAATATCGCGTGAACCAATCAATTTCTTCGTCTCTGCAACCTTGGCCATCATCTCAACCATAAACCTCTGCCCGCCGAATCCTGGTTCGACAGTCATAATCAAGACCATATCCACCTCATCAAAGAACTCTGCATAATCCGAGATTGGAGTTCCTGGCTTGAGGGCTAAAGAGGCTCTTGAACCATGGGCTTTGATATTGCGTAAGGTTTGGCGAATATTGGCGCATGCTTCCGCATGCACAGTAACGCTAGCCGAACCCGCCTCTGCATAAGCGACCGCTATCTGATCCACGTCGGCAACCATGAGGTGCGAATCCACAGGCAGAGGACTGCCCTTAATTATCGCTTGAGCGGCGTCAAAATCCCAGGTCAGATTTGGAACGAAGAGATTATCCATAATATCTAGATGCAATAAATCGCTCACTGCAGCAATCTTTGCAATCTCTTCTTGCAGATGTGACTTGTCGGCGTTGAGAATGCTTGGAGTAATTCGAACCTCGCCCAACATGGTTAAACCCTAATCCATCTTCTTGCGAAAGAGAGCAAGATACATTGAATCTGTGTTATGAACGCTCGCCCAGAGCGAGAGAGCACCATCTCGCGTGGCCCCCTCAAGATTTTCTGGCAAGTATGAAGTGATATCTAACTGCTCCAGCTCAGGATGCTTCTTAAGAACCGCCTTCACCTGTGCACTTGTCTCAGCGTAATGGGGGCTACAAGTGGCATAGCCAAAGATGCCTCCTGGGAGCAGAACTGAAAGTGCACCTTCGACTAGCTCTGATTGCAACTCTGTGAGCTCTCTCAAATCTTGCAAGGTGCGACGCCATCTCACTTCAGGTCTACGTCGCAGCGCACCTAACCCGGTGCACGGAACATCTGCGAGAACTGCATCAAAACTTTCTCCGTGTTCCTTTACTTGACGCCCATCACCAACCCAAACCTCTGCGCCTTTCACAACCTTCTTTACCAGCGCAGCCCTCGCCTCTGAAACTTCATTCGCTATAAAGGTATGGCCAGCCTGTCTTGCAATACCGGAGAGCAGCGCCGCCTTTCCGCCGGGACCTGCGCACAGATCCAAAATTCGTTCGGAATCGCGTGCAGCCAACGAGAAGATATGAGCCACTAATTGCGAGCCCTCATCTTGGACCCCTGCTAGGCGATGGCGAATCAACTCAATTGATGCCGGTGGTGAATCAACTGTGGCCCCATACGGTGAGTAAGCCGTAGCAACGCCACCGAGTTCGATTAAATCTGCTTGTGTAGACAACCCAGGCCATGAAACTAGCGTCGGTTGTGCCGGCGTGTTATTCGCAACTAATTCAGCTTCAACTTTGTCAAGATCTTTGAGTAGATCAAAGTAGGCAGAGACTATCCACTCTGGATGTGAGTGAATAATCGCAAGTCGCGATATATCGTCAGTCATCTCCTGGGCTGGCGCTAACCAATGAGAGAGCTCCTGCGCGCTCACCTTGCGCAGAATCGCATTGACATATGAGGCTTTGGATTCTCCAATTGCCTTTCGCGCCAATTCAACTGTCGCTGCGACTGCAGCATGTGTTGCTACTCGCATCTCAAAGAGTTGGTGAACGCCGAGGCGACAAATATCGACGATTCCGGGATTAACTTCATCGATGGGGCGATCAAAGACCTGACTCAGAATGTAATCGTGCCGTCCCTGCATGCGAATCGTTCCATAGAG
Organism: Actinomycetota bacterium; assembly: GCA_029977785.1. GTDB lineage: Bacteria > Actinomycetota > Actinomycetes > Nanopelagicales > Nanopelagicaceae > Planktophila. The sequence continues at coordinate 7,628 of JAPOKG010000011.1, read as the reverse complement.
CAACTCAGTTGCAAATCCTTTATCACGCGCATCAAGGCTCGATGCCGCAAGAGCGCTTGGGAGCAGAAGGTTTGAATAACCATCTCTTCGATTAACTTCTGTTAGAACATCAAAGACGAGTACGCGCACCGCATCCGGTTTTGGAGATTTGAAGTTATCTCGCCTCGCCTTAACCAAGGCGCTCACCAGAATCCAGTCTGACTCCATTTACCCAGGAGCTAGCTGGCATCAACGCTTTGCCAGAAGGTTGAACTACGCCTATTTCAAGAGCAAAGGTTGCCGTTCCTATATAGAGCTTCTTCTCTTTAAGGAGCAGCTCACCGGGTGGCAGCAGAAAATCAGAGATAGTTGGAGTGAAAATTTTTAGCGATGATCCGCGAAAGTTGGTCCAAGCTCCTGGGTTAGATGTGAAAGCTCGAATTTTCTGTGAGATAACTTCCGCCGACTGGTTCCAATCAATGTGGGCTTCTGACTTTGAAATTTTCAACGCTCTGGTAGCCCCTCCCGAACTCTGTGGGTGTGGTCGAACTCCCTTCTCAATAAGATCCAGCGTTTCTGCAACGGCTTCAACTCCTAATTCAGCAAGTTCGCTTAAAAGTTCGTCGCTTGTGATATCTGCATCAAGAGCAAATCTCTTCTCTACGTAAATCGGTCCCGTATCCATTCCCTCATCAAGGGCAAAGACCGTGACTCCTGATACAGGATCCCCCGCTTCGATCGCTCGTTGAACAGGTGCCGCTCCTCGCCAGCGAGGGAGCAGTGAGAAATGCAGATTGATAGAACCGTGTTGCGGACTAGAGAATACTGAAGAAGGAAGAATGACTCCGTAACCAATGGTCAGAAGTAGATCACTATCGGCTAACGCTGCGAGTGTCTCCTGCTCACCTTGCGGTTTTAGACAGATGATCTCGTTCTGTTTAGCCCACTGAGAAACTTCTGATTCGCGATTTTTCAGCCCTCTACCGGAAGGTCTATCTGGTTGGGTGATTACCGAGATAAGTTCATGGTGAGAGAGGCGAAGATATTCCAGCGTCGGTATTGCCACCTTTGGGGTAGCCGCGACACATATACGCATCTATAACCCTTGCCCAAAAGGACCATGTGGTGAAACCTTAATTGTCGGAGCTGCGCCATTACTAGCTGCCAATCCAAACCAGTCAGATTCGCGAATCTCCTTCATAGCTAACTTACGATCTGCTTCGCTGAGGCGATCTATAAAGAGAATTCCATTCAGATGATCGGTCTCGTGCTGTAGGGCTCGTGCCAAGAGTTCGGTTCCTTCGACTGTTATCGGTTCCCCGTGCATATTAAAACCCTTTGCAACAGCCCTAAACGCCCGCGGTGTTGGATAGACCAATTCAGGAAAACTTAAGCAGCCTTCATCGCCCTCTTGAATCTCTTCGCTCAAATCAAGGGTTGGGTTTATGAGGTGGCCAAGGGCTTCATCAACATCCCATACAAAAACGCGGAGTGGAACTCCGATTTGAGGTGCGGCGAGTCCAGCACCTGGGGCATCGAGCATCGTCTCAGTTAAATCTGCAACTAACTTTCGTAACTCTTTATCAAAGTCAACAACCTCAGAGGCAGGGGTAACCAAAACTGGATCTCCAAAGTGGCGAATACGTTGCACTGACATAGGTCAAGTCTACCCAATCCCGTTGAGAGTACGAGCGATTAGGAAAGTGAATAGGGATCTATCCGCAATGAAGCCAAGGTCTTTTTGGAAATACTTCTTTTTCGTTGAAATTCATGGATAAGTGAGATGAGTTCATCCCCTTCTTCGATGGGGACAAGGAGAAGCAATCGCGATTTCCCTGATGCTGTTTGTGAGGGCCCGAGAACACGAGTTGATGAAGGTAGCCTTCCTGAACTTTGCGCGCTCTTTAGGCCACGTAAAAGAGCTGGCGCTTCTCCCGACTCAATCTCCAAAGAAAGCGAGCGTGTAAATGGTGGGAAACCAACTTCCTCGCGATCTCGTAGCTCCCTTGAAGTGATGAGCGAGGGTTTCCATGCAGATAGCGCACCTATCACCGGATGGCTGTGATTAATTACGAGTAGAAGTTCTGCGCCACCAGCGAGACTTCCGGCTGAACTAAAGAGAATCCCCCTAGCCCGTTCCTGTGAACGTACATCTGACTGCGAGAATAAACGCTCGCACTCTAAGATAATTACTGCACTGAAACCTTTCGACGATTTCGGTATCGCACCTGGTGTAGCGATAACAACCCCTTCATCGGATAAGAAATTATCTAGAATCTTCTCGCCACTAGATTCAGTCACTGTGAAACCAGGAAAAGCTCGGCCTATCTCCTGTGCGAAGCGCTCTGAGCCACGACCCATGAGAAAAAACTTTTGAGATTGGCACCAGGCACAGCGCCAATCGATATGCCTCTTCTGGCAGAGCGAACATTCGATTGCCCGTCCTGCTCCTCGTTGTAGGTATCTTCCTCCACATTCACAGATCGAAACGTTCCTGCATTGTGTACAGAGTATCGATTGAGAATAACCCTTCCGCGGCGAGATAAAGAGAACTGGACCCTTCTTCAGCGCACTTCGAATCGGAGAAAATATTCCCGATGGAAGAAGCTCGCCTGAAGTAGCTTGGAAACTTCTGACGACTAATGATGCCTTTACCGGTTGATACTTTATCGAGCCATTTTCAATCATTCTGGCAACCTCGGCGCTTGGCGAAAAACCCATCATTGTCAATGAAATCATATTGAGCTGACTTCGAAGCACAGCTACATCGCGTGCATTCCAACCAGGAGATCTCTGTTCATAATAACTTTCAGAGCCATCATCGACGATGATGATTTCAGCTAAATCGGGAAGTGGCGCAAAAACGCTGCTTCGAGTGCCTAGCACTACCAGTTCGCGATCACGTATAGTCTTGAGATAGTTTCGATAACGATCTGCCTTATCCAATTGGGAATCCAAAACCGTCGCATGCGACACGAATTCTCGTAATCGTTCTATAGATCTAGAGTCAGGAAGAAGAACTAGTACAGATCCAGCAGAACTTCTGGCTGCCAGGTACTCGGCTATTAGGCGATACACATCTTTGCCAGGCGGGAACTGCAGGTATTTCCGTGCGAGTTTCTTGGGAAGATTTGGCTCCTTCACAATTTCGATCGCCTCTTTATCAACTGCTGCAGACCGTGGAGGTATCGCAGATCTAAGAACGTCATACGGGTGCGCCGCCCATCTCTTCGAGACCTCAGCAATCAAGCGCAAAGATTCGGTTGTAGCTACAGGAAAGGCAGAGACAGCCTTGATGATCTGCTTGAGTCCCGCCTGATTTCCGATCACATCGCGGCGCTCGAGAACAATCGCTTCGCACTCACGATTGCCAAAGGGAACAATTATTCGAACTCCGATTTCGACAACAGAATCAAGGCTCTCCGGAATCGCATAATCAAACTCAGTATCCAGATGGTAGATACCGGAGTCCACCCAGACTCGTGCTATGCCAGTGATCTCTGAAGGAAGATGACGACGAGGAAATACCTCGGCCTTGAGTTTTAGTGGCCGCGCTACCGCCACAGTAATTTTCTCGTTCCTATTTAACAGCTGCTTGTAGCTCAGTTACGCGATTGGTAACTTCCCATGTGAAGTTAGGGAGCTCGCGTCCAAAGTGTCCATAGGCAGCTGTCTGTGAGTAAATAGGTCGTTTGAGATTCAGGTCTCTAATGATTGCAGCAGGTCGAAGATCGAACACGGAAGTAACAGCGCTCTGAATTTTGTGCACAGGAACTGTCTCTGTGCCAAATGTTTCGACAAATACTCCCACTGGCTGCGCCTTGCCAATCGCGTAGGCAACCTGTACCTCGCAACGGCGAGCTAGACCGGCAGCAACTACATTCTTTGCAACCCAACGCATCGCATAGGCCGCAGAACGGTCAACCTTGGAAGGATCCTTACCCGAAAAAGCACCTCCCCCGTGTCGAGCCATTCCACCATAGGTATCAACAATTATCTTTCGGCCTGTAAGACCGGCATCACCCATGGGACCACCAATCACAAAGCGTCCCGTCGGATTAATCAAAGTACGCAACTCTTTTCGTGGAAGGTCAATCTTGGCAAGAATTGGGTCAATGACGTGTTCGATAATTTCTGGCGTCAACTTCTTAGCAACATCTACATCTTCTGCGTGTTGGCTTGAAATAACTACAGTGTCTAGGGCAACGGCTTTATCTCCGTCGTATTCAATCGTCACTTGAGTCTTACCATCGGGGCGAAGATAGGCAAGCGCGCCAGATTTACGCACCTTAGAGAGTTGCTGCGCTAACTCGTGGGCCAACCAGATCGGAAGAGGCATCAACTCCTTGGTGTCATCGCAGGCATAGCCAAACATCAACCCTTGATCGCCGGCTCCTTGTAGATCGAGAGGATCTACCGCAGCCGAGACGCGATGCTCGAAAGCATCATCTACGCCTTGAGCAATATCAGGAGATTGTTGCCCAATTGAAATTGATACGCCACAGCTATTTCCATCAAAGCCTTTAACAGATGAGTCATAGCCAATTCCGATAACTGTGTCTCGGACGATACCCATCACATCTGCGTAACCGTTAGTCGTTACTTCACCAGCTACGTGTACTTGCCCGGTCGTAATGAGCGTCTCGACTGCGACGCGACTTGTTGGATCTTGAGCCAGTAAAGAATCGAGAATTGCATCAGAGATTTGATCTGCAATCTTATCTGGGTGTCCTTCTGTGACGGACTCGGATGTGAAGAGGCGCTTTGACATTGTCCTAACCTAACTTATGAAGTGCTTCTGTGAGTAACTGATGAGCAAGCGTGTCTTTGGTGGTCTCTGCCACTTCTATGACTTTTCCGTCACGGGTAATGATCTGACCATGGGTCATCTCGCTATTGAAGATATCCCCTCCAGAAACATCGTTGAGATAGAGGATATCTGCGCTTTTGCGGGCCATCTTCTCTTTTGCGCCCTCTGTATCGAGCGTAGTTTCTGCCGCAAAAGCAATGATTATCTGGTTCTGTTTTTGAGCCGCGATTGACGCCAACAGATCAGGATTCTCTATTAGTTCAATGGAAGTGAAATCCTTCTTCTTAATCTTTCCATCCGAATTATGCAAAGGGCGTGCATCTGCAACCGCTGCAGACATTACTAATAGATTCGTGTCTAAAAAGTTCTCGTTGAGCGCTTGATACATTTGCGCAGCTGTTTCCACTTTGATGATTCTCACGCCTGGGATATCTGGTATTTGAACATTTGCAGAGATGAGAGTGACATCAGCACCTCTCAACATCGCAGCTCGCGCAACTGCATAACCTTGCTTTCCTGATGACCGATTTCCAATGAATCGCACAGGGTCTATTGGCTCGCGCGTACCACCTGCGGTAACAAGTATCTTGCGACCCTTAAAATCTTCTGGCTCGCCAATTACCGCCTTGAAGGCGCTGATGATATTGGACGTACTCGGAAATCTTCCTTGTCCTATGTCACCTGAGGTGAGCGCACCTATCTCTGGATCAAGAACGAAATAACCGCGTGCTCGTAACGTCGCAACATTCTCAACAGTAGCTGCGTTGCTCCACATCTGTGGGTGCATTGCTGGAACTATCAGAGTCGGGACGTTTGCCGCGAGGACGACGTTGGTGAGCAAATCGTCTGCTCTACCCGCCGCGATGCGAGCAATCAAATCTGCAGTTGCAGGCGCGATGATGAGAAAGTCAGCTTTCTTGGCTAGGGATACGTGGCGCACTTCCTCAACTGATTGAAAAACTTCAGTTGTTACGGGCCGTCCTGAGAGGGCCTCCCACGTGGCTGCGCCTACAAAATTTAAACTTGAAGGGGTTGGAACAACAGTTACTTTGAAATCAAGATCCAGTAATCGACGAAGAAGATCACAGGATTTATAGGCCGCAATTCCCCCACCGACTCCGAGAACAATCTCGCGCCCCAAGCCTTGCATGGCTGAATTTAACTGAATGAGTTACGCGGTTGGTTCGAGATTTTCGATGGTGAGCAAGCCCTCGTTGATTTCGCGTAGCGCGATGGAGAGCGGCTTCTCGTGAACATGGGTATCCACTAGTGGTCCCACGTACTCTAAAAGTCCTTCACCGAGCTGTGAATAATAGGCATTAATCTGACGAGCGCGCTTAGCGGCATAGAGCACAAGGCTGTACTTAGATCCAGCCTTATCGAGAAGTTCATCGATCGGTGGATTTGTGATTCCGTCCATGTGTACGCTCATCTAAAAACTCCATCAAATAATTGGGACTAAACCCAGGCTAATTAGCAGATGCCCATTCTATCAGGGTTGCAGCAACTTGCTCGACCTGCTGATTTATCAGAACCTTATCGAAGAACGGAGCCTGCGCCATCTCCTCCTGGGCTAACGCCAATCGCGCCGCTCTACGTTCAGGGCTATCCGTGCCACGGCCTTCAAGGCGTGCGACCAATTCTTCCCAGGTGGGAGGCTCTAAAAAGACGAGCAAGGCATCTGGAACCTTAGCTTTGACTTGCTTTGCACCAGAAATCTCAATCTCAAGAAGTACGCTCTTTCCAGATCGCAACGCATCTTCAACTGCCTTTCGCGGCGTACCGTAACGATTGCCTGCGAAGGCTGCCCACTCTAAGAATTCACCGTCTTTTATACAGCGATCAAATTCTTCATCTGAAAGAAAATGGTAGTCAACGCCTTCACGTTCATTAAAACGCGGTGAACGAGTAGTTGCTGAGACTGACACGTAGAATGGAGATGATCGTCGAAGTTCCTGAGCAACCGTACTCTTTCCAACTCCTCCTGGGCCTGAAAGTACAATCAATTTTCCACGTGGGAGTGGAGATGGAGAAATAAACTCTTGTGCTAGAGCTTTCGCTTGCCGAGATCCTAAGCCTTGCAATCGCCGCGTCAAAGAGATCTCTAATTTCTCTAGGAGCACCTTTGCTCGAATCTTTCCCACACCTGCAATCGATTCCACCAACTCCAAAACTCGCATCTTCGCAATCGCATCATCGCTCTTGGCTAGTTCAAGCACATCGGAGATTGATAACTCTCCACTTTTGACTCGAGATTTGATACCTGCACGAATGAAGCGAGATTGCTTAGCCTTCGCTAGCGCTCGCGCCCGCTCTTCTGGGGTTAATTGAGGAGGTGCGCCCATGAGATAAATCTAGTTGAGAATTTCGTCTGCAATGGAACGTGCCTTAGCTGACATCTCATCCGCACCTTTGAGCCATGCCTGCGTAATCGGACGACCAATCACCACCAAGGATGCGCCTGCTTCGATGGCATCTCGTGGAGTCATCGTTCGCTTCTGATCATCTGTGCCGACCTCAGACAGCGGTCTGACTCCTGGTGTGATGATTAAGGTTTCATCGCCCACGGCAGAGCGAATCGCTGAGATTTCAAGTGGCGAGCAGACGATTGCCTTCGCTCCAGAATCCACAGACATCTTTGCCAGGGCGACTGCGCTTTCCAGGGCTGCATTTGCAAAACCAATTTGAAAGAGATCCTCTTTCGATAAAGAGGTCAGAATTGTTACAGCGGTCACCTTTGAATTCGGAAGCGCCTCAACAGCTGCCTTTACCATCGAAGCTCCACCTGAAGCATGAACCGTGAGGAAGGTAGGCGCTAAATGTGCAATAGCTCGCGCCG
>JAPOKG010000010.1 GCA_029977785.1 Actinomycetota bacterium | reverse complement strand
CCTATTTAGGTAAATCACCCCTGAATAGCACCCGACGCTTGGATGACGAATTAGTAGTCGCGGAGCGTGGCAAGAACAGAATCGAGTTCATCTGGCTTAACCAAGACAGCGCGCGCCTTAGAGCCTTCGGAAGGACCCACGATGCCTCTAGATTCCATCAGATCCATTAAGCGTCCTGCTTTGGCAAAGCCAACGCGCAACTTGCGTTGCAACATAGAGGTTGAACCGAATTGAGTTCCAACCACAAGTTCAACAGCTTGAATCAAAATATCTAAATCATCGCCAATCTCTTTATCAATATTCTTACTTGATTGAACTACTTGTGTGACATCTTCTCGATAGCGCGGTGACAATTGCTTCTTAACGTGAGTCGTAACCGCTTCAATTTCGCGCTCAGAGACATAGGCGCCTTGAATACGAATTGCGCGGCTTGCTCCCATGGGAATAAAGAGCCCATCTCCTTGGCCAATCAATTTCTCAGCTCCTGGACTATCAAGGATGACTCGACTATCTGCGAGGGATGAAGTTGCGAACGATAACCGCGATGGCACATTTGCCTTAATAAGACCTGTGACAACGTCTACAGAAGGGCGCTGTGTTGCTAAGACTAAATGGATACCCGCAGAACGTGCCAACTGAGTAATACGAACAACGGATTCTTCAACTTCACGTGCTGCCACCATCATCAAGTCTGCAAGCTCATCAATGATGACAAGTAGGTATGGGTATGGCTCTACGATGCGATCAGAACCGGGCGGAGCAACTACCTTGCCTGCGCGAACAGCTTTGTTGAAATCATCGATATGTCTAAAGCCAAAGGTTGCTAAATCTTCGTAACGTAAATCCATTTCTCGAACTACCCACGTCAGCGCATCGGCAGCCTTCTTTGGATTGGTAATGATCGGTGTAATCAGATGCGGAATACCTTCATAAGCGGTCAGCTCAACGCGCTTTGGATCAATGAGCACCAAGCGAACATCATCAGGAGTTGCACGCATCAAAATCGATGTGATCATCGCATTAATCATCGACGATTTTCCAGCTCCTGTGGCCCCTGCAACCAATAGATGTGGCATCTTGGCCAAGTTGGCGCATACATAATTTCCTTCAACATCCTTGCCGAGGGCGACCAGCATCGGATGGTGATCTTGACCGGCAACGCTCGAGCGCATGACATCACCTAAAGCGACAATTTCGCGATCTGCGTTAGGGATCTCAATTCCAACCGCAGATTTACCTGGAATTGGCGAGAGAATTCGTACCTCACTGCTGGCAACTGCGTAAGAAATATTCTTGGAAAGAGCTGTAATGCGCTCAACCTTTACTGCGTTTCCTAGTTCAACTTCATAGCGAGTCACGGTTGGACCACGCATAAAGCCTGTTACTTGGGCATCGATTTCAAATTGCTTAAAGACTTCAGTCAACGCAGCCACGACAGAGTCGTTGACCTTCGACTTAGCCTTTGCCGCGGGTCCTACCTTAAGAAGATCCTGTGATGGAAGTTCATACTTCACATCACTCGTCAGAAGTAGTTGCTCCGGCCGCTTTTCAGATTGTGGTGCTGGCTTTAGCTGAGATTCCAGTGGAGTGCGAGGCAACTCAACTGTGAATTCTTCATCGAACTCTTCTTCATCAATCTCTTCCTCTTGATTCCAGGCAACTACTGGTGAATCAAACGGTGGCGTATCTGAGATCTCAAACTTTTTCTCTTCACGCACAGGACGCTTTGACCAGAGCCAGATTGAAAGTACTTTGATGCGGATGCCAACTTTTGAAAGTGGCGTTGCAGTAATGATTAAGATGCCGAAGAAGAAGAGAACAATGAGTAGCGGATATGCAAGGAGCGAGGTCATCAGCGCAACAAGTGGTTTAGCTACCCAATATCCGAGTTGGCCTCCCCCATCGCGAATCGCTGTTGCGCCGGTTGGGTTGGTCGCTCCGAGCGAACCATTGAGTAGATGCGCAAGCCCGGTAGAACTGACAATAAGAAGAAGAGTGCCGATGGTAATGCGACCAGTTGCATGGCTATCTTCTGGTTTACGAAACAGTCGAACTGCAAAGTAGAGAAGGACCAGAGGAGATGAGAATCCAATAACTCCGAATGCGCCTACAAAGAATGAATACAGATTTCTGCTGACTAAATTATCTGCATGAAACCACGTTCCAGCAAAGGCTGCGAGAGCAATAAGCAAGACAAGGAGCGCGGCCCCATCGCGATGATGAGCAGGATCTAAATCGCGCGCACCGCGAGCCACAAATCTGATTGAGGAGCCAAGAGCTTTGGCGAGAATCCGCCAGATACCACCGAGGGCCTGCGAAACTACCGAGAAGGGAGACCTTCCGGAAGTGCGTTTCTTCTTCTTAGCCACACCTTCAATCTTAGGTGGAGGGTAAATCTCGTTGATGCAGGCGCGCCGACCTATACCTCTACTACTACCGGCACAATCATCGGACGTCGACGATGTTTTTGTCCGACCCAACTTCCAATGGTGCGACGCACAACTTGTGAAAGCTGATGTGTGCCATTGACGCCTTCTGCAACAGCACTTGTTAGCGCACGCTCTATCTGCCCGCGCACCTCATCGAAGAGCGCTTCATCTTCATTAAATCCACGAGCATGAATGTCTGGGCCCGCCACAATTTTTCCGGTCTGCGATTCGATAACAACTATGACTGAGATAAATCCTTCTTCGCCAAGGATGCGGCGGTCTTTTAGCGATGACTCAGTAATGTCACCAATGCTCTGTCCATCTACATACACAAATCCACAAGGAACCGCACCAGCTACCTCAGCAACGTGATCGACTAAATCAACAACAATACCGTTCTCAATGATGAATGCATTTTCACGTGGTACACCTGCTTGAATGGCAATCTCAGCATTTGCTTTGAGATGGCGCCATTCACCATGAACCGGCAAAACGTATTTAGGTTTAACAATGTTGTAGCAGTAGAGAAGTTCACCAGCTGCAGCATGGCCAGATACATGTACAAGCGCATTTGCTTTATGAACAACTTTGGCACCAAAACGAGTGAGTTCGTTAATTACTCGATAGACAGAATTTTCATTTCCGGGAATAAGAGATGAAGCCAGGATTACGGTGTCACCTTCACCGACACGAATTTGATGGTCGCCATTTGCCATGCGCGAAAGCGCTGCCATCGGTTCACCTTGTGATCCAGTACAAATCAGCACAACTCGATCGTCATAATTATCAAGTTCGCGAGCGTCAAAGAGAATTCCAGGTGGCACAGTCAGATAACCCATATCTTCGGCAATCTTCATATTGCGAACCATAGAGCGACCAATAAATGCGACACGACGTCCATGCAGCGCGGCGGTATCAATCACTTGCTGAACACGGTGCACATGAGATGAGAATGAAGCAACAATGACTCGACGTTGCGTAGATGCAATGACCCGATTAAGGGCTGGCATTATTTCGCGTTCTGCCGGAGTAAAGCCCGGGATGTCTGCATTAGTTGAGTCAACTAAGAAGAGATCAACGCCTTCGTCCCCCAAGCGCGCAAAGGTTCGCAAATCGGTAATGCGACCGTCAAGTGGAAGTTGATCCATCTTAAAATCGCCCGTATGTAAAACTGTGCCTGCACGAGTGTGGACTGCTACCGCCAATGCATCGGGAATGGAGTGATTGACTGCAATAAATTCCAGTTCAAAGGGTCCGACATCTTCACGATTGCCTTCACGAACTTCGCGAGTGAGCGGTGAAATTCGATGCTCTTTACATTTTGCAGAGATTAAAGCGATTGTTAAGGGAGAGCCATAGACTGGAATATCGCCGCGTTCGCGCAATAGGTACGGGATGGCACCGATATGGTCTTCATGGCCATGTGTGAGAAATATTCCAACAACATCGTTAAGGCGATCGCGGATGTAGCTAAAGTCAGGAAGGATGAGATCAATTCCAGGTTGATTATCTTCCGGAAAGAGAACTCCGCAGTCGATGATAAGAAGCTTTCCCTGCATCTCGTATACAGTCATATTGCGACCAATTTCAGAGATACCGCCAAGAGCCACAATGCGAAGACCGCCATCAACTAACTTTGATGGTGTCCCTAAATTAGGGTGAGGGTGCTGTGTCATTAGTTTTTAAGAGTGACGCCACCAGCGCTGAGATCTTTACGCAGTTGCTCGATCTGTGCGGCTGTTGCATCAACGAGTGGCAGGCGAGTTGTGCCTCCGGGTAGACCCATGAGATTCATCGCAGCCTTGGTCAAAATTGCACCCTGTGTGCGGAATGTTCCGGTGAAGACCGGAAGGAGCTGTTGGTGAATTTCAAGAGCACGAGCGCTATCGCCGGCAAACCAAGCGTTAAGCATCTCTTTGAGCTCACGACCGACTGTGTGGCCGCAGACTGAGACAAAACCAACTGCCCCAACAGAAAGGAATGGCAGGTTAAGAATGTCATCTCCTGAATAGACAGGAATTCCGCAACGCTTAATGACCCATGAAGTTGCTGCAATATTTCCCTTGGCATCTTTCAGGGCGACTATGTTGTCGACAGTTTCAAAGAGTTTGACGATTGTGTCTGATTCAATCTCAACGCCTGTGCGACCTGGGATGTCGTACATCATTATTGGCAGATCTGTAGCGGCAGCAACAGCGCGGAAGTGCGCTTCGATTCCTGCTTGCGGTGGCTTGTTGTAATACGGAGTAACAATCAAGATTCCATCTGCGCCAGCATCCTGAGAACGCTTGGCTTGTTCGACTGTATATGAAGTTTCATTATCGCCAGCGCCAGAGAGAACCTTTACCTTGCTTCCGACGACGCTCTTTACAACTTTGATGATCTCAAGTTTTTCAGAAGATTTAGTTGTTGGGGCTTCACCAGTGGTTCCATTGACAGCAATGCCGTCATGGCCAGTATCAACTAGATGTTGCGCAAGTCTTGCAACGCCATCCCAATCGATTGCCCCATCTTTATCAAATGGGGTCACCATTGCGGTGATTAACTGTCCGAAGGGAGCGTGCGTACTCATTTGGCCATCTTATCGCTTAAGGCGCGATACGACCAGATTTTTCAAATGCTCCGTATGTAAGAGGCATCAATTTTGCGAATTCGGCTTCCATCTTTTCGGCCACCATCTCGATTTCTCGCTGTGGGTAGCTTGGAAAATGTGAACCTTCGCGTGCAGTACGTAGTGAGAGGAAGTTCATGAGTGCGCGCGCATTCATGGTGACATACATCGATGAATACGTTGCAACCGGCAGAACTGCGCGCGCCACTTCGCGGGCTACTCCTGCTTCCAACATCTTCTGATATGAATCGTAGGCAATGAGATAAGCATCTTTCATCGCCTTTACAGTTACTTCATATTGTTCAGGTGTGCCATCAACAAAAGTGTATGCACCAGTCTTGCCTACTTGAACTAACTTTCGTTCAGGAGATGGAATGTAGAAAACCGGCTTGAGTTCACGATACCGACCAGATTCCTCGTTGTAAGAAGCAATGCGGTGGCGCATAAATTCACGGAAGACAAAGATTGGTGCTGAGATGAAGAAAGTCATCGACGTGTGCTCGAATGGAGAGCCATGTCGCTCACGTGCCAAATAATTGATCAGACCTGCAGAGCGCGCTGGATCTTCACCGATCTCATCGAGAGAGAGTTCACCTGCTGTAGACACACGCGCTGCCCAAATAACATCAGCATCGCTTGCACTTGATTTGATGAGTTCTACAGAGACATCGTCTCTAAAAATTACGGTCTCAGACATGTGCGCACCTTATCTATCAACCCCCCTCCACCTGCTGGATATCTAGGGCACAATTGCCGCGTGTCATCAGTGAACCGCGCCACCGTAACTCAGAGTCTGAGCGTCTCCTTCACTGTTGGGCTCTATGGAACCGCTTTCGGGGCAGCTGGAGTCGCAGCTGGTTTCTCAATTCTGCAAACCTGCCTTCTCTCACTTCTGACTTTTTCAGGCGCATCACAATTTGCAGTAGTTGGCGTAATCGGTGCGGGAGGAAGTGCAATTTCAGGAATTGCAACAGCATCTCTGCTTGGAATTCGAAATGGTCTCTATGGCCTACGTATGGCACCAATTTTAAATATTCGCGGTTTAAGAAGAGTTGTTGCTGCACAGATAACAATTGATGAATCAACTGGCGTCGCCATCGGACAAGAAGATCTTGGTCCAGATGCAATGAAGCACGGTTTCTGGCTCACCGGTTTTGGCGTCTACTTCTTCTGGAATCTCTTTACTCTGGCAGGCGCACTTGGTGCGCAGGCGATGGGAAATCCATCTGCATGGGGCCTTGATGCTGCCGTCCCTGCCGCGTTCCTTGGACTTGTCTGGCCGCGTCTTCATGGAAACTTTGAACGAGCTTTAGCGATTACGGCCGTAATTCTCGCACTTTCACTCACACCATTTGTAGCCGCTGGTATTCCGATTATCGCAACTGCGCTTCTGGCTGTGGCGTTTGGTTGGAAGGTGCGCAGATGACAACTATTTGGATAGCAGTTATCGGCACCAGCTTTATAGCCTTTGGATTGAAATACCTGGGACATAGCGTTCCGGAAAAGTATCTGAAGAACGAGCGAATGCTGCGTATCAATACCTTAATTCCGATCGTTCTATTAAGTGCTCTAGTTGGGGTACAGACAGTTGCAGAGAAATCTAAGCTAGTTATTGACCAACGGCTGGCAGGCGTAGTCGTCGCCTGTATCGCACTTGCTCTTAAGGCGCCTTACTTTGTCGTTGTTATCTCTGCAGCGCTTACTTCAGCTGCAATCTATAACTTTAACTAGTTTGAATTATTAGATGATGCCGAGGGCAGAAAGCTTGGCCTTTAGGTCATTATCTGATGGCTCAGTCAGATGAGTTCCATCTGAGAAGACAATTACAGGGATTGACTTGGCTCCCCCATTGATTTCAATGACTTTCTCAGCCGCAGATAGATCAGCATCGACATCGATATGGTTAACCTGAATATCTAGCTCTTCAAAGACGCGCTTTGAGCGACGACAATCTCCACACCAATCAGCGCCATACATAGTGATATCCGCTTGAGCCATATGAGTATCTCCTTAATCCATAAAGTTTTCCAGGCCGAAGGTCAGCCCTGGATGTGAAATAACTTTTCGTACCCCTAGAAGAACACCTGGCATAAAGCCAACGCGATCAAGTGAGTCATGTCGAATGGTGAGAGTTTCACCAATTCCACCTAAGAGGACTTCTTGGTGGGCAATCAATCCGCGTAAGCGAACTGAGTGGACTGGGATGCTACCCACGGTCGCCCCGCGCGCGCCATCAAGTGAAGTTGTTGTGGCATCTGGTGCTGGCGCCAAAGCTGCCTCTTTACGCGCCTGTGACATAAGTTCGGCGGTACGCGCTGCAGTTCCAGAGGGTGCATCGACTTTATTCGGATGGTGGAGTTCGATGATTTCAGCGGATTCAAAATATTTGGCTGCCTTAGCGGCAAACTCCATCATCAAGACTGCACCGATTGCAAAGTTAGGGGCAATGAGGACTCCTGACTTTGATGAAGAAAGGAGAGATTTGATTTTTGCAATGCGCGCGTCATCAAACCCAGTTGTACCAATGACAGCATGAATATTGTGAGAGATAAGAAATTCAAGGTTAGCCATTACAGAATCCGGCGTTGTGAAATCAACAACTACCTGAGCTCCGGCGCTCACAAGTGCATCAAGTGAGTCGCCGAGATCTAAGGCGGCAACGAGTTCTAGGTCGGCAGCTTCCGTTACAGCTTTGACAACTTCTGAGCCCATGCGACCGCGAGCACCCAGTACTCCGACTTTAATCATCGCGCTAACACCTTCTCAAACTTAGATTCATTTTTAAATGGACCGACAAGAGCAAGGGTAGGCGTTTTTACCAAGAACTCGCTAGCAATTTCGCGGATGTCTGTGACGCTTACGCGTGAGATAGCCTTAAGAATGTCATCAAAGTCCATGACCTGTCCGTAGACAATCTCATTCTTGCCGATACGGCTCATGCGCGAGCCAGAATCCTCTTGGCTTAAGACTAGAGATCCACGTACGGCACCTTTAGCACGTTCAATCTCTTCGTGAGTCATACCGTTATCTGCCACATCTGAAAGTACTCCTCGGATGATTTCAACTACTTCAACCGCCTTTGTCGGATTACACCCGGCATAAAAACCTAGAACTCCAGAGCCAGCAAACTGTTGCGCGTATGCATAGACCGAATAAGCCAGACCACGTTTCTCGCGAATCTCTTGGAAGAGTCGAGATGACATCCCGCCACCTAAAGCTGCTGAGAGAACGCCCATGGCGAAACGGCGTTCATCTGCGCGAGCTACGCCTTCCATGCCGTAGAACATGTGAGCCTGTTCGCTCTTCTTATAGAGCAACCCAACTGATTGCTGCTTTGAATTCTTGACCGGTGTATTAGGGCGAAGCACGGGAGCGCCGAGTTCATCGAGGAAGTTATCGCGAGAAAGCGCTTCTTCAACCATCGCGACGACTCGCTTATGTTTGATATTGCCTGCTACTGCAACGACCAAATCTTGAGGTAGGTACTTCTTCTTGTAGTAATTGAAGACTGTATTGCGCGACATTCCCTTAATGGAGTCAATCGTGCCCAGGATGGGGCGACCGATAGCGGTATCGCCGTAATAGGTATCGCTAAAGAGATCATGGACTAAGTCGCTGGGATCATCATCGCGCATTGCGATTTCTTCAAGGACAACCTTGCGCTCGGCATCAACATCGAGGGCTGTAACAATTGATGAGGTGATTAAGTCACTGACAACATCGATGGCCATTGGTAAATCGGTATCAATTACACGCGCATAGAAGCAGGTGTACTCCTTAGATGTGAAGGCGTTCATTTCGCCACCGACAGATTCAATGGAGGATGAGATTTCAAGTGCAGTGCGGCTCGTTGTGCCCTTAAATAGAAGATGCTCCAAAAAGTGAGAAGCACCGGCAGTTGCCGGTGCTTCATCACGAGAACCTACATTGACCCAGATACCCACAGCGGCGCTACGTACCGACGGAACTTCTTCCGTGACGATACGTAAGCCACTTGAGTGAACTGATCTCTTTACTGACATTTATTCAGCTGCTGGAGTTGTTCCATCTTCGAGAACCGGAACCAATGAGAGCTTGCCCTTTGGATCGATTTCACCGATTTCAACCTGAATCTTGTCGCCAACCTTCATGACATCTTCAAGATTTTCAATGCGCTTGCCACCGTGCATCTTGCGAATCTGAGATACATGGAGCAGACCATCTTTACCTGGCATCAATGAAACAAATGCACCGAATGTTGCAAGCTTTACGACAGTACCGAGGTAGCGCTCTCCAACTTCTGGCATCTGTGGATTAGCAATTGCGTTAATCTGCGCGCGGGCAGCCTCAGCTGAAGGTCCATCGGTTGCACCGATGTAGATGGTTCCATCATCTTCAATCGAGATTTCGGCGCCAGTTTCATCTTGAATCTGGTTGATGATCTTGCCCTTAGGACCGATGACTGCACCAATCTGGTCGACTGGAATCTTTACAGAGATGATGCGAGGGGCGTATTGGCTCATCTCATCTGGTGTATCGATTGCTTCATTCATGACATCTAGAATCGCAAGACGCGCTTCCTTTGCCTGGTGAAGTGCGCCAGCAAGAACTGATGCAGGAATTCCATCAAGCTTTGTATCAAGCTGTAGGGCGGTAACGAAATCTTTTGTACCTGCAACTTTGAAGTCCATATCTCCAAATGCATCTTCTGCACCGAGAATATCTGTGAGAGCAACGTATTCAACCTTGCCATCGACATCATCTGAGATAAGACCCATCGCAATACCTGCAACAGGAGCCTTAAGTGGCACACCTGCTTGCAACATTGAGAGCGTTGAAGCACAGACTGAACCCATAGATGTTGATCCATTTGAACCGAGAGCTTCAGAGACCTGACGGATTGCGTAAGGGAACTCTTCGCGAGTTGGAAGTACTGGAATAAGTGCACGCTCTGCAAGAGCACCGTGGCCGATTTCGCGACGCTTTGGTGTTCCAACACGACCTGTTTCACCAGTTGAATACGGTGGGAAGTTGTAGTTGTGCATATAGCGCTTTGATGTTTCAGGGCTCATGGTGTCGAGCTGCTGCTCCATCTTGAGCATATTAAGAGTTGTGATTCCAAGAATCTGGGTCTCACCGCGCTCGAAGATCGCTGAACCGTGAACGCGAGGAATGACCTCAACTTCGGCAGAGAGCGCACGAATATCGCGGAGTCCGCGACCATCGATACGAATCTTGTCACGAAGCACACGTTGGCGAACAAGCTTCTTTGTAAGTGAACGGAATGCTGCAGGAACTTCCTTTTCGCGGCCTTCGAATGCAGCAGATACAGATTCCTTTGTTGCAGCTGAGATTTCATCAATCTTAGTTTCGCGCTCTTGCTTACCAGAAATTGTGAGCGCCTTAGCGAGATCATCCTTTGCAGCCTTTTCAACGGCTGCAAATACATCATCTTGGTAATCCAAGAAGACTGGGAAATCAGCAGTTGGCTTTGCAGCAACTGCTGCAAGCTTTGACTGAGCTTCGCAAAGAATACGAATAAATGGCTTAGCCGCATCAAGTCCCTGCGCAACGATTTCTTCTGTTGGAGCCTTAGCTCCTTCAGCAATCAAACCAATTGTGCGAGTTGTTGCTTCTGCCTCAACCATCATGATTGCAACATCGTCGGCTGTGACGCGACCTGCTACGACCATATCGAATACAGCGTTTTCTACCTGTGAATGGTTAGGGAATGCCACCCATTGACCATCGATAAGTGCAACGCGCACTCCACCAATTGGACCAGAGAATGGAAGTCCAGCAAGCTGCGTTGACATTGATGCTGCGTTAATTGCGATGACGTCGTACATGTGGTCTGGATCTAGAGCCATCACTGTTACGACAATCTGAACTTCGTTACGAAGTCCCTTAATAAATGATGGACGCAATGGACGGTCAATCAGACGGCAGGTAAGGATTGCCTCTTCTGATGGACGACCTTCGCGACGGAAGAATGAACCAGGAATCTTGCCGATGGCATACATCTTCTCTTCTACATCCACTGTGAGTGGGAAGAAGTCGAATTGATCCTTAGGCGTCTTTGATGCTGTTGTTGCTGAGAAAATCATTGTTTGATCATCTAGATAAACAGCTGCAGCTCCTGCTGCTTGCTTAGCGAGGCGTCCTGTTTCGAACTTAATCTCACGTTTTCCGAACTTTCCGTTATCGATAACGGCTACTGCTGATTTTACGTCTTGACCCTCCATGGGTCCTCCTTTGATTCGTGTTTCAATTCCAAGGCACGATTAATCGACCTTGGAGCGGTAACTACACGCGAGGCGAAACAAATGAATCTTCGATCGAAGTTCACAGCTATAAGCATCTAGTGCTTACATCTGGAAACCACTACCGAGGACCATATGTCCCCCGGCGTGTAATTTTAAATTAGCGGCGAATACCGAGCTTTTCGATAATTGCGCGATAACGGCTGATATCTGTCTTTGCGAGGTACTGAAGAATTCGACGACGCTGACCTACGAGCAACAAGAGACCACGACGATTGTGGTGGTCATGGGGGTTGGTCTGTAGGTGAGTTGTAATGTCTTCGATGCGACGTGACAATAAAGCGACCTGAGCTTCAGGGCTTCCTGTATCAGTAGCTGATGATCCGTACTTTGCAATGATTTCTTTCTTTACTTCTGGTGTTAACGCCATTTTCATTTCTCATTTCTTGTGACTAATCACAGTTACTGTTCAAGAGGCTTCCCGGTTTGATTCACGGGAAATCACTTTCTCGTTGGACAGGCTGAAGTTTACCTGTGGGGTGTAGATAAGTGAAATTGAGCCAGAAGTAAGGCTATTTTTCCGTTAATTCGCGGGCTTGGTCACAATCTCTCTTCATTTGGACCAAGAGCTCCTCAAGACTGTCGAATTTCAACGTTGGACGCAAATACCAACCAAATTCAATCGAAGCGTTCTTGTCATACAGATCTAAGCCTTCTTGATCTAGAGCATACGCTTCCACTTGGCGACCACGATCTCCCTCAAAGGTTGGATTAGTTCCAATCGAGATAGCAGCAGGCCAGAAGTTGATTCCAACGGTGAGCCAACCAGCGTAAACGCCATCTGCAGGAATTGTTTGTCCGTCAATCTTTCCAAGATTTGCTGTTGGATAACCAATTTCGCGGCCGCGCTTTTCACCGTGCACAACAACGCCATCAAGGCGATGTGGGCGAGATAAGAGTTCACGGGCTTTTTCAACTTTCCCCTCAACAACAAGGGCGCGAATACGTGATGAGGAGATGACTTCTGTATCTGTCTTCAAATCTTGCACATCGACTGTGAAGTTGTGCTCTTGTCCTGACTTAATAAGTGATTCAGTATTTCCAGCAGCCTTATGGCCATATGTAAAGTTCTTGCCAACTATGACTGTACTGGCATGTAGTTGTCCGATTAGAACCGATTCGACAAAATCTTCTGGCGACATCGCTGCAAACTTCTCATTAAATTTCAGCACTGCAACCTGATCAGCGTTATGAATCTTGAGTAATTCAACTCGATCTGCCAGCGTTGTAAGCATGGTCGGCACCTTACTTGGCGCAAAAATTGTTGTTGGATGTGGATCGAAAGTCAGAGCGATAATCGAGCGTCCTGCTGCTATCTCTTTGGCGCGATTGAGTAGAACCTGATGTCCTTTATGAACACCATCAAAGGTTCCGATGACTACGACGCTGGTATCGCTCATAAGCAAATCTTGCCTCACCTAGTTCGCAGCCGCAAAGACAGCGATAGGTTTGGCCTTATCTCCTTCATCTTTTAAGAGCGCAATAAGTCGATTATCCGGTGACATCGCGGCGTTGATGACTGTGTTTCCATTTTCTTTAAGTGGGCGACCGAATGAGAGCTCTTGCACTTCTTCGAGAGTTAATTCGCGAGGCGTGAAGGTGGTGCGCGCGACTTCAGCTAGATCTAGAGCTGTGAACTTCTGTGCCTTCAGTTCTTCAAGGGTAGTTGCGCCAATTGCTGTGAATCCAGCAACGCGGGTGCGGCGCAGCGCAGAGAGGTGTCCCCCAACGCTGAGCGCATCTCCAAGGTCGCGAGCAATCGCTCTGATAAATGTTCCGGCAGAACAAGTCACTTCAATATCAACTTCAGTGGTCTTCTCAAGGTGGCGGATAGCGCGAATATCTAGTTGAGTAATGGTTACTTCACGTGCTGCCAATTCAAACTTTTCACCAGCGCGTACTCGGTCATAAGCGCGCTCTCCTCCGACTTTGACCGCTGAGACAGAAGATGGACGTTGCGCAATAGTGCCAATCATCTTTGAGAGAATCTTCTCGATATCAACATCAGATACCGCAGATGCATCAGCAGATGAAATCACTTCACCTTCGCTGTCATCAGTAATTGTTGCAGCACCTAGTACAACGGTTGCCTGATAAGACTTGTCTCCATCTGTGATGTATTGCAGCAAGCGAGTGCCATTGCCAAAACCGAGTACGAGTACGCCCGTAGCCATTGGATCTAGAGTTCCAGCATGTCCTACTTTGCGAGTGCCGAGCGCTTTACGAGCCACAGCAACAACATCGTGACTGGTCATACCACTAGCTTTATCGACTACTAAGAAGCCGTCTGTGTTCAAGATTTTTATTCTTCTGCTATGACGCGTGGGACTTTGTATGGATCTTCGACAACTGGCTTGGCATTTTCACGCGCTTTAGCAACCTCTGCATCGAGTGCGTGAACTCGCTCAAGAAGTGAATCAAGCGCTCTCGCCGATTCAGGAAGTCCATCCAGAATGAATTCCAGCGAAGGAGTAATGCGAGTTCCGAGATCTTTACCAACCGCGCTGCGCAAAACGCCTTTGGCAGATTCGAGGGCTGCCGCAGTTGCTGCGCGCTCATCATCTCCACCAAGGACTGTGTAGAAGATGGAAGCGCTCTGTAAATCACCAGAAACTCGCGCATCGGTAACAGTGACAAAGCCAAGGCGAGGATCTTTAATCTTCGTCTCAAGCAGCTGTGCCACTACTACCTTGATGCGGTCTGCAACCTTCTGGCTGCGATGTGAATGTGCCACGGTGGTATCCGGAATCCGCGCTATGCGCGCTTCTTTTCGCGCATCTCGAAGACCTGAATGATGTCTCCGACTTGAAGATCTGCACCTTTACCGACACCGATACCGCACTCAAAGCCTTCGCGGACTTCAGTGGCATCATCCTTAAATCGCTTGAGAGATTCGATAGTGACCTCTTCTGCAATTGTCGCACCGGCACGTATAACGCGCGCCTTTGCATTGCGCTTGATAGTTCCATCGGTAACGATAGAACCAGCGATTGTGCCGACCTTAGAAGATTTGAAGAGATCGCGGACTTCAGCGTTGCCAAGAATGACTTCTTCGTACTCTGGCTTAAGAAGACCCTTAAGTGAGAGCTCGATTTCTTCAATCGCGTTATAGATAACGGAGTAGAAGCGAACTTCAACGCCTTCTTGATCTGCAAATATTGCAGTCTGTGGTTCTGGCTTGACGTTAAAGCCGATAACTACAGCAGTTGAGGCAGATGCCAGAGTGATATCGCTCTTGGTAATTGCACCAACACCGCGGTGGATAACGCGAAGGTCAACTTCAGCGCCGACATCAAGCTGCATCAACGCATCTTCGAGCGCTTCTACAGAACCTGATACGTCACCCTTAAGAATAAGGTTGAGAGTTGAAATCTTGGACTGCTCCATAAAGTCTTCAAGTGAGACTTTCTTACGCGCCTTAGCGAGCTGTGCATTTCGCTCAGCTGCCTGACGCTTCTCAGCAATCTGACGAGCTGTGCGATCTTCATCGGCAACGAGGAAGGTATCACCAGCGTTAGGAACAGAGGTAAATCCGAGTACCTGCACTGGGCGAGATGGTCCTGCCTCTTCAACGTTGGCACCGTGTTCATCAAGCATTGCACGCACACGTCCGAATGAACCACCAGCAACAATCGCATCTCCAACGCGCAAAGTTCCACGTTGTACCAGGACAGTTGCAACTGGTCCACGACCACGATCAAGGTGAGCTTCGATAGCAACACCGCGAGCATCATCTTCAGCAACTGCACGAAGATCGATCGCTGCATCTGCAGTTAGGAGAATTGAGTCAATCAAATCATTGATTCCAGAGCCTGCCTTAGCTGAAACGTTTACGAAGATTGTGTCTCCGCCGTACTCCTCAGCGATCAAGTTGTACTCAGTCAGTTGCTGGCGAACCTTATCTGGGTTGGCGCCTTCCTTATCAACTTTGTTCACTGCAACAACGATAGGAACATCGGCTGCTTGAGCGTGGTTAAGGGCTTCAATGGTCTGAGGCATCACACCGTCATCAGCGGCAACAACGAGTACTGCAATATCGGTCACCTTGGCACCACGAGCACGCATAGCGGTAAACGCTTCGTGACCAGGTGTATCGATAAAGGTAATCGCACGATTTGTGCCTTCGTGTTCATGGTGAATCTGATATGCACCAATGTGCTGCGTGATTCCACCTGCTTCAGATTTCACAACTTCAGTCTGGCGAATCGCATCGAGCAAGCGAGTCTTACCGTGGTCAACGTGACCCATCACAGTAACTACAGGAGGGCGAGGAGTGAGGTTCTCTTCATCAAAATCCGCTAGTTCGGCTGCGAGATCGATATCAAAGCCCTGCAACAATTCACGGTCTTCTTCTTCAGGAGAGACAACTTCGATGACATATCCAAGTTGTGCGCCAAGAATTTCAAAGGTATCTGCATCAACAGATTGAGTTGCAGTGACCATTTCTCCGAGGTGGAAGAGCGCTGAAACTAGCGCTGCTGGATCTGCACCAATTCTTTCAGCGAAATCTGCAAGTGATGAGCCGCGGCGCATACGGATTTTGGTTGAACCATCTCCGTGCGGAATAACTGCACCACCCAATTTCGGTGCTTGCATATTGTCGAACTCTTCACGCAAAACTTTTCGTGACTTCTGCTTACGCTTTGAAGATTTACTTGCATTCTTTCCAAATGCACCTGCAGTTCCGCCACGACCTGGGCCGCGATTAGGACCGCCACCGCCTGGACGTGCTGGACCACCTGGCGCTCCACCAGTTGTCGCACCTTGTGAACGATATGGACCTTGTGATGATGGCGCTCCACCAGTACGTGGTGGGTAATTTCCTGTTCCGGCTCCAGTTGTTGGAGGACGTTGTCCTCCAGGACGCGCAGCAAAACCAGGGCGAACAGAACCAGGTCGTGCACCTGCCATACCTGGGCGAGGTGCACCCAATCTAGAACTGTCTTGGCCCTGTGGTCGTTGTGGTGGACGTGGAACCGCGCCACCTGTTGAAAATGGATTATTACCAGGACGTGGTGGGCGTGGAACCGCGCCACCTGTTGAAAATGGATTATTGCCAGGGCGCGGAGCCGCTGGAGCTGATGGTGTTGGAGTTGCAGGCGTTGCCGATGCAGATGCAGCCTTTGCTTCATCTTGCGCAATCTTTTCAGCATCGCGAGATGCCTTAAGGGCAGCAAGATCTACGCCGAGTTCAGCTGCAAGTTCAGCAGCGAGCTCCGGATTTACTTCGGCTGTTTTCTTTGAGGCAGCGGTCTTCTTGGCAGCTGCCTTCTTAACAGGTTTCTTCTCTTCTACCGGCTTGGCATCGGGATAAAGCGCAATTAACTTGCGAACAACCGGTGCTTCAACTGTTGATGACGCTGAGCGAACGAATTCACCCATCTCTTGGAGTTTGGCAAGGACTTCCTTGCTCTCCATACCGAGTTGTTTTGCCAACTCATGTACGCGGACCTTTGACACATTTCTCCTGTCTTGGCCCGCATTAAAACTTGTGGGATGCGAGCCCTAGTTGTTCGACCTCATGATGTAAACGAGCTCATTTGAGTTTCATATCTTTCGCATCCATTTCATTTGCGCCTCGGAACATTTGTTCCGAAGACGATGTGCGCCAGTCTATCGAATAGGCGGGAAATTCCCTATTCCACACCTTATTTACGCAGTCGGTGCGGGGGTATCTGGATGGATATCGATACGCCATCCAGTCAGACGTGCGGCAAGACGGGCATTCTGCCCATCTTTACCGATAGCCAGCGAGAGTTGGTAATCAGGCACTATCACCTTGGCTGAACGTGTTGCTTCATCAACAATTTCAACGCTCGTTACCTTCGCGGGTGCGAGTGCGCTTGCAACAAATTTTGCTGGATCTTCATCGTAATCGACAATATCTATCTTCTCGCCGTTAAGTTCATCCATGACAGCGCGTGAACGAGCGCCCATTGGTCCGATGAGAGAACCTTTTGGCGAAACTCCAGCACGATGTGAACGCACTGCAATCTTGGTGCGATGTCCTGCTTCGCGCGCTACCGCCATGATTTCCACAATGCGATCTTTGATTTCAGGAACTTCAAGTGCAAAAAGTTGCTTAACCAAAGCCGGGTGGCTACGAGAGAGCATAATCTCAGGGCCCTTCATTCCTTGCTTTACTTCTACAACGAAACACTTAATGCGATCACCGTGTGTATAGACCTCACCCGGAACCTGTTCTTGCGGAGGAATACGACCTTCGATGCGACCAAGATTGACATTAATCATCTTGGGATCGCGACCTTGTTGAATTATGCCTGAGACGATATCGCCCACTGTTGCGGTGAATTCACCAACAATCTCTGCGTCGTTACTTGCGCGCATCTGCTGCTTGATAACTTGGCGCGCAGTAGAAGTAGTAACTTTAGAGAATCCTTCAGGTGAATCAATTTCTTCACCGATGCGCTCACCGAGTTCATTGAATATGGGAATAAAAATCTGAATTTCACCCGTTTCGCGGTTCAGTCGTGCTTGGGCGTAGCGATTAGGTTCTTGCGTTTCACCATATGCGGTGAGGACTCCAGCTTCAATCGCCTGTATTAGTGGCTCGAGTGGCATGGCTTTCTCGGTAGTGAGATGAACAAGGGCTGCCATATCTACATGCATTACTTGTCACCATCTTTGCGATTAAATTCAATTTCTACGGTTGCGCGTTTGATATCAGTTAAGGCAACTTCAACGCGCTTGACTTCCTTCTTCTCAAGATAAGAGAGCGTGACGCTAGTTTCTGTGGATTCTTCAATACGTCCGGTGACCGTTGCTCCATCGTTCTTAACTACTTTGAGCAGGCGACCTTGATTCTTTACAAAGTGGCGTGGTGCAGTAAGTGGGCGGTCGACTCCCGGGGAAGTCACTTCAAGAGTAAACGGGGTATCGCCCATAAAGGTGGCTTCATCCAGGAGCTCTGAGATGGCGCGAGATACGGCAGTAACTTGATCCATATTAAGAGAAGCTGGCCCATCAACAATGCAGGTAATGATGCGATGTTTTCCTGGTGAAACTAATTGAACTTCTTCAAGGAATAAACCTTGTGCTTCAACTGCGGGTGTAACCAGTTGAGAGATTTGATCTGTGATAGCCACGATACGCCTTTCATATTCAATTGTTATTTAGTTTTTTAACTGCTTTAGAACACGTCAAATAATACCCTGACTATGAGCGCGAAGGTGACCACCAGATAGAACTTACGAACAAAGTCAGAGCCACGGCGAATCGCAACGTGCGAACCAATGATTCCACCCGCCAAATTACAGATACCAACAGCAAGGCCCACCACCCACATAATCGAGCCGCTAGCGCCAAAGACAAGGATTGATGCAAAATTGGTTGAAACATTCACCACTTTGGCGATTGCTGATGCTCCAACAAATGCGAAACCAAGAGCTGCAACCAGAACAATCATCAGCAGAGTTCCGGTGCCAGGCCCAATAAAGCCATCGTAAAAACCAATAGTGAGTCCTGCAACTGCGCCCACAGTTCGCTGTCGCTTGGCGGCGCCTTTGAGAACTTCAACTTTACCTAAATCAGGTCTGGCCAGCGTGTAGGCAAAAACTGCAACCAACATCACGACAATTGCGATTTTTAGTTGTTCCGTTGAAATTTGAGTTGCTAGAAGTGAACCAGAGCCAGAGCCGATAAAGGCTGGAAGCACCATAGCCAGAAGTAACTTAGGGTCAGTCTCTATATTTCTACGGTAATTAAGGGCGGCAGCTGACGTGCCAAATATTGAACCTAACTTATTTGTACCAGCGACTTCTGCGACTTCACGATCAGGGAATGAGATTAAAAGCGCCGGCAGTTGAATAAGTCCGCCTCCACCTGCGATGGCATCAACAAATCCAGCAGAGAAGGCGGCAACGAGGATAAAGACCAGCGTCAGCGTTGAGATATCGCTGAGCATCTACGGAAGCGTTGGAAGGAGTTCAGTAATTGCTGTAAGCGCTTGCGCTACAGGAACTTCAGATTTTTCGCCCGTACGACGGACACGAACTTCGACGTTGCCTTGTTCGAGCGCCTTACCGACGACAACAATGACAGGAATTCCGATGAGTTCAGCATCTTTAAACTTCACACCCGGTGATGTGCCGCGGCGGTCATCGAGCATCACACTAATTCCGGCTGCCTCTAAATCAGTAGCTAGGGTTTCTGCAGCAGCGAAGACGGTATCTTCTTTTCCGGTTGCAACGATGTGCACCTTGGCAGGCGCTACTTCGACTGGCCAAGAGAGACCTAATTCGTCATTGCTCTGTTCGGCAATCGCTGCTACCGCGCGTGAAACACCGATTCCGTAAGAGCCCATGGTGACTACTTGTGATTTGCCGTTCTGATCTAGAACGGTAAGGCCTAGCGCATCTGCATATTTGCGACCTAGTTGGAAGATATGGCCGATTTCAATTGCACGATCAATGATGACTGGGGTCGCACACTTTGGACAGGCATCGCCCTCTTTAATCTGGGCTGATTCAATATAAGCATCAACTGTGAAATCGCGACCGTTGACGACATTACGTGCGTGCTTATCCTTTGCATTTGCACCCGTTACCCATGAAGTTCCTGGTGCGATACGAGGATCTGCGTAGACAGTAATTCCATTTTTCTTGGCATCCTGTGGTCCGATATACCCCTTAACGAGCCCTGGGAACTTAGCGAAATCTGCATCTTCAAAGATACGAACATCGTTAACGCCAGCAAGGTTTGCCTGCAAACGCTTGAGATCTACTTCGCGATCTCCTGGCACAAGTACAGAAATTGGTTTTTCATCCGCCATCAACATAACATTCTTAAGCGTCATCGAACCGTCGTATCCCCCACCAAACTTGGCGTTAATGAGTTCAACCAAGCTATCAATCGTTGGAGTATTAGGTGAGTCAAAGACTTCAAGAGGTGCAACCTTTGATGCATCTCCCGGTGCTACAACAGTTGTCATGGCTTCCACATTCGCTGCATAGCCACACTTTGGGCAGAGCACGTATGTATCTTCGCCAGTTTCGCAGGGAGCTAAGAACTCCTCCGATGCGGAACCGCCCATGGCGCCAGACATAGCGCTGACGATGTTGTACTTCATACGCAGGCGATCAAAGGTCTTTATATATGCTTCGCGATGGCGCTGGTAGGACTCAACTAAACCTTCATCGGTAAGGTCGAATGAATATGAATCCTTCATGACAAATTCGCGCCCACGGATGATTCCTGAACGTGGACGTGCCTCATCGCGGTATTTAGTTTGAATTTGATAGAGAGCAAGTGGCAGATCTTTATAAGATGAATACTCGCCTTTAACCATCAAGGTAAACATCTCTTCATGTGTTGGCCCTAGTAGATAGTCGCTACCTTTTCTGTCCTGCAGGCGGAATAAATCTGGGCCGTAATCTTTCCAGCGGCCAGTTTCTTCATAGGCATCCTTTGGCAAGAGAGCCGGAAAATGAACTTCTTGAAAACCGGCGCGATCCATCTCTTGGCGCACAATATTTTCAATGTTGCGAAGGGTGATAACACCAAGTGGCAACCATGAATAGATTCCAGCTGCGATGCGGCGGATATAACCAGCGCGGACTAGGAGGCGATGGCTAGGTACTTCAGCATCTGCTGGATCATCGCGCAGCGTGCGTAAGAAGAGCGTAGACATTCGCAACATAACGCGAACCCTACTAGAGGATTACGAAGTTGTGACGGAAGGTTCTCCTGATGCAACGCCTGCGGCTTCCATCTCTTCGGCAAGACGCATAGCTTCTTCAATAAGAGTTTCAACAATCTGCGCTTCTGGGACCGTTTTGATGACTTGTCCCTTCACAAATATCTGACCTTTGCCATTTCCTGATGCAACGCCGAGATCTGCTTCGCGAGCTTCGCCAGGTCCATTTACAACACAGCCCATCACAGCAACGCGAAGAGGAACCGTCATTCCTTGTAAACCTGCCTGCACCTTTTCAGCAAGGGTGTAAACATCGACTTGAGCGCGACCACATGAAGGACAGGAAACGATTTCAAGTTTACGTTGACGCAGATTAAGAGATTCAAGGATTGAAATTCCAACCTTTACCTCTTCAACAGGAGGCGCAGAGAGAGAAACACGAATTGTGTCGCCGATTCCTTCAGCCAAGAGAATTCCAAATGCGGTCGCAGACTTAATGGTTCCTTGGAAGATGGGGCCAGCTTCGGTGACGCCGAGGTGAAGTGGGTAATCGGTCTTCGCGGCAAGTAAGCGATATGCGTTGACCATCGTGACAGGATCGTGGTGCTTAACAGAAATCTTGATATTGCCAAAGCCATGTTCTTCAAAGAGGGATGCCTCCCAGATTGCAGATTCAACTAAAGCTTCAGGTGTTGCCTTGCCGTACTTTGCAAGAAGACGTGGGTCGAGCGATCCAGCGTTAACGCCGATACGAATTGGAATTCCCGCATCTCCTGCAGCCTTTGCAACTTCCTTCACCTTGTCATCAAATTGCTTGATATTGCCAGGGTTGACGCGAACTGCAGCACAGCCAGCATCAATTGCGGCGAAGATGTACTTAGGTTGAAAGTGAATATCTGCAATTACTGGAATCTGGGACTTCTTCGCAATCTGTGCAAGTGCATCGGCATCATCTTGTGATGGAACTGCAACGCGCACGATTTGGCAACCAGATGCGGTGAGTTCAGCGATTTGTTGCAGAGTTGCATTGACATCAGATGTCAGCGTTGTACACATTGATTGCACACTGACCGGTGAATCAGAACCAACTCCGACTCCACCAACATTGAGCTGTCTGGTCTTGCGACGCGGATGCAAGGTAGGTGGTGGGGCGCTGGGGATTCCGAGATCAACCATGAGCCGTATTCTGCCTTATCTCTAGAAATTCAGCGATATGGGATTAAAGATGTCAGCGATTAAGAGAATCACTGTGAGCACCGCTAAGACTGCGAAGACTCCGATAGTAATAGGTGTAAGAACATTCACATCAATACCTGCAGGTCTTGGACGTCCACGTAACCGCGCGATAAAGGCGCGGATTTCGTCGGCAATCGCCACCGCCATATGGCCACCATCGAGAGGCAATATAGGAAGTAAGTTAAAGAGCCCAACAAAGATATTGAGGCTCGCCACAATGAGAAGGAATGTACCGAGCTGTTCGGTGTTATCAAGTTTGGTGCTGCTGACAACATCTCCAGAGACTCGCGCTGCACCCACAACGCCAACAAGGCCATTGGGATCACGTTCTTCACCACCAAATGTTTGGCGGAAGAGTTGCGGAACTTTGGTAGGAAGCGTGAAAAGAGACTTTACGGATTCACGGAGCAAGACGCCTGTTGCTTGCGTAGATTCAACAATTGCTGGGAGGAAACTTTGTCTTTCGGTGCCAATCTTAGTGATGATTCCCAGAATGTAGCGCTTTGCGCTTTCGTCATAGCGCGCAGCAGCAGTGATTTCAATTTCTTGGCTACCACGCAAGACTAAATAAGTAATTGGCTTGCCTTCAGATTTAGCGATGACCTGAGAGTCGATAAACCAATCTTTAACTTGAACGCCATCAACTTCAAGAATCATATCCCCAGGTAGAAAACCAGCAGCGGCAGCTGCGGAGTTTGGGCTGACCTTGGTGATGTCTGAAAGAAGAGTATTGACTCCGACGCCAAAGAAGATAGTAAAGATAAGGATGAAACCAATTAAGAGGTGAGCAAAAGATCCTGCTCCTAAGACAATAAGTTTCTTGCCAGAGGATGCGGTAAAGAATGCGCGTCCTTCTTCGCCAGCAGGCATCTCATCGCGGGGGGTCATTCCTTCGATGCGACAGTAACCACCTGCAGGAATTGCTTTGATTCCAAATTCTGTTTCACCTCTAGTGAATGACCAGATGCGCTTGCCAAAGCCGAGAAAAAATTCAGAGACTTTCATGCCGAAGCGCTTTGCAGTTAAGTAATGCCCAAGTTCGTGGACCATCACCGAAAGTAGAAGTGCAACTGCAAATGCAAGAATTCCTAGAAGTTCCATCGACCGTCCTTCATGCTCGAGCTCGTGCAACTTCGGAGGAAGCCACCAGACGAGCATCCTCTTCGATAGCACTGACATCAGCTAAATCGCGCGGTGCAGTAAGTGCTGATGCGCTCATCTTTTCCACAACTGCTGATACTGTCTTAACAATCTGTGGGAATGAGATATTCCCATCAACAAATGCCTGCACAGCAACTTCATTGGCAGCGTTAAAGACAGCAGGTAAACCTTTACCGATTTCTCCGCAGTGGCGAGCAAGTGAGATTGCTGGAAAACGCGCAACATCAATGGGGGTAAAGCTCCAAGAGTGGGATTGCGTCCAATCAACTGGTGGCATCGCACCTTTGACACGGTCGGGATAACCGAGCGCGAAAGAGATAGGACCCTTCATATTGGGAGGTGATGCTTGCGCAATCGTTGAACCATCATCGAATTCGACCATGGAGTGAATCACTGATTGCGGATGAATAACTGCCTCAATCTTTGAATAAGGAATATCAAATAGGTAGTGCGCTTCAATAATCTCTAAACCTTTATTCATTAAGGTCGCCTAGTTGATAGTGACAACCGGTCCCATCACCCACGTTGGATGGCTGAGCGCCTCTGCAACTGTGACACTTTCTAAATCACTGCGATCGCGGAATGGTCCCCCACTTGCAGTCAGTATTAACTTGGAAACCTGAGACTTCTTCTCACCAATCAACGCCTGCCAGAGCGCAGAATGTTCTGAATCAACCGGCAAGAGCTGATCGCTCTTTGCGCGCGAGGTGACAATGTCTCCTCCTGCCACCAAAGATTCCTTATTTGCTAGCGCAACGCGATTATCGGCATCAAGGGCGGCCAAAGTTGGCGCAAGACCAATTGAACCTGTGATGGCATTGAGAACTACATCGCAGGAGATTGCTGCAATCTCAGTTGAGGCGTTCGGACCATCAACAACTTTAACTTCGGGAAGAGCCGCACGTATCTGGTCTGCGTTTTTGTTTACTCCAACTACCTTCACTTTGAATTTTCGCGCTTGTTCGATGACCAAATCTGGCTGCGAGCCAGCCGAGGTAATTGCTACAACTGTAAAGCGATCGGGGTTTGCCGCGACTATTTCGAGAGCTTGAACTCCGATTGATCCGGTTGAACCCAGGATAATCAGTTGGCGAGTCATGAAACTTTGCGCTTGCGTCCTACAAATTGTCCGATGATGACAATGGCAAGGGCTAAGAAGAACATCGCCGAACCAATTACATTCGCCTGCGCAGGAATTCCGCGCGCTGCAGATGTATAGACAAACTTAGGGAAGGTTGTCATGGTTCCGGAATTGAAGTTGGTAATGATGAAGTCATCGAAAGATAAGCTGAAAGCGAGTAGCGCTGCTGCTGCAATTCCTGGAGCCACAAGTGGAAGGGTGACGCGACGGAATGTTTCGCGTTCGTTGGCATACAAATCCATCGCCGCTTGTTCTAGGCGGGGATCAAGGCTGGCAATACGCGCCTTAACGGTGACCACGACAAATGAAATACAGAAGAGAACGTGAGCAATCACTGTTGGCCAAAAACCTGGATTAATTTGGAAGACCAAGAAGAGTGAGAGCAAAGATGCGCCTAGAACGATTTCAGGTGTTGCCATGGGCAGGAATATGAGTAAATTCGTCGTTGATCGACCCTTGAAGTGATAGCGACCAATTGCAAAAGCAATCATCGTGCCGAGAATTGTTGAGAAAAGTGTTGCTAAGAAACCTATTTTGATGGAGTTACCAAGTGCGGTACAGATTTCTGGTGCGCCACATGGATTTTGCCAGTTCCCAAGAGTGAAGCCCTGCCAGACCAAGTTGCTCTTACGTGAATCGTTAAAGGAGAAGGCAAAGGTGTAGGCAACTGGGATAAAGAGATAAGTGAAGGCAACGATGGCGTAGATACGGATGAGATTACGTTGGAACCAGCGAGAAACCTTTCTCATACTAACTCCTCCGTTCCGGCCTTACGAACATAGAAAGTCACGAGAATGAGAATTGAAATCATCAGGGTAAATGAGAGCGCTGCCGCTGTTGGGTAATCCACGATACGGAAGTAGCGAGATTCAATAACATTTCCAAGCATCTTTGTCGTTGGGCTACCGAGAATTGCCGCATTGACGTAATCACCTGCTGCTGGAATAAAGGTCAGGAGCGTTCCCGCTACAACGCCTGGCATAGAAAGTGGAAGTGTTACTTTACGAAACGTAGTGAACCCATTTGCATACAAATCACCTGATGCTTCAAGGGTACGAGGATCGATGCGATCAATGGATGCATAAAGTGGCAAGGTCATAAACGGCAGGAAGTTATAAGTCATACCTGCAACAACTGCAAAGGCACTTGAAGTCAAAGTCGTGCTTTCAGAGATTATGCCTAACGTTCGAAGCGGTGGTACAACGAAACCTTCTTCGCCCAAAATCTGTTTCCAGGCCACGGTACGTAGAAGAAATGATGTAAAGAAGGGAGCAATAACAAGTACCAACATTAAATTCTTGAGCTTGCCACCTTTAAAGGCAATCGCATATGCCAGCGGGTACGCAATCAAAAGTGCAAGAATTGTTGCAATCGTTGCGTATAAAAATGAGCGACCGAACTGTTCTCTATTTTCAATAAAGGCATCAACATAATTCTGTAAACGAAGCGACTGTTCATATTGGCCAGTATCTCCCCCACCTACTGGGGTCTGAGTTGAAGTCTGAGCAAGATTAATCAAAGGAAAAATGAAGAAGGTTAAGAGAAACGCCATCCCCGGAAGTAATAGGAGATAGGGAGTTCTAATCTTGAACCCTTGTGACTGGGTCATTATTCGTCTGGATCCTCATCAGGGTTAACTTCAGTACCTGCTTCAGCATCTTCATCACCACGAAGACCAAAGGTGAAACTTGGTTCCCAAGAGATATTGACGCTTTCACCCACGCTAAATGGTGCAACCCCATCATCATTTTGTTCAAAAACCATGAGCTCTTGTCCCCACGGCATCAAGACTTGATATTGAGTCGAGACGCCGATGTAGGAAACATCCTCAACTTTTCCGCCAGTCAAAACATTGCCGGAGGTCGCAGTTTCAAGGCGCGAGATACGGAACTTTTCCGGACGGATTCCTGCATAGATCGAATTGTCGACAGCGTGAGAGCGGTTCTTGCGAAGTGAAATCTTTTGTCCGAAGAGATCAATGATCTGATTGTCACCATCGTTGCCACTAATCGTTCCCTTAATGAGGTTTGACTGACCCAAGAAGTTTGCAACGAAAGCAGTTTCGGGATTGTCATACAGATCAGCAGGTGAACCCATCTGCTCAATCTGGCCTTCATTCATCACCGCGATGGTGTCCGCCATAGTCATGGCCTCTTCCTGATCGTGGGTTACGTGCACGAAGGTGATTCCCACTTCCTTTTGGATCCACTTGAGTTCAATCTGCATCTGGCGACGAAGCTTGAGATCAAGTGCGCCAAGTGGTTCATCGAGGAGTAGCAACGCTGGGCGGTTAACAATCGCACGCGCTAGCGCGATACGTTGCTGCTGCCCACCAGATAGTTGAGTTGGCTTTCGCTGCGCAAGGTGTGGAAGTTCAACCAAGTTCAGAGCCTTATTGACAGCTTCGTCTACATCTTTAATTCCTCGGCGACGCAAACCAAATGCAATGTTTTCGAAGATGGTTAGGTGTGGAAAGAGTGCGTAGTTTTGAAATACTGTATTGATAGGGCGCTGATATGGCTTGGTATGAGTAATGTCGGTAACGCCCAAAGAAATTGTTCCTTGGGTTGGTTCTTCTAGCCCTGCAATCATGCGTAGCGTTGTTGTCTTGCCGCATCCTGAAGGCCCAAGTAACGCAAAGAATGAGCCTTTAGGAATTGTCAGCGACAAATCATTGACAGCAGTGAAATCTCCATATGACTTGGTCAGATGAGAGAGTATTAAATCTCCACGTGCAGAGCTAGCTACATCGGACACTTAGTTGCCGGCGGCCTTCTGGAAAGCCTCGGTCCAAGTTGATTCTTCTGTAGGTGAGAGTGAGCGGAATACATTGAGATTCGCCATCATCTTCTCAGTTGGGAAGATGAACTCGCTCTTGGCAAGCTCTGGATCAATCTTCTCCATCTCAGCTTGTGCACCCTTAACTGGGCAGACATAGTTGACGTAGGCAGCTACTTCGGCAGCAACAGCTGGTTCGTAGTAGTAGTTGATGAGCTTCTCAGCGTTTGCCTTAGCCTCAGCGGTAGCAGTTGATGGAATCAACATGTTATCGCCAGAGATTGTTCCGCCTGATTCTGGAACTGCGAAGTCAAACTTGCCTTCGTTCTCAGACTTAAGAATAAACATATCGCCAGACCAACCGATAACAGCTGTGGCGTCTCCTGATGTGAGGTCTTCAGCGTATTCATTGCCCTTAACACCGCGGATCCAACCATCTGCAATCTTCTTAGCCAAGAAATCAACTGCGTTCATAAATTGATCTTCAGTCACTGTCTGCAAGTTAACGCCCTGTGAGAGCAAGATGATACCGACGGTGTCACGCATTTCAGAGAGAACAACAATCTTTCCCTTATTTGCTGGAGAGAAGAGATCTTCAATGGTACGGATTCCCTTTGGATTCTTCTCGACGTTCCAACCGAATCCACCCATGATGCCCTGCCATGTGAGTGTGTATTCACGCTTGGCATCAAATGAAGGTGTTGCAAGTGTGTCAAGAATATTTGACTTGTTTGGAATATTTGCAGCATCAAACTTCTGTGCATATCCAAGGCGAATCCAACGTCCTGCCATCCAGTCCGTTGGGCAGACTAGGTCGTAGCCAATATCTTTCTTAATCTTAAGTTGTGCTTGTACTTTTCCGAAGAACTCATCGTTATCGTTGTAATCTTCAAAGTACTTAACTGCAATGTCAGTCTCTTTTGTGAAAGCTTCAAGAGTTGGGTACTTCTTACCTGAGTCATCAACATCGAGGTAGAGAGGCCAGTTTCCCCAGCGAACTGCATTAGAGGAATCTGATCCTCCGCCGCCGATTCCGCATGATGCGAGCGCACCAGCACCCGCGACTGCTCCAGCGCCGGCTAAGACAGCACGACGAGAAAGATGTGAATTAAGAATTGTGCGTGCTTCTGGTGATAGTGGATTCTTAGCCATGAGTCATGGGCTCCTTTTTAGTAAATCTTGCCGGTGTAAGGGACGGACGTGCAGGGCTCATTATGTAGCCCTTTTGAGCGTGAGCCAAACCTAAATCGAAAGAATTCTTTGGTGATTTCTCAAAGGATTTAGGCGTTGAGATTGGTCATCACATGCTTGATGCGGGTGTAATCCTCGAAGCCATAGTTCGAGAGATCCTTGCCGTATCCGCTGCGCTTAAATCCGCCATGAGGCATCTCGGCCACCACAGGGATGTGGGTGTTAATCCAGACGCAGCCGAAGTCAAAGGCCTTGGCCAGACGCATCGCGCGACCGTGGTCCTTGGTCCAGACCGATGAGGCCAGACCGTATTCGACTCCGTTGGCCATCGCTACTGCTTCGGCCTCATCCTTAAATTTCTGAATTGTGATTACTGGACCGAAGATTTCAGATTGAATCAACTCATCACTCTGCTTGAGGTCGGCGATAACAGTAGGTGCCACAAAGTAGCCAGCGCGATTTGTTGGCTGGCCACCAGCCACGATACGAGCATGTGAAGGCGTACGAGAGATAAAGCCGTTAACGCGATCAAATTGTGATGCGTTATTTACTGGGCCGACGATGACATCTTCTTCTGGCATACCCATGCCTATATGGTTTGTCGCCTGATCTGCCAGCAACTTCACCATCTCTTCATAAACACCTTCTTGCACAATAACTCGAGTTGCTGCGGTGCAATCCTGGCCTGAATTGAAGTAACCAGCTAAAGCAATGCCTTCAGCGGCAGCTTGCAGATCAGCATCGTTGAAGACGACAACGGGGGCTTTGCCGCCAAGTTCAAGGTGTACACGCTTGAGTGATTTAGCTGCAGCTCCAGCAACTTCCATACCGGCACGCACTGAACCTGTAACTGAAACCATCGCAGGAGTTGGGTGATCAACGAGCGCAGCACCTGTTGCACGTTCTCCGGCGATTACATTAATCACGCCATCCGGAAGAAATTCGCCCATGATCTGTGCCATAAAGAGAGTTGATGCCGGAGTTGTATCACTTGGCTTTAGAACTACTGAGTTTCCAGCAGCGATTGCCGGCGCCCATTTCCAGACCGCCATCATCATTGGGTAGTTCCATGGAGTTACTTGCGCACAAACGCCGATTGGTTCGCGACGAATAAATGAGGTCATGCCCTTCATATATTCACCAGCAGAGCGACCTTCAAGGTTGCGAGCAGCCCCTGCGAAGAAGCGAATCTGATCCACCATCGGTGGAATTTCTTCTGATGCTGTCAGACCCTTTGGCTTACCGCAGTTCTCGGATTCAATATCAACAAATTCCTGCGCACGAGCTTCGATGGCATCGGCAATTTTAAGAAGTGCGCGTTGGCGCTCTGAAGGTGTGGAATCGCGCCAAATTGGAAAGGCCTCACTTGCTGCCTTCATAGCTTTATCGATATCGGCAGCGTTTGAGTTAGGGGCCGTGGCAAAGGCTTGACCGGTCGAAGGATTAATCAGAGTTGTGGTTTCGCCAGATGCGCTATCGACTGACTTGCCATTGATGAAATTCTGTAACTTCTTCACCTGCTATGCCTGACCTTTCGTAGCCCTTACCAACTGATCACCGTGATCATATGGATGTTTTGTATAAGTTTCTAACCAGCGAGCAATTGTGTACTTGCCAGCTTCTGTATGCTCACCAAACTTCTCGAGATCGCTGTCTTCTAATCGCTTAACCAAATCCAATGAGGCAGCGCGTACAGCCGCAAAGACTGCAATCGAATTAGTAACGTCACCATCGGAATATGCAAGCTTAGGTTCATTAGCCCAGGCGGCTTCGTCATATCCCTGAATAATCGAACCTTCAGGTTCGGCAACCAAGCGACGCAGGCGCGCATATGACTGCGCCTCAGAATCTGCCATGTGATGAATGCATTGACGTGCCGACCATTCATTCTCGGCATGCACATCAATCACATCAGGAGTTACGCCCCGCGCTAAATTAAGAAAATACTGTGTGGCCGCTTCGTATGCAGCTGCTGCTTCTTTCAAATCCACTGTTGGGGCCATGCAGTGATACTAGTTAATTCTTTGCATTCTCACTAGCGGCCAACTGTCCGCATGCGCCATCAATCTCGCGGCCACGAGTGTCTCGTACTGTGACGGGAACCCCATAAGACTCAAGGATGCGAACAAACTCTGCCTCATCTTCGCGACGGGATGCGGTCCACTTAGAACCTGGTGTTGGATTAAGTGGAATGAGGTTGACGTGGGCGTTGCGGTTCTTAAGTAAGCGACCCAATAGGTCTGAGCGCCACGATTGATCATTAATGTCGCGAATAAGTGCGTACTCGATTGAATAGCGGCGACCGGTCTTCTTTTCATAAGCATCAGCTGCTGCCAAAACTTCGCGGACATTGAAGCGATTGTTAATTGGTACAAGGCTGTCACGAAGTTCATCATCCGGTGTGTGAAGTGAAACCGCGAGCGTGCAGTTAATTCCTTCTTCCATGAGCTTCTCAATGCCGGGCACTAACCCGACAGTCGAAACAACGACAGAGCGAGCCGAAATTCCAAGACCATCTGGATTTGGATCTGTGATGTTATGAAGCGTCCGCACGACTGCGTTGTAGTTAGCTAGTGGCTCACCCATTCCCATAAAGACTATGTTGGAGAGACGTGTTGGCCCACCGGGTAGTTCACCATTTGCGCACGCGCGTGCAGCAGCCACGATTTGGTCTGTTATTTCACCAGCCGAAAGATTGCGAGTAAGGCCTGCTTGTCCTGTTGCACAGAAAGGACAGTTCATGCCACATCCTGCTTGGGATGAGATACAGACGGTGGTGCGATCTGAATAACGCATTAAGACAGATTCAACGAGAACACCATCGTGCAACTTCCATAAATCTTTACGAGTCATCCCACCATCTGTCGTGCGAGTAGTAACTAGTTCAATTAACTTGGGGGTCAACGCTTCAGAAATCACTTGGCGCTCAGCGGCTGGGATATCTGTCCACTCTTCTGGATTATTGGAAAGATGGGTGAAGTAGTGCGTTGCTACTTGCGCCGCACGAAATGGTTGAAAGCCAAGATCTTTAGCAAATGCTTTGCGCTCTGCCGGTGAAAAGTCAGCTAAATGCTTGGGTGCTTTCTTTCTCTGTACCGGTTCATCAAAGACTAACTTCAGCTCAGTGGGGCGCTCAGTTGTCATAACAGGCCAGAGTCTTGCGCACGGCGGACAATTTCTAAAGCAAGCCACAAAGCGGGTGCGGCAAAGAGAGCTGAATCAAGGCGATCCATGATGCCGCCATGTCCTGGAAGAAGTGAGCCCATATCTTTGATTGCCATATCTCGCTTGAGCGCTGATTCAATGAGATCTCCGGCGGTTGCTGTAAAGACCGTGACAAGTCCCGCGATTGCTCCCAACCACCAATCAGATTGCATGATGTAAACAAAAGCTAGTGAGCCACCAATTGTTGTAAAGATGAGTGAGCCAACTAAACCTTCAATAGTTTTCTTAGGGCTAATCTTTGGCGCAAGAGGGTGCTTACCCAATAAAACGCCAGTTAAGTAAGCAAAGGTGTCATTGCATCCCACAAGGACTACAAGCGTCATGACGCGTTCTAAGCCGTTATAAGGGCGCGCAAGCAGAATCAGAAATCCGGCAAGAAATGGCAGGTACATCAAGACCAGCGCTGATGCTGACGCGGTCTTTACAAAGTTCTCTGTGCCTTGCGGTAGTTGCAAAACTAATAAACAGGGAAAGGCAATTGCTGTAGCAACTGCGAGCCCCGATACTCCCCCGATCCACGTTGCCGCTGAGAGGCCGATGCCTGCGCCGGTCAGCGCCCAGAGAGGAAGATGGATGCTGGCAGCCGATAACGCACGATTGAGTTCGCGGATTCCAAGAAGAACTGCAATCGCAACTAGCGCTGCGAAGATGAC